>NZ_JBSHBL010000051.1:0-78656 GCF_053611985.1 Streptomyces sp. NPDC054770
GCCCCCGCACCCCCGCTCGGCCTGAACGGCCTCGTCCTCAAACGCCGGACGGGCTGAAGAGGGCACAGACCGGCTGTCGTCTCAAGGCCGGACGGGGCTGAAGGGGGCGCGGATCGGCTGTCGTCCGAAGGCCGGACGGGCTGGAAGGGGCGCGGACCGGGTGTCGTTCTCAAACGCCGGAGTCGGTGACTGGCGAGCGGGGGCGGCGGCAGAAGAGTCAGGGGCGCGGGGAACTGCGCGAAAGGCCCCCGCCGGCCCGCGGGTGGGGTGTTGCCTGGTGGGTGTTGTGGCGGGGGCCGGCAGGGGTGCGGGGGCTGTGCGGGCGGGTTATTCCGTGGTCTGGGTCCCGGGTGTCCCTATGCCGGACGGCGACCGTGGTTCGAGCGGGCCTTCTTCAGGCGCCACTTCCTTTTCCGTGTCTTCTTCGACATGTCTTCCGTACTTAACCGAGCACGGAGACTCCGTCGAGGGGTCACGCACGTCCGATGGGCGCGAGGGTCGCGTTCGTGAGGGTGGCGAGGGCGGTCGGGGTGAGTTCCACCTCCAGGCCGCGGCGGCCCGCCGAGACGCAGATCGTGGCGTGGGCCGATGCCGAGGCGTCCAGGACCGTGGGGAGTTTCTTGCGCTGGCCCAGCGGGGAGATGCCGCCGCGGACGTAGCCCGTGGTGCGCTCGGCCAGGGCCGGGTCCGCCATCGCCGCGCGTTTGCCGCCGACCGCCGTTGCCAGGGCCTTGAGGTCCAGGCTGCCGGCCACGGGGACGACAGCGACCGTGAGCGCGCCGTCCACGTCCGCGACCAGGGTCTTGAAGACACGGTCGGGGGACACGCCCATCGCCTCCGCCGCCTCCTCGCCGTAGGACGGGTGGGCGGGGTCGTGGTCGTAGGAGTGGACCGTGAAGTCCACGCCGGCCGTGGTCAGGGCCACCGTCGCCGGGGTGCCGCCGCCCCCGGGCTGGTTCTTCTTCGGCTTCTTCGGCATGTCAGGAAACCCCGGCTCAGTTCAGACTCGTCGGCGACCGCGTCAGGTCCGCCGCGGGCAGTGACGGCAGGTTACGGATGATCGCCGTCTCGGAGCGAAGGAGTTTCAGCTCGTCGCGCAGGCGGGAGGCGGTGTCGGGGGCCTGGAGCAGCCGCTGCTTGGTGGGGGTGTCGTGCATCATCGCGGCCGCGACCAGGTAGGAGACGACGGCCGGTTCGTCGGGGAGGTCCATGCCCGCGGTGAGCGAGCGCTCCCGCGCGCCCGCCAGGCGCTTCTGGTACTGGCGGAAGGCCCGCAGGACGCCCTCGGCCAGCGCGCCGGCCTCGTCGCCCGGCTCCTCCGGCAGCTCCTCCAGCTCCGCCGTCAGGAACGGGCCCGACGCGTCGACGGAGAGCAGCCGCACCCGGGTCGTCCCCGTCGCCAGCACCTCGAACGTGCCGTTCGCCCGCTCCCGGATCGTCGCCGCGTCCGCCACACAGCCCACCCGGTGGAAGGACTTGAGCGGGTCGGGCCCGAAGCCGGCCGCCGGGCCCCGGTCGGGCTGGGCCGTCGGGTCCGGCATGCCCGGCGCGCTCGGCGCCACCTCGTGGCCGTCGCGGATCGCCACGACGGCGAACCGGCGTGGTTCTTCCTCGGGCGTCTTCAGCAGGTCGCGCATCATGGCGCGATAACGCTCCTCGAAGACGTTCAGCGGCAGCACCAGCCCCGGGAACAGCACCGAGTTCAGTGGGAAGAGGGGGAGACGGACGGTGGTCACGGCGCCACAGCCTAGTGGTCATCGGCGGTGACATGTCCGCCGTGCTCGGCCCGTGGGCGCCCCGCCGCCCTCGGCGAGGGGATCGGCGCGGCCTCCGGCGGCGGTTCGGTACCGGCCAGCAGGTGGTCGCGCAGCCGCAGGAAATGGCCCAGCGGGTCGTCGGAGAGGCGGTCCCAGGGGAAGGACGTGACGTACGGGCCGATCAGGTGCAGCTGGGTGCGGGCCGCCTCCGGGCGGTTCAGCCGGACCAGCAGGTACATCAGCTGGTTGCGGACCTCGGCCGGCCAGGGGTCGGCCGCCGGGAACCGTGCGGAGAGGGCGATCGCCCGGTCGGCCGCCGCGTCCAGGCGGGCGCGCGGCACCTCGGGGCCGCAGCCGTCGGTGAGGTAGCCGAAGGCCGCGCGGGCCGGCAGGGCCTGGACGAGCGAGTCCGGCGGGGCGTCCTGCGCGGCCAGGTCGGCGAAGTCGAAGCACTCGCCGTGCGAGCCGTGCCAGTACGTGGCCAGGTAGCGCAGCGCCGCCACATGGCAGCCGGAGTGGTGCGGGGCGCGCCGGACCGCCGCCTCCCACAGCTCCTCGAAGTACTTGTGGCCGGCGTTCGTGCCGCGGGCGTGGTCGAGCGCGATCCGCCACGGCACCGGGTCCCGGTCGTCGCCGCGGGCGGCCGCCGTGATCAGGGGGCTGAGCGGGCGCAGGAGTTCCGCGCGGGCGGGGGAGTCCCAGGCGTGGTCCACCGCGAGCTGGGCCTGGACCAGCAGCAGGTCCGGGTCCTGCGGGGCGGTCACGGCCCACTCGTCGAGCCACTCGGCACGGGAGCGGGCGAAGAGCGCGAGCCGGTGCACGTACCGGTCCCGTTCCTCCCACTCGGCCGCGCTCCGGGTGCCGGCCAGCAGTGTCGCGGCGGGTTCGTGCTCGCCCCGGCCGGCCGCGACCAGCGCGGGGGCGAGCCGTTCGTCGGGCGCGTCGAGGAACACCTCGTCGTCGGCCGGGAGCGGTCCGGCGGCGCGAGGCGAGGCGGTCGTTGCCCTCCGTGGGGAACGGAAGAGCGTGCGCAGCGAAGCCATGGTGTTGACCATTGAAAGTCCGCAGCTCGGAGCTGCGCCAGACGGTATGGCGAACTCCACGAAAGTTGTACGGCCGCCGGTCAAGGGCGGGTAAAAGGTGAGGGGTGCTCATCTGTTCGGTACCTGTCAGAGACGCCGGTGCCTCCGTGGCACCGCTCGTCACCCCCGCCTCAGCAGCCTCGTCGCCCCCGCCGCCACCGTCGTCGCCAGGATCCAGCCCAGCAGGATCATCACCGCCGCCGCCCACTGCCAGCCGCCGGTGAGCCGCCACTGGCCGACCTGGCCCAGGTCGATCACCGGCAGCAGCAGGTCCAGGACGAACAGCGCCGGATCCCAGGCCGGGTGGCCGCCGGAGTTCATCGGCGGATGCGGGGCGTGCGTGAACCCGAGCGTGCCCGCCGCCCACAGCACCGCCATCCACACCGCCGCCCGGCCCGGCCGGTAGCCGTAGGCCACCGTCAGGTCCTGCGCGTACCCCCAGAGCTTGGCGGCCGGCGGCAGCGTCTCGCGGCGCCGCCGCTGCTTGGCGAGCAGCACCTCGCGCGCGTCCTCGTCCTCGCCGGCGGCCCGCAGCACGGTCGCGAGCCGCTCGTACGGCTCCGGGTTGTACTCGGCGGTCGCCGCGGCCACCCAGTCGAGGCGCCGGGTCAGCGGGAACGGGCCCTGCGGGACCAGGTTCTCGTAGACGAAGCCGCCCATGTGCAGCCGGCCCGGACCCGGCCAGCTGGTCGCCCGGTCGACCAGGTTGGTGGTCCGGGCGCCCGACAGCAGCACCCCGCCGCGCTGCGGCTCCTCGCCGAGGAACCGCAGTTCCGGCGTCTGCACCCGGCGCAGCGACAGGTTCTGGTCGTCCGTGAAGGCCAGCCGCGCCCGCTCCAGGTCCACCGCGTCCCCGAACCGCCCGTCGTCCAGCCGGATCCCGCCCTGGCACTCGAACCGCTGGATCCGCGTCCCGCGCGCCGGGGTCGTCCCGCTCTGCCAGGGGCCGCCCACCCCCGCCGGGGTCAGGTACAGGGTCCGGCCGACGGTCAGCTGGGGCGCGTTCAGCGCGAACCGCCCGTCGGGATTGCGCAGCCGCGCCCCGCGCAGGCTCAGCGAGACGCCCACCTTGGCGCTGCGCAGGCTCAGCTCGCCGTGCGACTCCAGGAGCTCGGCCTGGAGGTCCTGGCCGACGGTCATGCCGTCCGCGGCGATCGACCGCCCGCTGCGGTCCCGGTACACCACCGCCTGGTTCAGCAGCAGATCGGTGCCGATGTGCGCGTCGGTCAGCCGGACCCCGCCGAGGAAGCGGCAGCGCGGCAGATGCAGGTCACCCTCCGTGTGCAGCCGGGCCGCCTCCAGGCGCGGCGCCGCGCAGTCCACGAACCGCACGGTCGTGAAATGCGCCTCCGGCAGCAGGATCTCCTCGTCGAACCGGCAGCCGCGCAGTTCCACGTACGGCGTGACCGTGCCGCCCGCCAGGTCGAGCGGACCGGCGATCCGGACGCCGACCAGCTTCAGCGAGGCCACCCGGCCGGACAGCGCCGGCGGGCCGTCCAGCAGCAGCCAGCAGACGATCCGCGCCCGCACGGTCCGCTCGGGCCCCCACGGGTGGCCGCCGTGCGGATCGTCCACGTGCAGGTCGCCGCTGCTCAGGTCGTACACACTGCCGTTGCGGAACGCCTGCCACATACCGGCCTCGGCCGCGGTCAGATCGTCCGGCAGGTCCCCGTCCCGGACGCCGTCCCCCTCGGTCACGGCTTTTCCTTCTTCCTCAACTACTCGTCAGTCATGTGTTCGCCAAGCGGTGATGCCCGCTCCGTCACGCCTCGAACACAAGACGTATCAACACGTGAAGGTGATCTTCCGGGTTCCGGCCAGGCTACGTACCGGCCGTCGCCCCGCATTCTGTATCAGCCATTGATACGCGCGGACGGGCCCCGAGTGCCGTCTGAGAGAATTGATTCCGTGATCTCCCGAATCGATCTGCGTGGCGACGCCCTCCCCGAGGGCCCCGCCCTGCGCGACCTGCTGCCCCGAGCCGACTTCGACGTCTCGGCCGCCCTGGAGAAGGTGCGTCCGATCTGCGAGGCCGTGCATCATCGGGGCGACGCGGCGCTGATCGACTTCGCCGAGAAGTTCGACGGGGTCACGCTGGAGCAGGTGCGGGTTCCGGCCGAGGCCCTGGCCAAGGCGCTGGACGAGCTCGACCCGGCCGTGCGCGCGGCCCTGGAGGAGTCCATCCGGCGCGCCCGTCTCGTCCACCGCGAGCAGCGTCGTACGGACCGCACGACCCAGGTGGTGCCGGGCGGGGCCGTGACCGAGAAGTGGGTGCCCGTGGAGCGCGTCGGGCTGTACGCGCCCGGCGGCCGGTCGGTCTACCCGTCCTCCGTGATCATGAACGCGGTGCCCGCCCAGGAGGCCGGCGTCGAGTCCATCGCGCTCGCCTCGCCGCCGCAGGCCGAGTTCGGGGGCCTGCCGCACCCGACGATCCTCGCCGCCTGCGCCCTGCTCGGCGTCGACGAGGTGTACGCGGCCGGCGGCGCCACCGCCGTCGCGATGTTCGCCCACGGCACCGAGTCCTGCCCGCCCGCCAACATGGTCACCGGCCCCGGCAACATCTGGGTGGCCGCCGCTAAGCGCTACTTCACCGGCAGGATCGGCATCGACGCCGAGGCGGGCCCGACCGAGATCGCGGTCCTCGCGGACGCCACCGCCGACCCGGTGCACGTCGCCGCCGACCTGATCAGCCAGGCCGAGCACGACCCGCTGGCCGCCGCCGTCCTGGTCACCGACTCCGTCGAGCTGGCGGACGCGGTCGAGAAGGAACTGGAGCCGCAGGTCGCGGCCACCAAGCACGTCGACGACCGGATCGTCCCCGCCCTGCAGGGCCGGCAGTCCGCGATCGTCCTGGTCGACGGCATCGACGAGGGCCTGCGGGTCGTCGACGCGTACGGCGCCGAGCACCTGGAGATCCAGACGGCCGACGCCGCCGCGGTGGCCGACCGGGTGCGGAACGCGGGCGCGATCTTCATCGGGCCCTGGGCACCGGTCTCCCTCGGCGACTACGCCGCCGGGTCCAACCACGTGCTGCCCACCGGCGGCTGCGCGTGCCACTCCTCCGGGCTGTCCGTCCAGTCCTTCCTGCGCGGCATCCACATCGTCGACTACACGAAGGACGCGCTGGCCGACGTCGCGCACCACGTGGTCACGCTGGCGGAGGCGGAGGACCTGCCCGCGCACGGCGCGGCGATCAAGGCAAGGTTCGGATGGAAGGTACCCGAGAGCAAGTGAGCTTCGGCATCGACGATCTCCCCGTCCGGGACGAGCTGCGCGGCAAGTCCCCCTACGGCGCGCCCCAACTGGACGTCCCGGTACGGCTGAACACCAACGAGAACCCGTACCCGCTGCCCGAACCGCTGGTCGAGCGGATCACGGAGCGGGTGCGCGAGGCCGCCCGGGACCTGAACCGCTACCCCGACCGGGACGCGGTCCAGCTCCGCACCGAGCTGGCCAGGTACCTGACGAGGACCGGCAACCACCCGCTCGCCGTCGAGAACGTGTGGGCGGCCAACGGCTCCAACGAGGTCATCCAGCAGCTGCTGCAGACCTTCGGCGGACCCGGCCGTACGGCGATCGGCTTCGAGCCGTCGTACTCGATGCACTCGCTCATCTCGCGCGGCACCGGCACCCGCTGGATCTCCGGACCCCGGAACGAGGACTTCACCCTCGACGTGGCGGCGGCCTCGGCGGCCATCGCCGAGCACCGGCCGGACGTCGTCTTCATCACCACCCCCAACAACCCCACCGGCAACGCGGTGCCGGCCGAGACGGTCCTCGCGCTCTACGAGGCCGCCCAGGCCGCCAAGCCCTCGATGGTGGTGGTCGACGAGGCCTACATCGAGTTCAGCCACGGCGCCTCGCTGCTGCCGCTGCTCGAAGGCCGGCCGAATCTCGTCGTCTCCCGGACCATGTCGAAGGCCTTCGGCGCGGCCGGCCTGCGCCTCGGCTACCTCGCCGCGCACCCCGCGGTGGTGGACGCCGTGCAGCTCGTCCGGCTGCCGTACCACCTGTCGGCGATCACCCAGGCGACCGCGCTGGCCGCCCTGGAGCACACCGACACGCTGCTCAAGTACGTCGAGCAGCTGAAGGCCGAACGGGACCGGCTGGTCGCCGAGCTGCGCGCGGCGGGCCTCGAAGTCACCGAGTCCGACGCCAACTTCGTGCAGTTCGGGCGGTTCGAGGACCCGCACGCGGTGTGGCAGCAGATCCTCGACCGGGGAGTCCTCGTCCGGGACAACGGCGTGCCCGGATTCCTGCGGGTGTCCGCCGGAACCCCCGAAGAGAACGACGCGTTCCTCGACGCGGTACGTGAAGTCAAGAAGGAGCTGGACGCATGACCCGCGTAGGGCGCGTGGAGCGCACCACCAAGGAGACCTCGGTCCTCGTCGAGATCGACCTCGACGGCACCGGCAAGACCGACATCGCCACCGGCGTCGGCTTCTACGACCACATGCTCGACCAGCTCGGCCGGCACGGTCTGTTCGACCTCACCGTGAAGACCGACGGCGACCTGCACATCGACTCGCACCACACCATCGAGGACACCGCCCTCGCCCTCGGCGCCGCCTTCAAGCAGGCCCTCGGCGACAAGGTCGGCATCTACCGGTTCGGCAACTGCACGGTCCCGCTGGACGAGTCCCTCGCCCAGGTCACGGTCGACCTGTCCGGCCGCCCGTACCTCGTGCACACCGAGCCGGAGAACATGGCGCCGATGATCGGCGAGTACGACACCACCATGACCCGGCACATCCTGGAGTCCTTCGTCGCCCAGGCACAGATCGCCCTGCACGTGCACGTGCCCTACGGGCGCAACGCGCACCACATCGTGGAGTGCCAGTTCAAGGCGCTGGCGAGGGCGCTGCGCTACGCCTCCGAGCGCGACCCGCGCGCGGCCGGCATCCTCCCGTCGACGAAGGGCGCGCTGTAAAGCCATGAACAGTCTGTCCTCCCTGCTGATCGTCGTCGGCCTCTTCCTGGTCGGCGGAATCGTCTCCTTCGTCAAGCAGAAGATGCCCACCAGCCTGATCGTGCTGCTCTCGATCGGCGCCGCGATGTGCCTGGTGGCGGGCGTCATGAGGCTGGAGGTGTGGAATTGACCGCACCGTCGAAAAAGGTCGTCGTCTTCGACTACGGCTTCGGGAACGTCCGGTCCGCCGAGCGTGCTCTCGCCCGTGCCGGGGCCGACGTCGAGATCACCCGTGACTTCGACAAGGCCATGAACGCGGACGGCCTGCTGGTGCCCGGCGTGGGCGCCTTCGCCGCCTGCATGGAGGGCCTGCGCGGGGCGCGCGGGGACTGGATCATCGGCCGCCGGCTGTCCGGCGGACGGCCGGTGATGGGTATCTGCGTCGGCATGCAGATCCTGTTCGCGCGCGGCATCGAGCACGGCGTGGAGACCGACGGCCTCGACGAGTGGCCCGGCTCGGTCGAGCCGCTCCAGGCCGAGATCGTTCCGCACATGGGCTGGAACACCGTGGACGCACCGGCCGGCTCCCAGCTGTTCGCCGGCCTGGACGCCGACGCGCGTTTCTACTTCGTGCACTCCTACGCCGTCCACGAATGGTCGCTGGAGGCCCACAACGCGTCGCTGCGGGCCCCGCTGGTGACCTGGTCGACGCACGGCAAGCCGTTCGTGGCGGCCGTGGAGAACGGCGCCCTGTGGGCCACCCAGTTCCACCCCGAGAAGTCCGGCGACGCCGGCGCCCAGCTCCTCACCAACTGGATCGGAACACTGTGAGCACGCTCGAACTCCTCCCCGCCGTCGACGTCCGCGACGGCCAGGCCGTCCGCCTCGTGCACGGCGAGTCCGGGACCGAGACCTCCTACGGCTCCCCTCTGGAGGCCGCCCTCGCCTGGCAGCGCTCGGGCGCCGAGTGGCTGCACCTGGTCGACCTGGACGCGGCGTTCGGCACCGGCGACAACCGTGCGCTGGTCGCCGAGGTCACGAAGGCGATGGACATCAAGGTCGAGCTCTCCGGCGGCATCCGCGACGACGCCACCCTCGCCGCGGCCCTCGCCACCGGCTGCACCCGGGTGAACCTTGGCACGGCCGCCCTGGAGACCCCCGAGTGGGTCGCCAAGGTCATCGCCGAGCACGGCGACCAGATCGCGGTCGGCCTGGACGTGCGCGGTACGACCCTCAGGGGCCGCGGCTGGACCCGCGACGGCGGCGACCTCTACGAGACGCTCGCCCGCCTCGACAAGGAGGGCTGCGCCCGCTACGTCGTCACCGACATCGCCAAGGACGGCACCCTCCAGGGCCCGAATCTGGAACTGCTGCGCAACGTGTGCGCCGCGACGGACCGGCCGGTCGTGGCCTCCGGCGGCGTGTCGTCGCTGGACGACCTCCGCGCGCTGGCCGGCCTGGTACCCCTCGGTGTCGAGGGCGCCATCGTCGGGAAGGCGCTGTACGCCAAGGCGTTCACCCTGGAAGAAGCACTGGAGGCAGTGACACCATGACGTCCGATGCCGTACGGCGCGTGCAGAGCGGAAGCCCCTGGGAGGAGACCTTCGGTTTCGCCCGCGCCGTCGCGGCGGGCGACCGTGTGGTGGTGGGCGGTACGACGTCCTTCAAGGGCACCGTGCTGTACGGGGAGGGCGACCCCTACGAGCAGGCCAAGGTGGCCTTCGCCGCCGCCCTGGAGGCGATCGCCGAGTTCGGTCTCGGACCGGAGTCCGTGATCCGCACCCGCCTGTTCCTCGCGCACGCGCGCGACATGGACGCGGTGGGACGCGCCCACAAGGAGGTCTTCGACGCGGTGCGCCCGGTGACCACGTTCGTCGTGGTGACCGGCTTCGTCGACCCGCGCATCCTGGTCGAAGCAGAGCTAGAGGCATACAGAGGAGCCGTGGATTCATGACCCTGGCGGTCCGAGTCATCCCCTGCCTGGACGTGGACAACGGCCGGGTCGTCAAGGGCGTCAACTTCCAGAACCTGCGCGACGCGGGCGACCCGGTCGAGATGGCCAAGGTGTACGACGCGGAGGGCGCCGACGAGCTGACCTTCCTGGACATCACCGCCTCCTCCGGTAACCGGGAGACCACCTACGACGTGGTGCGCCGCACGGCCGAGCAGGTGTTCATCCCCCTGACGGTCGGCGGCGGCGTCCGCACCGCCGAGGACGTCGACAAACTCCTCCGCGCGGGCGCCGACAAGGTGGGCGTCAACACGGCGGCCATCGCCCGCCCGGACCTGATCCGCGAGATCGCGGAACGCTTCGGCCGCCAGGTCCTGGTCCTGTCCGTCGACGCCCGCCGCACCCCTTCCCGCACCAGCTCATCCGGCTCCTTCGAGGTCACCACGCACGGGGGCCGCCGCGGCACCGGCATCGACGCAGTCGAATGGGCGCACCGGGCCGCCGAACTGGGCGCGGGCGAGATCCTGCTCAACTCGATGGACGCGGACGGCACCAAGGACGGCTACGACCTGGAGATGATCGCCGCCGTCCGCAAGCACGTCACGGTCCCGGTCATCGCCTCCGGCGGCGCCGGCGCACTGGCCCACTTCCCCCCGGCCGTCACCGCGGGCGCCGACGCGGTCCTCGCCGCCTCCGTCTTCCACTTCGGCGACCTGCGCATCGGCGAGGTGAAGCAGACCCTGCGCGAGGCGGGACACCCGGTGCGGTGACGCCGCGCTGAGTTTCGGCCCCGGTGCCCTCGGTGGGGGCCGGGGCTTTTTGCCGTCCTGAGACGCCCGCAGATACGAAAGAGAAGTTGCGCAAAATAAATTGCGCAACTTCTCTTTCGTATCTAGGGTCGTGGGCATGGCAAGCAAGGAGAACCGCCGGATCACCGATGTGGGCACGCTGAAGGCCCTCGCTCACCCGCTGCGGGCGGACCTGTACCGGCTGCTGTCCGCCGAGGGGGTCGCGACGGCGTCCCGGCTCGCCGAGCATGTGGACGAGGCCGTGTCCCTGGTCAGCTATCACCTGCGCAAGCTGGCCGAGCACGGCCTGATCGAGGAGGCGGAGCCGCAGTCCGGGGACGGGCGGGAGCGGTGGTGGCAGCGCGCGTCGGACGGGGTGAGCATCCGGGACGCCGACTTCCGCGGTGAACCGGAGAAGGCCGCCGCCCACCTCGCCGCCACCCGCCTCTTCCACGAGCAGCGTGCCGCCCGCTACCGGCGCTACCTGGACGAGCGCCCCACCTGGAGCCCCGACTGGAACACCGCGTCCGTCGACAGCGAGTCCTGGATGCGGCTGACCCCGGAGGAGCTCGCCGCTCTGCAAGCCGAGTTGGAAGCTCTCCTCCACAAGTACGACGAGCAGGGCCGGTCCGCCGAAGCGAACGGTGACACCGAAGGGCGCGAGCACGTCGCGCTGTACATGTACGGCTTCCCGTTCCGCGTCTGAGAGGACCGCCGCAGTGACCGTCACCGCCGCCGTACCCTCGACCACCGCCGCGCCCCGCCCCGCCCACCGCGACCCCGACGTCCTGCGCTGGCTCGGTGCCTACACCTCCTCCATGGTGGGTGACAGCGTCTACTACGTCGCCCTGTCCTGGGCCGCCGTCCAGGGCGGCTCGCCCGCGCAGGCCGGGGTCGTGATGTCCGTCAGCGCGATGCCGAGGGCCGTGCTGATGCTCTTCGGCGGGGTGATCGCCGACCGGCTGGGGCCGCGCCGGGTCGTGATCGGCAGCGACGCGGTGCGCTGCGCGGCCGTCCTCGCCGTGGCCGCGCTGCTCTTCCTGACCAGCCCCGGCCTGTGGCCGCTCGCGGCGCTCGCCCTGGTCTTCGGCATCGTCGACGCCGTGTTCATGCCCGCCGTCGGCGCCCTCCCCGCGCGCGTGACCAGCCGCGACCAACTCGCCCGCGTGCAGGGCATGCGCGGTATCGCCATCCGCGTCGCGAGCATCCTCGGCGCCCCGCTCGGCGGCCTCGGCGTGGCCGTCGGCGGCGCCGCGGCCGCCTTCGGCCTCGCCGGGCTGCTCATCGCCGTGTCGGTACCGCTGCTGATGACCCTGCGGGTGCGGGAACTCCCCGCCGACGACCGCGTCGCCGCCGCCACCCCCTGGCAGGACCTGCGGGCCGGTCTCGCCCACATCCGCCGCCACCGCGTCCTGGCTCCGCTGATGCTGGCCATCGCCCTCGGCGACCTGGGCTTCGTCACCCCCCTCAACGTCGGGCTGACGCTGCTCGCCGACCGGCGCGGCTGGGGTGCGGCCGGGGTGGGCTGGGTGCTCGCGGGGTTCGGCGTCGGCGCCGGGGCCGCCTCACTGCTGCTGACCGTGCGGGGGCGGCTGCCGCGCGCGGGTCTGGTCGCCGGCGTCTCGATCCTCGCCGGGTCCGTCGCGATCGGTGCCCTCGCCTTCGTACCGGGCCTGGCCGGCGCCGTCGGCGTGGCCCTGCTGATCGGGCTGCTCGCCGGGCTCAGCGGCGCCATGTGCAATGCGCTGCTGCAGACCCAGGCCGACCCCGCCTGCCTGGGCCGGGTCACCTCCGTCTCCGGTCTGATCAGCCTGGGCCTGACCCCGCTGAGCATGCCGTTCACGGCCGCCGCGATCGGCGCCTTCGGGCTCGGCCCGGTCTACGTCGTCAGCGCCGTCGTCTGCGGGCTCGGCGGGGTCGTCGCGCTGGCCGTACCGGGGCTGCGCCGGGCCGAACTGCCCCGCTGAGGGCGGTCAGACCTTCGGCTGGGTCAGCTGGATCAGGTTGCCGACCGTGTCGTCCAGGACGGCGGCGACGACCGGGCCCTGGTCCTGCGGTTCGTGCGGGAAGCGGACGCCCAGGGCGCACAGGCGGTCGTACTCCGAACGGATGTCGTCCACCGAGAAGACGATGGCCGGCAGGCCGGCCTCGTAGACGGCCCTGCGGTACGGGTCCACGAGGGGGCCCTGGCCGGGCTCCAGCAGGAGCTGCAGGTCCGGCTGGGCGCCCTGCGGGGCGCCGACCGTGACGAACCAGGTGCCGTCGCCCAGGTCCAGCCGGGTGCGGGTCTCGAAGCCGAGGACGTCCGTGTAGAAGGCGTGCGCCTTCGGCACGTCGTCCACGTACACGCTCGTCATCGCGATCCTGATCACCGCGGGCTCCTCAGAGGCCCAGCGCCCTGGACTCGTGCAGCTTGGCGATCGCGTTCTCGTCGCCGTCCACCTCGACCTTCGCCTTGCTCTGCCGGCCGAACGCGAACATCAGCAGCTCGGAGGGCTCGCCGGTCACCGTCACCACCGGGGCACCGCGATGGGCGACCGCCGTCTGGCCGTCCGGGCGGCGCAGCACCAGGCCCGTCGGCACGCCCCTGCCGAGCAGCCGGGCGGTGCGCTCCAGGCGGGACCACAGGGCGTCCTGGAAGACCGGGTCCAGCTCCCGCGTCGACCAGTCCGGCTGGGCCCGGCGGACGTCCTCGGTGTGCACGTAGAACTCGACCGTGTTGGCCGCCTCGTCCACCTGTTTGAGCTGGAAGGGCGAGAACCGCGGCGGACCGGTGCGGATCAGCTGGATCAGCTCCTCGTACGGCTTCGCCGCGAACTCGGCCGTCACCTTCTCGAGGCGCGGCGCCAGCTGCTTGATCACCGTGCCCCCCGCCGCGTCCGGCCGGCGTTCGCGCACCACCACGTGCGCGGCCAGATCACGGGTCACCCAGCCCTCGCAGAGGGTCGGTGCCTCGGGACCGGCGGTCTCCAAGAGGTCGGCGAGCAGAAGCCGTTCACGCTTGGCGAAGGTCGACATACCGCCAGCCTACGACCACACTCACCGTCCGGACAGTGGACACGGACCGTGACTGTCGGTGGCGCGCGGCACAATGGCACCCATGACCAGTACGACCGGTACGACGGGTACGCCCCCGTCCAGTGGCCTCGCCCCGGAGATCGCCGCCCGCCTCAAGCGCAGCGCCGACGGACTCATCCCCGCCATCGCCCAGCAGTACGACACCGGCGAGGTGCTGATGCTCGGCTGGATGGACGACGAGGCGCTGCACCGGACCCTCACCACCGGCCGCTGCACCTACTGGTCGCGCAGCCGCCGGGAGTACTGGGTCAAGGGCGACACCTCCGGCCACTTCCAGTGGGTGAAGTCGGTCGCCCTCGACTGCGACGCCGACACCGTGCTGGTCAAGGTCGACCAGGTGGGCGCCGCCTGCCACACCGGCGACCGCACCTGCTTCGACGCCGACGTGCTCCTGAAGGACGCCGAGCACGGCCATGAAGGCTCCGATTCCGGCGTACCCGCCTCCGATCAGTAAGGTCTGCCGCCATGGACCTCGAGACCTTCCGCAAGCTCGCGACCGACCGGCGTGTCATCCCGGTCACCCGCAAGCTCCTCGCCGACGGCGACACCCCGGTCGCGCTCTACCGCAAGCTCGCCGCCGAGCGCCCCGGCACCTTCCTGCTGGAGTCCGCCGAGAACGGCCGCTCCTGGTCCCGGTACTCCTTCGTGGGGGTCCGCTCCGCCGCCACCCTCACCGCCCGCGACGGCCAGGCCCACTGGCTCGGCATCCCGCCCGTCGGCGTGCCCGTCGACGGCGACCCGCTGGCCGCCCTGCGCGCCACCATCGAGACCCTGCACACCCCGCACGACCAGGACCTGCCCCCCTTCACCGGCGGCATGGTCGGCTACCTCGGCTACGACATCGTGCGCCGCCTGGAGAAGATCGGCCCGGGGGAGCGCGACGATCTCCGGCTCCCCGAGCTGACCATGCTCCTCACCAGCGACCTCGCCGTCATGGACCACTGGGAGGGCTCGGTCCTGCTGATCGCCAACGCGATCAA
The DNA here is from genome assembly GCF_053611985.1 of Streptomyces sp. NPDC054770. Taxonomy (NCBI): domain Bacteria; kingdom Bacillati; phylum Actinomycetota; class Actinomycetes; order Kitasatosporales; family Streptomycetaceae; genus Streptomyces; species Streptomyces sp. NPDC054770. Next base: position 14,546 of record NZ_JBSHBL010000051.1, read on the forward strand.
CCACAACGACCTCGACACGGGCGTCGACGAGGCCCACGCCGACGCCGTGGCCCGCCTGGACGCCATGGAGGCGGACCTCTCCCGTCCGGTCGCCCAGCCGCCCGCCGTCCTGCCGCCCTCCGAACTCCCCGAGTACACCGCCCTGTGGGGCGGCCCCGACTTCCAGGTGGCCGTCGAGGACATCAAGGAGCGCATCCGCGCGGGCGAGGCGTTCCAGGTCGTCCCCTCCCAGCGCTTCGAGACCCCGTGCACGGCGAGCGCACTGGACGTGTACCGGGTCCTCAGGGCCACCAACCCGTCGCCGTACATGTACCTCTTCCGCTTCGAGGGCTTCGACGTCGTGGGATCCAGCCCCGAGGCCCTGGTCAAGGTCGAGGACGGGCGGGCCATGGTGCACCCCATCGCCGGCACCCGGCCGCGCGGGGCCACCCCGCAGGAGGACCAGGCCCTCGCCGACGAGCTGATGGCCGACCCCAAGGAGCGCGCCGAGCACCTGATGCTCGTCGACCTCGGGCGCAACGACCTGGGGCGGGTCTGCGAGCCCGGCTCCGTCGAGGTCGTCGACTTCATGTCCGTCGAGCGGTACTCGCACGTCATGCACATCGTCTCGACGGTCACCGGAAAGGTCTCCGAGGGCCGCACCGCCTTCGACGTCCTCACCGCCTGCTTCCCGGCCGGCACCCTCTCCGGCGCCCCCAAGCCCCGCGCGATGCAGATCATCGACGAGCTGGAGCCGTCGAGGCGGGGGCTGTACGGCGGCTGCGTCGGCTACCTCGACTTCGCCGGCGACTCCGACACGGCCATCGCCATCCGCACCGCCCTGCTCCGCGACGGCACGGCGTACGTCCAGGCGGGCGCCGGCATCGTCGCCGACTCCGACCCGGTCGCCGAGGACCAGGAGTGCCGCAACAAGGCGGCGGCGGTCCTGCGGGCGGTGCACACGGCCAACAGGCTGGGCAAGTAGGCGCCCCGACCGGGTAAATGGGGCGCTTCTCACCCGACCCCGGGTGACCGTTCGCCCGGGGTTCAAGCGATAGTGGAGTACGTGACTGCTGTTCCTCACCCCCGTTCCGAAGCCGGCGAGCCCGCCCGGTCCGGCCGCCGCAGCCTCGCCGTCGCGCTGCTGTTCGGCTCGCTCGGCGCGGCCGTCGCCCTGCTGTCCAGCCGGCAGCGCTGGGCGGAGGGCACCGCGACGGTGGCCGGTGGCGCCTTCCCGCTGACCGCCAAGGGCAGTGACGTCACGGGCGTCCCCGCGGCGCTCGCGATAGTGGGCCTCGCCGCGCTCGTCGCCGTCTTCGCCGTCCGCAGGGCGGGCCGCTTCCTGGTCTCCGGGCTCCTCGCGCTCTCCGGCGCCGGCATCGCCGCCGCGGCCCTGCTGGGGGCCTCCGACGGCTCCGCGCTCGACGAGAAGGCCGCCGAGGCCAGCGGTGACACGTCCGCCACGGTCGACGCCCTCAGCCACACCGGCTGGCCGTACGTCGCCGCGGCAGGCGGGGCGCTGATCCTTGTCGCCGGACTGCTGGCGCTGCGCTACGGCCGGCTGTGGCCCGCCATGTCCGGCCGCTACGAGCGCGGTACGGGGGCGGAGCGGCCGCGCCGCGCGCCGAAGCCGGTGGATCCGGACCGGCCGGAGGACATCTGGAAGGCGCTGGACCGGGGTGAGGATCCCACCGGCGCGTGACGCTTCGCTGTAAGTGCCGCCGCTATGGGTCGTCGGTTGTCTGCGGCGCCGTTGTGGCTGGCCGCGCAGTTCCCCGCGCCCCTTACGGGGCGCTACAGGCGATGTGGCGAATCAGACGCCACCCCCGCTCATCGCACCCGGGTGGGTGCGGGACAATCGGGAGTGAGCGTCCGGAAGGACACGTACGAGCAACGAGGAGCAAGTCATGGCGGGCAACAGCCACGGTCACACCCCGGCCGCCTGGACCGGCGTCACCATCGCCATCATCGGTTTCTGCGTCGCGGGCGCCTTCATGGTGATGGCGCAGCCGGTGGGTTTCTGGGCCGGTATGGCGATCGTGGTCCTCGGTGGTGTGGTGGGCGCCATCATGAGTGCCATGGGTCTGGGCATGCCGAAGCGGGCCCCGCTGGTGACGTCCCACAGCGCCCCGGCCACCACCACGACCCGGGAGCCGGTCGGCGCCGAGAGCTGACCGCCCGCGCTTTTCGAGGGGCGCCCCGGACCCGGTCCGGGGCGCCCCTCGCGCGCGTGTGCCGACCGTACGGGGCACAATGCGAGGCGTGAACGCCGACAGCAGCGCAGCCGCCCCACCGGTGACGCCCTCCCTGCGGGGCCGGCTGGCCGTGCCCGTCTCGGTGCTGGGCGCCGTCGTCGGAGCCTTCGCCTACGTCGGCACCGTCGACCCCGACCAGCCCGGCCACTACCCGGTCTGCCCGCTCTACCGGCTCACCGGCCTGTACTGCCCCGGCTGCGGCGGCCTGCGCAGCGCGCACGCGTTCGTCCACGGGGACTTCCTGGCCGCCCTGCGGGACAACGCGGCGGGTGTGGTCGCCTATCTGGCCTTCGCCGTGGTGTGGACCGTCTGGGTGGCGCGCGCGGTGCGCGGCCGACCTGCCCGGATCGAGCTCAGGCCGGTGGGGATGTGGAGCCTCGGCGCTTTGCTGCTGGTCTTCACCGTTGTCCGGAACCTGCCCTTCGGCGGCTGGCTGCATCCTTGATCAACTGGTGAACGTCCAGGTAGTGGGACCTGGCGTCAACTGGATGCGAGGCCTGCGCCGTCCTGCGGATACCATCGATATGACCATGGGTTTTGACCCGACTGGAAGAACCGTCCGGAACCGGAAGGGGACCGCTCGCGTGAGTGTGCTCGACGAGATCATCGACGGAGTCCGTGCCGACCTCGCGGAACGGCAGGCGCGCGTCGGCCTCGACGAGCTCAAGCAGCGCGCGGAGAAGGCGCGGGCCGCCAAGGACGGCGTGGCCGCACTGCGCGGCGAGGGCGTCAAGGTCATCTGCGAGGTCAAGCGCTCCAGCCCGTCCAAGGGCGCGCTGGCCGCGATCGCCGACCCGGCCGCGCTCGCCGCGGACTACGAGGCGGGCGGCGCGGCCGTCATCTCCGTCCTGACCGAGCAGCGCCGCTTCGGCGGCTCGCTGGCCGACCTGGAGGCGGTCCGGGCCCGGGTGGACATCCCGGTGCTGCGCAAGGACTTCATCGTCACGTCGTACCAGCTGTGGGAGGCCCGTGCGTACGGCGCCGACCTCGCGCTGCTCATCGTCGCGGCCCTCGACCAGCCGGCCCTGGAGTCGCTGATCGAGCGCGCCGAGTCCATCGGCCTGACCCCGCTCGTCGAGGTCCACGACGAGGACGAGGTCGAGCGTGCGGTGGACGCGGGCGCCAAGGTGATCGGTGTCAACGCGCGCAACCTGAAGACCCTGGAGGTCGACCGCTCCACCTTCGAGCGGGTCGCCCCCGAGATCCCCGACCACATCGTCAAGGTCGCCGAGTCCGGCGTCCGCGGCCCGCACGACCTGATCGCGTACGCCAACGCGGGCGCCGACGCGGTCCTGGTCGGCGAGTCCCTGGTGACCGGCCGCGACCCCAAGTCGGCGGTGGCCGACCTGGTGGCGGCGGGCGAACACCCCGCACTCCGGCACGGCCGCCCCTGATCACCCGCTAGGCTGACCCCGATGACTCTCACCGTGACGACCGTGGACCGGTACGCCCGCCTGGCGCGCGGCTGCCGCCCGAGGGGCTGCCGAGCCCCAGCGAGGCGTGTCCACGGCCGCCGGGTGCGGTACGTCATCGGTGACGAACCCGGGCAGGTGAACGGACGTCGATGGCAGCGCCCCGTCAGGGGCGCGGGGCTGAACTTGATGTGCGGCTACCGCCGCGCGGGCGCGAGCAACCACTGACGGCTCGCAGCCATCGGACATATCCCCGCCCCCACGGCGAATAGTGTCTTTTCACACGCACTCACCGTGAGGTTTCCGCATGCCCAGCGACTACTTCTTCCCTGACCCCGAAGGCCAGGTGCCCTCTCCCGAGGGCTACTTCGGCGCCTTCGGCGGCAAGTTCATCCCGGAGGCCCTCGTCGCCGCCGTGGACGAGGTCGCCGTCGAGTACGACAAGGCCAAGCACGACCCCGAGTTCGCCCGCGAACTCGACGACCTGCTGGTCAACTACACCGGCCGCCCCAGCTCCCTCACCGAGGTGCCCCGCTTCGCGGAACACGCCGGCGGCGTCCGGATGTTCCTCAAGCGCGAGGACCTCAACCACACCGGCTCGCACAAGATCAACAACGTGCTCGGCCAGGCCCTGCTCACCAAGCGCATGGGCAAGACCCGCGTGATCGCGGAGACCGGCGCCGGCCAGCACGGCGTGGCGACGGCCACCGCCTGCGCGCTGTTCGGCCTCGACTGCACCATCTACATGGGCGAGATCGACACCCAGCGGCAGGCCCTCAACGTGGCCCGGATGCGCATGCTCGGCGCCGAGGTCATCGCCGTGAAGTCCGGCAGCCGCACCCTCAAGGACGCCATCAACGAGGCGTTCCGCGACTGGGTGGCCAACGTCGACCGCACCCACTACCTCTTCGGCACGGTCGCAGGACCGCGCCCCTTCCCGGCGATGGTCCGCGACTTCCACCGGGTCATCGGCGTCGAAGCCCGCCGCCAGCTCCTGGAGCGGGCCGGCCGCCTCCCCGACGCGGCGATCGCCTGCGTCGGCGGCGGCTCCAACGCCATCGGCCTCTTCCACGCCTTCATCCCCGACGAGGGCGTCCGCCTCATCGGCTGCGAGCCCGCGGGGCACGGCATCGAGACCGGCGAGCACGCGGCCACCCTCACCGCAGGCGAGCCCGGCATCCTGCACGGCTCCCGGTCCTACGTCCTCCAGGACGACGAGGGCCAGATCACCGAGCCGTACTCGATCTCGGCCGGTCTGGACTACCCGGGCATCGGCCCCGAGCACTCCTACCTCAAGGACTCCGGCCGCGGTGAGTACCGCGCGGTCACCGACGACGCGGCCATGCAGGCCCTGCGCCTGCTGTCCCGCACCGAGGGCATCATCCCGGCCATCGAGAGCGCCCACGCCCTCGCCGGCGCCCTGGAGGTCGGCAGGGAACTCGGCAAGGACGGGCTGATCGTCGTCAACCTGTCCGGGCGCGGCGACAAGGACATGGACACCGCCGCGCGCTACTTCGGCCTCTACGACACCGACGCCGAGGTCGCCGCCGACGCCACCGCCACCGCCGAGATCGAGGGGGACGCCAAGTGAGCGGGAACATGCAGCTGCTGTCGGACACCCTCGCCGGTGCCAAGGCCGAAGGCCGGTCCGCGCTCATCGCCTACCTCCCGGCCGGGTTCCCGACCGTGGACGGCGGCATCGAGGCGATCAAGGCCGTCCTGGACGGCGGCGCGGACGTCGTGGAGGTGGGCCTGCCGCACAGCGACCCGGTCCTCGACGGTCCCGTCATCCAGACCGCCGACGACATCGCCCTGCGCGGCGGTGTGAAGATCGCGGACGTCATGCGCACGGTCAAGGAGGCCTACGAGGCCACCGGCAAGCCGATCCTCGTCATGACCTACTGGAACCCCATCGACCGCTACGGCGTCGAGCGGTTCACCGCCGAGCTGGCCGAGGCGGGCGGCGCGGGCTGCATCCTGCCCGACCTGCCGGTGCAGGAGTCGGCCCTCTGGCGGGAGCACGCCGAGAAGCACGGCCTCGCGACGGTCTTCGTCGTGGCGCCGAGCAGCAAGGACGAGCGGCTCGCGAAGATCACGGCGGCGGGCAGCGGCTTCGTCTACGCGGCCTCGCTGATGGGCGTCACCGGTACCCGGGAATCGGTCGGCGCGCAGGCCCAGGACCTGGTCGAGCGCACCCGCGCCACCCGCACCGAGCTGCCCGTCTGCGTCGGTCTCGGCGTCTCCGACGCGGCCCAGGCCGCCGAGGTCGCCGGCTTCGCCGACGGTGTGATCGTCGGTTCGGCGTTCGTGAAGCGGATGCTGGACGCGCCGGACCACGCGGCCGGGGTGGCGGCCGTCCGCGACCTCGCCGGTGAGCTGGCGAAGGGTGTGCGCCGACAGGTGTGACCCGCAGGAACACCGGCAGGAACTAACAGGACATTCGGTCACTCGAACGAGTGGACCTGGGACCGGGGAGGCGCGCTGCGCCTCCCCGGTTCGTTCTGGTGGTGTGAGCGAGAAGAATCGTGACGGAAAGCGGATGGCCCGTGAGCGGCTGGCGGCCGAGCGCGAGAAGCAGCGGGCCGCGGACAAGCGGCGGCGCGCGCTGATCGTGGGCGCGAGCGTCGTCTGCGTCCTGGGCCTGGCGGCGGTGGTCGGCGTGGTCGCCGCGAACGCGGGCAAGGACAAGGGCAGCGCGAGCTCGGGTCCGGTCGTGGCGCCCTCGGGTGCCCAGGGCAAGGACAGCCTGGCGGTCCCGGTCGGCAAGGACGGCGCCAAGTCCACGCTCACCATCTGGGAGGACTTCCGCTGCCCGGCCTGCAAGGCCTTCGAGACTGCGTACCGTCCGACGCTCCATGAGCTGGTCGACTCCGGCAAGCTCAGAATCGAGTACCACCTGGTCACGCTGATCGACGGCAACCTCGGCGGCACCGGCTCCCGGAACGCGGCCAACGCGGCGGCCTGCGCCCAGGACGCCGGCAAGTTCCGCGACTTCCACGACGTGCTGTATGAGAACCAGCCGGAGGAAACCGACGACGCGTTCTCGAACAACGACAAGCTGATCGAGCTGGCCGGCAAGGTCGAGGGGCTGAACACCCCGGCGTTCCAGAAGTGCGTCAAGAACGGCACGCACAATTCCTGGGTGGTGAAGTCCAACCAGGCCTTCCAGGCGGCCAAGTTCGGCGGCACGCCGACCGTCCTGCTCGACGGCAAGAACATCTACCAGGACCAGACCATGACCCCGGCCAAGCTGAAGCAGCTGGTCGAGGACGCGAACAAGGGGTAGGTGAGGGTAAGCGATTCTCACGTCCCCGTTATGGAGCCGTAGCCGGGCTGGTTGCCGTCGCCCCGGTCCGGCACGGTAGCGTCGACCCTGCCATGGAAACAATCGCCTACATTCCCAGCCCTTCGCGCGGAGTGATCCACCTCGGTCCCATTCCGCTGCGCGGCTACGCGTTCTGCATCATCATCGGTGTCTTCGTAGCCGTCTGGCTCGGCAACAAGCGCTGGATCGCCCGGGGCGGGCGGGCCGGCACCGTGGCCGACATCGCTGTCTGGGCCGTGCCGTTCGGCCTCGTCGGCGGGCGCCTCTACCACGTGATCACGGACTACGAGCTGTACTTCAGCGCGGGCCGTGACTGGGTCGACGCGTTCAAGGTCTGGCAGGGCGGCCTCGGTATCTGGGGCGCGATCGCGCTCGGTGCGGTGGGCGCCTGGATCGGCTGCCGGCGCCGGGGCATCCCGCTGCCGGCCTACGCCGACGCCATCGCCCCCGGCATCGCCTTGGCCCAGGCGATCGGCCGCTGGGGCAACTGGTTCAACCAGGAGCTGTACGGCCGCGAGACGCATGTTCCGTGGGCCCTGCACATCACCTCCTCCGAGGGCGGCCGGGTGCCGGGCTACTACCACCCGACCTTCCTCTACGAGTCGCTGTGGTGCATCGGCGTCGCCTTCCTCGTGATGTGGGCCGACCGCCGCTTCAAGCTGGGGCACGGCCGGGCCTTCGCGCTGTACGTGGCGGCGTACTGCGTGGGCCGCGGCTGGATCGAGTACATGCGCGTCGACGACGCCCACCACATTCTCGGCCTGCGGCTGAACGACTGGACCGCGATGATCGTGTTCCTGCTCGCGGTGCTGTACATGGTGCTCTCCGCGAAGAAGCGGCCGGGCCGGGAGACGGTGGTCGAGCCGGGCGTCTCCGACGGGGACACCGAGGCCGACGATGCCGGTGAGGGCGTCCAGGCCGCCGAGGCCGCCGAGGCGAAGGACGCTCCGGAGGCGGAGGCTTCCGGGGACGAGACCGAAGCCGAAGCGGAGGACGAGTCCGCCGACGAGGTCAAGGACGAGGCCGGGTCGGCGACGAAGAAGAGCTGACCTGCTGCGATACGACGAAGAGGGCGCCCGGTCTCGAACCGGGCGCCCTCTTCGCATGCGGCCCCACGGGTTGCGCCGAGCCCGGCACCGCCGGACAGCACCGTCGTGGGTCTCGCCGCTGCGGCGGAAGAAGAACACCGGCGGTTGGGTCTGCCGGGGGAGGCGATCACCGGTGGCCGGGACCGCCGGTGGAAAAGATCACCGGCGGAGGGAAGCGCCTGCGGACGGGGGTACGGCGGAAGGGGCCGCTGCCGGAAGGGGGTGTGTGGGGAAAGGGGGTGGCGGCTGGAAGTGGTCAGCGGCGGTTTACCAAGGTCAGGGTTCTGCGGGCTGCTGCTACTACCGCTGCGTCGATGAAGCTGCCGTCGGGGAGGGCCTGGGCGCCCTGTTCTGTGGTGGCTGCCTTGATGACCGTTTCCGCCTGTTCGAGTTCGGCCTCGGTGGGGAGGTAGGCCCGTTCGATGATCGGGAGCTGCCGGGGGTGGATCGCGGCGCGGCCCAGGAAGCCCAGGGCGCGGCCGTGGGCACAGGAGGCGGCGAGGCCGTTCAGGTCGCGGGTGTCGGGGTGGACCGACTGGGGCGGTGGGGCCAGGCCCGCCGCCCGCGCGGCGACCACGATCCGGGAGCGGGACCAGTCGAGGCCGATGTCGTCCCGTACACCCAGGTCGGCCCGTAGGTCCGCCTCGCCCAGGGAGATGCCCCGCAGGGCGGGATGGGCGCCGGCGATGGCGTAGGCGTGTTCGATGCCCAGGGCCGATTCGAGCAGGGCGTAGAGGGGGAGGGCGGTGGTCCGGACGGCGAGGCGGCGGATGTCTTCCGGGCCCGTGACTTTCGGGAGGCGGAGTCCGGCCAGGCCGGGGAGCGAGAGAAGGGCCTGGAGGTCGGTCTGGGCCCAGGGGGTGTCCAGGGCGTTGATCCGGACGTGGACCGGGACCGGCTGGGGGTGGGTGAGCAGGTCGGCGGTGGCGGCGCGGGCGTAGTCCTTGCGGTCGGGGGCGACCGCGTCCTCCAGGTCGATCACCACCACGTCGGTTCCGGAGACCAGCGCCTTGGTGACCACGTGCGGCCGGTCGCCGGGGACGTACAGCCAGGTCAGCGGGAACGGCACGGAGGTCATACGGCGCCCTCCGCGCGCAGGGCCCGCACCTCGGCCGGGGTCAGCCCCAGCTCGGTCAGGACCTCGTCGGTGTCGGCGCCGTGCGGGCGGCCGGTCCAGCGGATCGCGCCGGGGGTGGCCGAGAGCCGGAAGAGGACGTTCTGCATGCGCAGCGGGCCCAGCTCGGGGTCGGGGACGGTGGTGATCGTGTCGAGGGCCTGGTACTGGGGGTCCTCCATGACGTCCCGTACGTCCTGGATCGGCGCCACCGCCGCCTCCGCCTTCTCGAACTCGGCCAGCACCTCGGCGCGGGAGCGGGTGGCGACCCAGCCGCCGACGGCCGCGTCGAGGACATCGGCGTGCGCGGCCCGTCCGGCACCGGTCGCGAACCACGGCTCGTCGATCAGCTCCGGGCGCCCGACCAGGCCCATCACGCGTTCGGCGATCGACTGGGCCGAGGTGGACACCGCGACCCAGCTGCCGTCCGCCGTGCGGTAGGTGTTGCGCGGGGCGTTGTTGGCGGACCGGTTGCCGGTGCGTGCCTGGACGTAGCCGAGCTGGTCGTACCAGGTGGCCTGGGGGCCGAGGACGGCCAGGATCGGCTCGATGATCGCCATGTCGACGACCTGGCCCTCGCCGGTGCGGTCCCGCGCCGCGAGCGCGGTCATGACGGCGTACGCGGTGGCCAGCGCCGCGATCGAGTCGGCGAGCCCGAACGGGGGCAGTGTCGGCGGGGCGTCCGGTTCGCCGGTGATCGCCGCGAAGCCGCTCATCGCCTCGGCGAGGGTGCCGAAGCCGGGTCGGTGGGCGTAGGGGCCGAACTGGCCGAAGGCGGTGACCCGGGTCAGGACCAGCCGGGGGTTGGCGGCGGACAGCTCCTCCCACCCCAGGTCCCACTTCTCCAGGGTGCCGGGGCGGAAGTTCTCGATGATCACGTCGGCGGTGGCGGCGAGCCGGAGCAGGGTGGCACGGCCGCCCGGCTTGGACAGGTCGAGGGTGAGGGTGCGCTTGTTGCGGCCGAGCAGCTTCCACCACAGGCCGACGCCCTGTTTGGCCGGGCCGTGGCCCCGGGAGGGGTCGGGCTTGGCGGGGTGCTCGACCTTGATGACCTCGGCGCCGAAGTCACCGAGCAGGGTGGCGGCGAGGGGACCGGCGAAGAGGGTCGCGAGATCGAGGACGCGCAGACCGGTGAGGGGCGGGGGCTGTGGCGTCGTACTCATGGATGTCGTACTCATGGGTGTCGTACTCATGCGGTGTACTGGGCCTCGATCTCCGGGCGGTACGGCATCGAGGTCGACGCCCCCTCCCGCTGCACGGCCAGCGCGGCCGCGGCGGCGGCCCAGGACAGGGCCTCGCGGATCGGTTTCTCCTCGGCCAGGGCGACCGCGAGGGCGCCGACGAAGGTGTCGCCCGCGCCCGTCGAGTCGACGGCGGTCACCCGGGGTGCGGGGATGACGAGGGGCCGGGCGTCGCGGGTGAGGTAGAGACTGCCGGCCGCGCCCAGGGTGACCACGACCTGCGGTACCAGGTCGAGCAGGGCGGCGGCCGCGTCGCGCGGGTCGGTGTGCTCGGTGAGTGCGACGGCCTCCCGCTCGTTGGCCACCAACAGGTCGATGCTGTCGAGGAGTTCGGACGGGAGGGGGCCGGCCGGGGACGGGGTGAGGATGGTGTGCACGCCGTGCCGGCGGGCGGCCTGCGCACCCGCCACGACCGCCGCGAGGGGGATCTCCAGCTGGAGGAGGAGCGTGTCGGCGGACGCGATGACGCCCTCGTCGCCCGGGGCGAGATGGTCGACGGTGCCGTTCGCGCCGGGGACCACGACGATCGCGTTGCCGCCCTCGTCGTCCACGACGATGTGCGCGGTGCCGGAGGCGCACTCGATGGTACGGAGCGAGTCGGTGTCCACGCCGGAGTGCTCCAGGGTCTCGCGCAGCCGGACGCCGTAGGCGTCATGGCCGACCGCGCCGATCATCGAGACGGTGGCGCCGGCGCGGGCGGCGGCGATCGCCTGGTTGGCGCCCTTGCCGCCGGGGATCGTACGGAACGCCCGTCCCGTCACGGTCTCGCCGAGCTGCGGGGCCTTCTCGGCGTACGCGACGAGGTCCATGTTCGTGCTGCCGAGTACGGCGATATGGGTCATGAGCGGGTCGCCTCCAGGTGGGTGAGGTGGGCGAGGGCGTCGAAGCCGGTGCCGTCGAAACCGGCGACGGAGGTGGCGAGTCGGTTCTTGAGCGGGGTCGTCCAGCGGTCGGGGAGGGCGTCGGGGTCGCCCGCGAGCAGGCCGGCGACGGAGCCGGCGGTCGCGCCGTTCGAGTCGGTGTCCCAACCGCCGCTCACCGCGCGGCAGACGGAGCCGGTGAAGTCGCCGTCGGCGTGGGTGAGAGCGGCGGCGGTCAGGGCGGTGTTGGGGATGGCGTGCACCCAGTGGTGGATGGGGGAGTGGGTGGCGTGGAGTTCGTCCACGACGGTGTCGAAGTCGTCGTGTTCCCCGGCGAGACGGATCGCGTGGTCGACGGCGTGGGCGAGGCGCGAGCGGGGCGGGACGACGGATCGGCCGGTGCGCAGGCAGGCGTGGACGTCGTGGGTGCCGGTGGCGGCGGTGGCGATGACGGCCGCCGTGAACATCGCCGCGTAGACGCCGTTGGCGGTGTGGGTGAGGGTGGCGTCGCGGTGCGCCTGTTCGGCCGCGGCGGCCGGGTCGCCGGGGTTGGTCCAGCCGTGCACATCGGCGCGGATCAGGGCGCCGATCCACTCGCGGAAGGGGTTGCGGTGGCGGGCGGTGTACGGGGGTTCGACGCCGGTGAGGAGGTTGCGGTAGGCGATGCGTTCGGCGGTGAAGGTACGGCCGGCGGGGAGTTCGTCGAGCCAGAGGGCGGCCACGTCGGTGGTGCTGAAGCCCTTGGCGTGGCGTTGCAGCAGGAGGAGGTTGAGGAGGGGGTAGTTGAGGTCGTCGTCCTCGGGCATCCCGTCGATGTTCTCGGCGAGGGAGGTGGCGGCCGAGCGGCGGTTCCAGGGGTGGGCGGAGAGGAGTTCGGCGGGGACGCCGTGGGCGGTGAAGTAGTGGTTCAGGGGCCAGTTGCCGGAGGCGCGGGCGAGTTCGCGGATCGCGTGCAGGGGAAGCTTCTCGACGGGCTTGCCGAGCAGACAGCCGACGGCTCGGCCGAGCCAGGCGGCGTGGTAGGTGCGGGGGTGCGGGGGCCGGGGGGTGGGGACGCTCACCTGCGCTGGCAGGGTGCCGCCCGCGCCCACCCGTGCCGCCCCAGCGGCCCGACTGCCCGCGGCTGAGCTGGAAAGAAGCGGCGACTGTAGCGCCCCTTTAGGGGCGCGGGGAACTGCGCGAGCAACCCCCACCGGGCCGCAGCTGTACGACGGCCACTCCGGACACAGCGCCTTGATCTCGGCCAGATCCGTCGGCTCGTTCAACCGACTCGGAAGGTCCGCGAGTTCGTCGAGGAGGTCCTCCGCCAGCTGGCGGATATAGCGTGACGCCCGCCGCTCCGACGCACCGGCCCGGCTCGGCGCGTCCGCGCCCCCCGCCGCCCGCCACCTCGCCTCGATCGCGGCCGGCTCCCGGCCGTCCTGCCGCGCCTGGCGCAGCTCATGGCCCAGCAGGTCCTCCGGCTGGACCCAGGTCAGTCGGAGCAACTCTGGCCTCCGAGGCGGGCGAAGGACTCCTCATGGGTGCGGCGGCGTCCGGTGTCGCGGGCGAAGACCTCCCGGGCCACGCCGGCCAGGACACGGGGCGGTTCCCAGAGGTCGAGGCGGCTGGCCTCCGCGACCCGCTTCGACCACTCCTCCGGCACGGCGGAGCCCAGCGCACCGGCGACCGCGCCCGCCATCGTCGCGATGGAGTCGCAGTCCCGGCCGTAGTTGACGGAACCGAGCACCGCCTGGCGGTAGTCGCCGTCCGCCACCAGCAACATGCCCAGGGCGACGGGGAGTTCCTCGATGGCGTGCAGACGGGAGGGGCGGCGGGCGCCGAGGGAGGGGGCGCGGTAGTCCGGGCCGACCGTGTCGTAGGGGGCGACGGCGGCGCGGAGCGGGACGAGCGCCGACTCGAAGTCGGCGTGCCGTGCCGCCGTTTCACAGACGCGTTCGATCGCCTCGCGGGTGCCGTCCTTCGCCAGGGACAGGCAGACGCCGATCACCGAGTCCGGTGTCGCGCCGGGCGCCGTCGCCGCCGCGACCGCCGCCGCGAAGACGCCCGCCGCCTCCCTGCCGTACGACGACTGGTGGGCGCCCGTGATGTCCAGCGCCTCGGCGTACGCGGCCCGCGGGTTCGCCGCGTTGACCAGGCCGACCGGGGCCATGTACATCGCCGCACCGCAGTTGACGATGTTGCCGACGCCGGCCTCGCGGGGGTCGGCATGGCCGTAGTGGAGGCGGGTCACGAGCCACTTCTCGGCGAGGAAGACGCGGTGCAGGGGGAGGGCCTCCGCCTCCAGTTCCGGGATCCAGCGGGGGGTGGTCATCAGGTCCGGGACCAGGTGGTCGGCGATCGCGTACGCGTCGAGGTGGTCGCGGACCCGGTCGTACACCCGTACCAGCGCATGGGTCATCAAGGTGTCGTCGGTGACGTGTCCGTCGCCCTTGTGGTACGGCGCGATGGGGCGGGCGGTGCGCCAGGCGTCGCCGTTCCAGGGGCCGACGATGCCGTGGACGCGGCCGCCGTGGCGTTCGAGGATCTGGTCGGGGGAGTAGCCCTCGACCGGACCGCCGAGGGCGTCGCCGACGGCGGCCCCGACCAGCGCTCCGGTGATCCGGTCGTCGAGCGAAGCTCCGGCGCTTTCTTCTCCTTTGGGCGTCATGCACCGAATCATCCACCTGGACGGTCCGGTTGTGTGGCTTCCAGGAGTTCGGCGAGTTCCACGAGATCGGTGCCGGTGAGGCGGGGGAGGGCGCAGCCGGAGAGGGTGCGGCAGGCGTCCCGCCAGGACGGCGGGATCGAATCGGCGCCGCCGAGGGCGCCGGTGAGCGCTCCGGCCAGGGCGGGGGCGGAGTCGGCGACCCTCGACAGGCAGGCGGCGGCGGGTACGGCCTCGGCGATCCGGCCGCGCGCGGCGGTGGCGAGGGCGAGGGCCACCGGGACGGTCTCGGCGGCGGCGATGCCGTAGCTGTAGACGTGGTCGACGATTTGGTGTTCGAGGAGGGGGACCAGGGCGAACGCGGAGTCCGCGGTGCCGGCGAGGGTGAGGGCGTGCCGGGCGTTGCGGCCGATCTCGGTGGACTCGGGGAGTTCGGCGAGCGCCGCGGCCGCACAGGTCTCGGCCTCGGCGCCGACCAGGGCGAGGGCGAGGGCCGCGGCCATGGCACGGGCGCCGTGCACGCCGTCGCCGTCCTGGGTGTAGCGGGCGTCGAACTCGGCGAGGTCGGCTGCGCGTTGGGGGTCGCCGGGGTGGGCGACGGCGAGGGCGCAGGCGCGGACGCAGGCGGCGTCGTCGAAGTAGTGCGGGTTGTCGTGGCCGGTGGCGGGCGGGCGCAGGCCGGCGGCGAGGTTGCCGAGTCCGGCGCGGACGGAGATGCGGGCGCGCAGGGGGAGTACGGCCGACTCGATCTCCGGGGCGCGTTCGGCCGCGGCGGCGACCTCGGAGGCGACCGCGGTCCAGGTGAGGTCGATGGCGGCGCGGGTACGGAGCTCACGGCTGAGGTCGCCGAGGGCGGTGTCGTCGCCGGCGCGCAGGACGGCCTCCGCGGCGAAGGCCGCCCACTCGGCGTCGTCGGAGGGGCCGAGGCGGAGGGGCTCGGGGGGTTGGTTGAGGGCGATGGGGACGGGGAGGGTGGTGGTCGCGTTCTGCTCGGCGAAGGTGTCGAGTTCACGGGTGAGACGGCGGGTCCACTCCGGCATACGGGCCGCACGGTGCCGCGCGGAAGGCCACCCGGCGGCGTCGCCTGCGGCGAGGCCCAGCAGGAGGCCCTCGATGTGCCGCCGGTTCACCGGAGCCCCTCACCGCAGCCGACCCCCAGGGGGCTCCGCCCCCTGGACCCCCAAGACCTCGCCCACCCACCACCCGACTCGGTAGGCAGAAAGGCCGGCGTGGGGGGTTGCGGGTCGGTGGGCAGGAAGGCTGGCGTGGAGGGTTGTGGGTCGGTGGGCAGGAAGGCTGGGGTGGAAGGCTGCGGTTCGGTCGGGATGAGGCCGGGCGGGTCGGTCGGTGGGGCGGCTGACGCCCAAGGCCGCAGCTCGGTCGGTAGCGGCGCTGGTGTCGAGGGCTCCGGCTCGGGCTGTGTCGGAGGCGCTCCCGTCAGCAGGTCCGCCACCTCCAGCACGTGGTGTCCCGCCATCGACGGCAGGCAGCTGCCTCGGGCCGGGCCGATCGCCGCCGCCCAGTCCGGTGGGATCGAGGTCTCTCCCCGGGTCGCGCCCGCCAGCGCGCCGGCCACCGCGGCCGTCGTGTCGGCGTCGCGCCCCATGTTCACGGCCGTCAGCACCGCGTCCCGGAAGTCGCCGTCCGCCGCCGCGTACGCGCCGTAGGCGAGGGCCACCGCCTCCGGGGCCAGGTCGGTCCACGGGTAGCCGCCGATGACGACCGCGGAGCGGACCGCCCGTTCGCCGCGGTGGGCCACCGAGACGGCTCGGCGCAGGGAGCGGGCCGTCCAGGAGTCGTCCGGGATCACCGCCAGCGCCGCCGCGATCACCGCCGTAGGAGGGGCGCCCGCCATCGCCGCCGCCACGCCCGCCGCCACCGCCTGGCCGCCGTAGATGCCCTCGCCCTCGTGGCTGACCGAGCCGTCGATGGCGACGAGCCGGGCCGCCTCGACGGGGCGGCCCGCCGCGAAGACGCCGAAGGGGGCCGCCCGCATGGCGAGACCGTCGCTCCAGGCATGCCGGTGCTGGGCGGAGATGGGGGCGGCGAGGCCCCGGCGGAGGTTCTCCAGGGTGCCGCGTTCGCTGAAGCCTGCGCCCTTGAAGGGGCCCTCGGCGCGGTCGGCGATCCACTCGTGCCAGGCCGCCTCGGCGTGGGCCGGGGTGAGGGCCGAGCCGTGCCGGGCGAGGAGCAGGCCGGAGAAGATCGCGTACTCGGTGTCGTCCGTGCCCGCGGGACGGTCGGCCACGTATCCCGTGATGCGGCCCCAGCGGGCGCGGATCTCGGACGGCTTCATGTTCTCCGCCGGTGCCCCGAGCGCGTCGCCCACGGCCAGGCCCAGCAGCGCGCCCCGAGCCCGGTCGCGCAGTTCGGAGGCGGGCTCCCCGGAAGCGGGGACCGGCGGTGTGCAGACGCTCGATGACATGGGCGGGCCTCTCCGGGAGGGGCTGCGCGCCGGGGCGCGGAACCGTTTGCGGATGTGTCCCACCAACGGCGGTTGACCGCAGCCTGGAGGGGCTTTACATCACCCGGTCGACATCTGTGCAGGGTCTCGCACGTGTGAGCGGGGCGGGGTAAAACCGCAGGTTAGCCCAGCCTCTCCTTGCTGGCGGCGGGGAATGCCGCGGCGTAACGTCAGCGTTGTCGAAAGATAGAACTTGTCCAAAGTTAGCTTTGCCTCAGCTTATTCGGGGCACACCGCGAGACCTTTTGGGGGATTCCTCATGGCCGTCATCGAGACTCAGGCGACGCTCCACGAAGCCCACCGTGACAACCACACCCACCGGGATGTGAACGGGGGCTGGCTGCGGCCCGCCGTCTTCGGGGCCATGGACGGGCTGGTCTCCAACCTCGCCCTGATGACCGGCGTGGCGGGCGGGACCGTCGGCCACCAGACCATCGTCATCACCGGGCTCGCGGGACTGGCCGCCGGTGCCTTCTCGATGGCCGCCGGCGAGTACACCTCCGTCGCCTCGCAGCGCGAGCTCGTCGAGGCCGAGCTGGACGTGGAGCGCCGGGAGCTGCGCAGGCACCCGCAGGACGAGGAGGCCGAGCTGGCCGCGCTGTACGAGGCGAGAGGCGTCGAGGCGGGGCTGGCCCGGGAGGTCGCCCGGCAGCTCTCCGCCGATCCGGAGCAGGCGCTGGAGATACACGCCCGGGAGGAGCTCGGGATCGACCCCGGCGACCTGCCCTCGCCGCTGGTCGCCGCCGTCTCGTCCTTCGGCTCGTTCGCGCTGGGCGCACTGCTGCCCGTGCTGCCGTTCCTGCTCGGCGCCACCGCGCTCTGGCCCGCCCTGCTGCTGGCGCTCGTCGGGCTGTTCGGCTGTGGTGCCGTGGTGGCCAAGGTGACCGCGCGGAGCTGGTGGTTCAGCGGTCTGCGGCAGCTCGCGCTGGGCGGTGCGGCGGCCGGTGTGACGTACGCCCTGGGCACCCTGATCGGGACGGCCGTAGGATAGGAAAACTGGTAGCTATGCGTTGGGCCGCATAAGTACCCGTTACTCGCTGGTTTCGAATGCTTAACCACTGGGCATGAGCCGTAAGCGCCGCAGGCAATGAGGCCTGCCATGCACCTGTGGGGTGGCGCGACGCTCACCCCCGCACCTGCGGACCGATGGACACGGATCTGTCCGGATCGGTCCCCCACCACCTTCACCGCCCTGCGCGGTACTCGCCGTAAACCCCTGCGGCGTCCGCATGTTGGAACGGTGTATCCGGTTCCCGAGAACCGCTCCATCATGTAACCTGCGTGAAATTTCGCAACAAAAACGCAGAGGGCCAGCGTCGTCCCTCGGCACCTGCTATACGCCACTGACGACGACGGGAGAGCCGATGCGTACGCCGCGCCAGCCGTCCCAGCACTCCACGAACGGCCGAAACTGGTCCTTCATGGATGCTCGCCCTGCTGCGCAGGGTATGTACGACCCCCGCAACGAGCGCGACGCCTGTGGCGTCGGCTTCGTGGCCACCCTCACCGGCGAGGCGAGCCATGCGCTGGTCGAGCAGGCGCTCACGGTTCTGCGCAACCTGGAGCACCGCGGCGCGACCGGCTCCGAGCCCGACTCCGGCGACGGCGCGGGCCTGCTCTCCCAGGTGCCCGACGCCTTCTTCCGCGAGGTGGCCGGATTCGAGCTGCCGGCCGCCGGTTCGTACGCCGTCGGCATCGCCTTCCTCCCGGAGGACGGCACCCAGGACGCCATCTCGCGGATCGAGACGATCGCGGACGAGGAGGGCCTGACCGTCCTCGGCTGGCGCGAGGTCCCGGTCGCCCCGCAGCTGCTGGGCGCCACCGCTCGCTCCACCATGCCGGTCTTCCGGCAGGTCTTCGTGACCGACGGCGCCAGCGAGGGCATCGTGCTGGACCGCAAGGCGTTCGTGCTGCGCAAGCGCGCCGAGCGCGAGGCGGGCGTCTACTTCCCGTCGCTGTCCGCGCGGACCATCGTCTACAAGGGCATGCTGACCACCGGCCAGCTGGAGCCCTTCTTCCCGGACCTGTCCGACCGCCGCTTCGCATCCGCGATCGCGCTCGTGCACTCCCGGTTCTCCACGAACACCTTCCCGTCGTGGCCGCTCGCCCACCCCTACCGCTTCGTCGCCCACAACGGTGAGATCAACACCGTCAAGGGCAACCGGAACTGGATGGTCGCCCGCGAGTCCCAGCTGGTCTCCGACCTGTTCGGTCCGCAGGAGAAGCTCGACCGGGTCTTCCCGATCTGTACGCCCGACGCCTCCGACTCGGCGTCCTTCGACGAGGTGCTGGAGCTCCTGCACCTGGGCGGGCGTTCGCTGCCGCACTCCGTGCTGATGATGATCCCCGAGGCGTGGGAGAACCACGACTCCATGGACGCCGCCCGGCGCGCCTTCTACGGCTTCCACGCCACGATGATGGAGCCCTGGGACGGCCCCGCCTGCGTCACCTTCACCGACGGCTCCCAGGTCGGCGCCGTTCTCGACCGCAACGGTCTGCGCCCCGGCCGCTACTGGGTCACCGACGAGGGCCTGGTCGTCCTCGGCTCCGAGGTCGGCGTCCTCGACATCGACCCCGCCAAGGTGGTCCGCAAGGGCCGCCTCCAGCCGGGCAGGATGTTCCTCGTCGACACCGTCGAGCACCGCATCATCGAGGACGACGAGATCAAGGCCGGCCTCGCCGCCGCGCAGCCGTACGCCGAGTGGCTGGAGGCCGGCGAGATCGAGCTCTCCGACCTGCCCGAGCGCGAGCACATCGTGCACACCCACGCCTCGGTCACCCGCCGCCAGCAGACCTTCGGCTACACCGAGGAAGAGCTGCGCGTCATCCTCGCGCCGATGGCCAAGGCCGGCGCCGAGCCGATCGGCTCCATGGGCACCGACTCGCCGATCGCCGCGCTGAGCGAGCGCCCGCGCCTGCTCTTCGACTACTTCACCCAGCTCTTCGCGCAGGTCACCAACCCGCCGCTGGACGCGATCCGCGAGGAGCTCGTCACCTCGCTGCGCTCGTCCCTCGGCCCCGCGGGCAACCTGCTCGACCCGAACGCCGCCTCCTGCCGCTCGGTCGTGCTGCCCTTCCCGGTGATCGACAACGACGAGCTGGCCAAGCTCATCCACATCAACGCAGACGGCGACATGCCCGGCTTCAAGGCCGCGACCCTCTCCGGCCTGTACCGGGTCTCCGGCGGCGGCGACTCCCTCGCCGCGCGGATCGAGGAGATCTGCGCCGAGGCCGACGCGGCCATCGAGAACGGCGCCCGCCTCATCGTCCTGTCGGACCGGCACTCGGACGCCGAGCACGCGCCGATCCCGTCGCTGCTGCTCACCGCGGCCGTCCACCACCACCTCATCCGCACCAAGCAGCGCACCCAGGTGGGCCTGCTCGTCGAGGCCGGTGACGTCCGCGAGGTCCACCACGTCGCGCTGCTGATCGGCTTCGGCGCCGCCGCCGTGAACCCGTACCTGGCCATGGAGTCCGTCGAGGACCTGACCCGCGCGGGCACCTTCCTGCCGGGCATGGAGGCCGAGCAGGCCATCCGCAACCTGATCTACGCCCTCGGCAAGGGCGTCCTGAAGGTCATGTCCAAGATGGGCATCTCCACCGTCGCCTCCTACCGTGGCGCCCAGGTCTTCGAGGCCGTCGGTCTCGAAGCGGGCTTCGTCGACAAGTACTTCAACGGCACCGCCTCCAAGATCGGCGGCGTCGGCATCGACGTCATCGCCAAGGAGGTCGCCGCCCGCCACGCCAAGGCCTACCCGGCCTCCGGCATCGCCCCGGCGCACCGCGCCCTCGACATAGGCGGCGAGTACCAGTGGCGCCGCGAGGGCGAGCCGCACCTGTTCGACCCGGAGACGGTCTTCCGCCTCCAGCACTCGACCCGCGCGAACCGCTACGACATCTTCAAGAAGTACACGGACCGCGTGAACGAGCAGTCCGAGCGCCTGATGACGCTGCGCGGCCTCTTCGGCTTCAAGAGCGACCGGGAAGCCATCTCCGTCGACGAGGTCGAGCCGGTCTCCGAGATCGTCAAGCGCTTCTCCACCGGCGCCATGTCCTACGGCTCCATCTCGCGCGAGGCCCACGAGACCCTCGCCATCGCCATGAACCAGCTGGGCGGCAAGTCCAACACCGGTGAGGGCGGCGAGGACCCGGACCGCCTGTACGACCCGGCGCGCCGCAGCGCCATCAAGCAGGTCGCCTCCGGCCGCTTCGGCGTGACCTCCGAGTACCTGGTCAACGCGGACGACATCCAGATCAAGATGGCCCAGGGCGCCAAGCCCGGCGAGGGCGGCCAGCTGCCCGGCCACAAGGTCTACCCGTGGGTCGCCAAGACCCGGCACTCCACCCCCGGTGTCGGCCTGATCTCCCCGCCGCCGCACCACGACATCTACTCCATCGAGGACCTCGCCCAGCTGATCCACGACCTCAAGAACGCGAACCCGCAGGCGCGGATTCACGTCAAGCTGGTCTCCGAGGTCGGCGTCGGCACGGTCGCGGCCGGTGTGTCCAAGGCCCACGCGGACGTCGTGCTCATCTCCGGCCACGACGGCGGTACGGGTGCGTCTCCTCTCACGAGCCTGAAGCACGCGGGCGGCCCCTGGGAGCTCGGCCTCGCCGAGACCCAGCAGACCCTGCTGCTCAACGGCCTGCGCGACCGGATCGTCGTGCAGACCGACGGCCAGCTGAAGACCGGCCGTGACGTGGTCATCGCCGCGCTGCTCGGCGCCGAGGAGTTCGGTTTCGCGACCGCGCCGCTCGTCGTCTCCGGCTGCATCATGATGCGCGTCTGCCACCTCGACACCTGCCCGGTCGGCGTCGCCACCCAGAACCCGGTGCTGCGCGACCGCTTCACCGGCAAGGCCGAGTACGTGGTGAACTTCTTCAGGTTCATCGCCGAGGAGGTCCGCGAGATCCTCGCCGAGCTGGGCTTCCGCTCCATCGAGGAGGCCGTCGGCCACGCGCAGACGCTCGACGTCACCCGTGCCGTCGACCACTGGAAGGCCCAGGGCCTGGACCTGGCCCCGCTCTTCCACGTGCCCGAGCTGCCCGAGGGTGCTGCCCTGCACCGGACCGTCGCGCAGGACCACGGCCTGGAGAAGGCCCTGGACAACGAGCTGATCAAGCTCGCCTCCGACGCCCTGGCCGCCTCCAGCGCCACCGACGCCCAGCCGGTGCGCGCCCAGGTCAAGGTCCGCAACATCAACCGCACGGTCGGCACCATGCTCGGCCACGAGGTGACGAAGAAGTTCGGCGGCGCGGGTCTGCCCGACGACACCATCGACATCACCTTCACCGGCTCGGCCGGCCAGTCCTTCGGCGCCTTCCTGCCCCGCGGTGTCACGCTCCGCCTGGAGGGCGACGCCAACGACTACGTCGGCAAGGGCCTCTCCGGCGGCCGTGTCATCGTCCGCCCGGACCGCGCGGCCGACCACCTCGCCGAGTACTCCACCATCGCGGGCAACACCATCGCGTACGGCGCGACCGGCGGCGAGCTGTTCCTGCGCGGCCGTACCGGCGAGCGGTTCTGCGTCCGCAACTCCGGCGCGCTGGTGGTCTCGGAGGGCGTGGGCGACCACGGCTGCGAGTACATGACCGGCGGCCACGCGGTGGTCCTCGGCGAGACGGGCCGCAACTTCGCGGCCGGCATGTCCGGTGGCGTCGCGTACGTGATCGACCTGAACGTCGACAACGTCAACGTGGGCAATGTGGACGCCGTCGAGGCCCTCGACGACAGCGACAGGCAGTGGCTGCACGACGTGGTGCGCCGGCACGCCGAGGACACCGGCTCCACGGTCGCCGAGAAGCTGCTCGCCGACTGGGACACGGCCGTACAGCGGTTCAGCAAGATCATCCCCGGTACCTACAAGGCAGTGCTCGCCGCCAAGGACGCCGCCGAGCGAGCGGGTCTCTCCGAGACCGAGACCCACGAGAAGATGATGGAGGCGGCGATCAATGGCTGACCCGAAGGGCTTCCTGAACCACGGCCGTGAGGTCGCCAAGACCCGTCCCGTCACCGAGCGCGTCAAGGACTGGAACGAGGTCTACGTCCCGGGCTCGCTGCTGCCGATCATCAGCAAGCAGGCCAGCCGGTGCATGGACTGCGGCATCCCGTTCTGCCACAACGGCTGTCCGCTCGGGAACCTCATCCCCGAGTGGAACGACTTCGCCTACCGCGAGGACTGGCCGGCGGCGTCGGAGCGCCTGCACGCCACGAACAACTTCCCGGAGTTCACGGGCCGCCTGTGCCCGGCCCCGTGCGAGTCGGCGTGCGTGCTCGGCATCAACCAGCCGGCCGTCACCATCAAGAACGTCGAGGTCTCCATCATCGACCAGGCGTGGGAGGCCGGGACCGTCGCCCCGCAGGCCCCCGAGCGCCTGTCCGGCAAGACCGTCGCCGTCATCGGCTCGGGCCCCGCGGGCCTGGCCGCCGCCCAGCAGCTCACCCGGGCCGGCCACACCGTCGCCGTCTACGAGCGCGCCGACCGCATCGGCGGCCTGCTCCGCTACGGCATCCCCGAGTTCAAGATGGAGAAGCGGCACATCAACCGCCGTATCGAGCAGATGCGCGCGGAGGGCACCCGCTTCCGTACCGGCATCGAGATCGGCCGCGACCTCAAGGCGACCGACCTGAAGAAGCGGTACGACGCGGTCGTCATCGCCGCCGGCGCCACCACCGCCCGTGACCTCCCGGTCCCCGGCCGCGAGCTCAAGGGCGTCTACCAGGCGATGGAGTACCTGCCGCTGGCCAACAAGGTCCAGGAGGGCGACTACGTGGTGTCGCCCATCTCGGCCGAGGGCAAGCACGTGGTCGTGATCGGCGGCGGCGACACCGGCGCGGACTGCGTGGGCACCGCCCACCGCCAGGGCGCGGTCTCGGTCACCCAGCTGGAGATCATGCCCCGTCCGGGCGAGGACCGGGCGCCGAACCAGCCGTGGCCGACCTTCCCGATGCTCTACAAGGTCACCTCGGCGCACGAGGAGGGCGGCGAGCGGGTCTACTCCGTCTCCACCACCCACTTCGAGGGCGACGAGGACGGCAACGTCCAGTGGCTGCACCTCACCGAGGTGGAGTTCATCGAGGGCAGGCTGACCCCGAAGCCGGGCACCGAGCGCAAGATCCCGGCCCAGCTGGTCACCCTGGCCATGGGCTTCACCGGCACCGACCGGGTCAACGGCGTGGTCGACCAGTTCGGTCTTGAGCTCGACGAGCGCGGCAACGTCGCCCGCGACGCCGACTTCCAGACCAACGTCCCCGGCGTCTTCGTCGCCGGTGACGCGGGCCGCGGCCAGTCCCTGATCGTCTGGGCGATCGCCGAGGGCCGCTCGGCCGCCAAGGGCGTCGACCGCTTCCTCACCGGCGCCAGCGACCTCCCGGCCCCGATCCGCCCGACGGACCGCTCGCTGATGGTCTGACCCACCCCGAAGAACGTCCCGTACAAAGGCGTACGGGCGGGATATCTGGGGGGATCCCCCCCCAGACCCCCCGAGACGGCGCCGGCCCCACAGTCCCCGACCGGACGACTGGGCAGGCGCCGCCGCATGTCCGCTGATCAAGTAATCTCGGCCTCCTGACCACGAGTCGAGGGGGAGCCGGGGATGGCCGCGATCAGTCTCAGCAAGGTGGAGCAGACCGCGCCCGCGCTGGTCGACTCCTACAAGTCGGCTGGAATCTCCCTCACCAAGCACGGCCTCGACGGGCTGCGGGCCGCCGTCTACCTGGTGGTCGACTACTCCGGCTCGATGAAGCCGTACTACGCGGACGGCAGCGTGCAGGCACTCGCCGACCGGGTCCTCGGCCTCTCCGCACACCTGGACGACGACGGCCGGGTCCCCGTCGTCTTCTTCTCCACCGACATCGACGCGGTCACCGACATCGAACTGGCCGCACACACGGGCCGGATCGAGAAGATCGCGGCCGGGCTCGGGCACATGGGCAAGACCAGCTACCACCTGGCCATGGACGCCGTGATCGACCACTACCTCGACAGCGGCGCCACGGACCCCGCCCTGGTCGTCTTCCAGACCGACGGCGGCCCGATCAACAAGCTCGCCGCGGAACGCTACCTGTGCAAGGCGGCCAGGCTGCCGCTGTTCTGGCAGTTCGTCGGCTTCGGCGACCCGCACAGCAAACAGTTCGACTTCCTGCGCAAGCTCGACGAACTGGCGGTGCCGGGGAAGCGGGCGGTGGACAACGCGGGCTTCTTCCACGCCGGTGCGGACCCGGGGAGGGTGCCGGACGGCGAGCTGTACGACCGTCTCGTCGGCGAGTTCCCGCAGTGGCTGGCGGCGGCGCGGGCGGCGGGCATCGTAAGCGCCGGCTGACCCCGGCCGCCCCGGCCGACTTTACGTCGCACCGTTGGCTGTCGGGGTCCTGTCATGCCACCCTGAGGGGTGATCCGGCGGGGAGGCGACGCGACGTATGGACGACGCGGCACGAACGGTGAACGGACAGGCACGGGTGGGAAGTTCCGCGGATCGAGCGGAACCGCCCGGCAAGGGTGAGAAGCTCGCGGACTGGGCCGACGGCCGGCTGGGGATCTACTCCCTGGCCAAGGCGAACATGCGCAAGGTGTTCCCGGACCACTGGTCCTTCATGCTGGGCGAGATCTGCCTCTACAGCTTCCTCATCCTGATCCTCACGGGCATCTACCTCACCCTGTTCTTCGAGCCCAGCGGCGCCGAGGTCGTCTACCACGGCACCTACCAGCCGCTGAACGGCATCATCATGACCAAGGCGTACGAGTCGACGCTGCACATCAGCTTCGACGTGCGCGGCGGCCTGCTGATCCGGCAGATCCACCACTGGGCGGCGCTGGTCTTCGTGGCCGGCATGCTCGTCCACATGATGCGGGTGTTCTTCACCGGCGCCTTCCGCAAGCCCCGCGAGGTCAACTGGCTGTTCGGCTGGCTGCTGCTGTTCCTGGCCATCCTCACCGGCCTGACCGGCTACTCGCTCCCCGACGACCTGCTCTCCGGCACCGGCGTCCGGTTCGCCGACGGCGCGATCCTGTCGATCCCGATCGTCGGCTCGTACATCTCGATGTTCCTGTTCGGCGGGGAGTTCCCCGGCCACGACATCATCTCCCGCTTCTTCCCGATCCACGTCCTGCTGCTGCCCGGGATCATGCTGGGCCTGGTCGTCGCCCACCTGATCCTGGTCTTCTACCACAAGCACACCCAGTACCCGGGGCCCGGACGCGACCAGAAGAGCGTCGTCGGCATGCCCTTCCTGCCGGTCTACATGGCCAAGGCCGGCGGCTTCTTCTTCCTCGTCTTCGGCATCCTCGCGATCATCGGCGGCATCGCCACCGTCAACCCGGTGTGGGCCTTCGGCCCCTACCGCCCCGACCTGGTGACCACCGGCGCCCAGCCCGACTGGTACCTCGGCTTCTCCGAGGGCCTGATCCGCGTGATGCCCGGCTGGGAGATCAACGCCTGGGGCCACACCCTGGAACTGGGCGTCTTCATCCCCTTCTCGGTCTTCCCGCTCTTCCTGCTGGCCATCGGGATCTACCCGTTCATCGAGGCGTGGATCACCGGCGACAAACGCGAGCACCACATCCTCGACCGCCCGCGCAACGTCCCGGTCCGCACCGCCCTCGGCGTCGCCTGGCTCAGCCTCTACTTCGTCCTCCTGATCGGCGGCGGCAACGACGTCGTCGCCACCCATCTCCATCTCTCCATCAACTCGATCACCTGGTTCGTCCGGATCTCGGTCTTCGTCGTCCCCGTCCTCGCCTTCATCGCCACCAAACGCATCTGCCTCGGCCTGCAACGCCGGGACCGCGACAAGGTCCTGCACGGCAGGGAGACCGGCCTCATCAAACTGCTCCCGCACGGCGAGTACATCGAGGTCCACGAACCCCTCGGCCAGGGCAGCCTGTTCGTCCTGACCCAGCACGAACAGAACCCGCCGTACGAACTGGGCCCGCTGGAGGACGCGAACGGCGTACGGCGCAAGGTCACGGTCGCCCAGCGGGTACGGGCGAGCCTGGCGAAGGGGATGTTCGGCCCGGACACCCACATCCCGAAGCCGACGAAGGAGGAGTACCGGGAACTGTCGAACAAGGAGCACTGAAGCGCCCCGTCGTTTGCTTCTAGGGGCGCGGGGAACTGCGCGACCAGCCAGACACAACCCGCGGCTAACGACGCTCCAGAACCATCCTTCTGCACTCCTCCGGAGCCCCCCAAGCACCCCGCAGCGCACGCGCCTTGGTCACCCACAACGACAGGTCGTACTCCGCCGTATATCCGATCGCCCCATGCAACTGCAGCGCGGCCCGCGCCCCGGCATACGCCGCCTCGCACGCGCCGAGCTTCGCCGCGGCCACATCCGACGGAGTCATCGTCACCGCCGCCCCGAACACCAGCGGCCGCGCGAACTCCAGCGCGATCTTCACGTCGGCCAGCCGATGCCTGACCGCCTGGAACGACCCGACGGGCACGCCGAACTGGGTCCGCTGCTTGACGTAGGCCACCGTTCTGTCGAGCAGGGCCAGCCCCACCCCCAGCGCCTGCGCGGCCGTGGCCAGCCGGGCCCAGGTCAGTGCCTCCGCCCACGGCGGCTCCGTGCCGACCAGCTCGCCGACCGGAAAGAGCGGTGCGAGCCGGCGGGCGGGGTCCAGGGACCGGCGTACCGCCCCGGCACCGGAGGACAACCGCAGCCCCTCCGGCGTGGCCGCCAGCCGTACGTCGGCCGCGTCCCCGTCCAGGGCGAACCCGTACCCGTGCTTCTCGAACGCCACCGTCGCCACCGTCTCACCCGACGCGATCCCCGGCAGGAACCGCTTGGCGAGGCCTTCGCCGTCATTGAGCAGCACCGCAGCCGCCACCGTCTCCGCCAACGGTCCCGGCACCGCGTACCGCCCCAACTCGACGAAGGCGACGGCGAGTTCGACAGAAAGGCGGCCCATCCCGCCGTACTCCTCCGGTACCGCCAGCCCGAACACCCCCGCCTCGCCGATACGACCCCACAGCGCCCGCCCGCTCGCCTGCTCGCCGCGGCTCCAGTCCCGCACCACCGCGGGTGTGTCCGCTGCGGCCAGCAGCGCCCGCAGGGCGTCGGCGAAGTCCCGCTGCTCGGTGTCGAGGAGGAAACGCATGTCAGCGGCGTCCCTTCGGCAGACCGAGCAGCCGCTCGGCGATGATGTCGCGCTGGATCTCGTTGGTGCCGGCGTAGATCGGACCGGCGAGGGAGAAGACATAGCCCTCCGACCACGTCGTGTCCGTCAGCTCGCCCTCCGCGCCCAGCAGATCGAGCGCCGTCTCGTGCAGCGCCAGGTCCAGCTCGGACCAGAACACCTTGTTCAGGCTGGACTCGGGGCCGAGCGACTCGCCGTCCAGGAAGCGGGCGGCGGCCGCGTAGGTGAACAGCTGATACGCGCGGGCGCCGACGACGGCGTCGGCCACCCGGTCCGCGGCGGACTCCGGGCCGCCCCGGGCCTGCCAGAGGTCCCGCAACCGGTCGGCGGCGGCCAGGAAACGGCCCGGCGACCGCAGGGTCAGCCCCCGCTCGTTCCCCGCCGTGGACATCGCGATCCGCCAGCCCTGGCCCGGCTCGCCGATCACGTCCTCGTCGGGCACGAACACCTCGTCCAGGAACAGCTCCGCGAACGCCGGCTTCCCGTCGAGGCGGCCGATCGGGCGCACGGTCACCCCCGGCGCCCGCAGGTCGAACATCAGGTAGGTGAGCCCCTGATGCGGCTTGGACGGGTGCGGCTCACTGCGGAACAGGCCGAACGCGCGGTCGGCGAAGGCCGCCCGGGACGACCAGGTCTTCTGGCCGGTCAGCAGCCAGCCGCCGGCCGTCCGCACCGCCCTGGAGGTGAGGGCGGCCAGGTCGGAACCGGCCCCGGGCTCGGACCACGCCTGCGCCCAGACCACCTCCCCGGTGGCCATCGGCGGCAGCACCCGCGCCCGCTGCTCCTCGGTCCCGTGCTCGAACAGGGTTGGCGCGAGCAGACTGACGCCGTTCTGCCCGACCCGGCCCGGCGCGCCCGCCGCCCAGTACTCCTCCTCGAAGACCAGCCACCGCAGCAGCCCCGCGGCCCGGCCGCCGTACTCCTCGGGCCAGGACACCACCGACCAGCGGTCCGCGGCCAGTTCGGCCTCCCAGGCGCGGTGCGCCGCGAAGCCCTCCGCCGTCTCCAGGGAGGGGAGCGGGCGGCGCGGCACATGCGCCCGGAGCCAGGCGCGGGCCTCGGCGCGGAACTCCTCGTCCGCCGGGCTGTGATTCAGGTCCACGGTCGCCGTCACCGTCCTTCCCTAACAAGTGTTTGGTAGGTTAGCGTGAGCCCATGACAGGCGTCGAGAGGCCGGAGTACCTGCCCGGGCACGGGCTGCTCGAGGGGCGCACCGCCGTCATCACGGCCGCGGCCGGGGCGGGGATCGGCGGGGCGACCGCGCGCCGCTTCCTGGAGGAGGGCGCACGCGTACTGATCAGCGACGCGCACGCGCGGCGGCTGAAGGAGTACGAGGCCGAACTGGCCGGCGAGCATCCGGGCGCCGTGACCGCCGTCCCGTGCGACGTGACCGACGAGGCCCAGGTGCAGGGGCTCTTCGACACCGCCGTGCGGGCGCACGGACGGCTGGACATCGTCGTCAACAACGCCGGTCTCGGCGGGACGTCGACGCTCGTCGACATGAGCGACGAGCAGTGGGCGCGGGTGCTCGACGTCACCCTGGGCGGCACCTTCCGGTGCACGCGCGCCGCCCTGCGGCACTTTCGCGAGGGCAGCCACGGCGGGGTGGTCGTCAACAACTCCTCCGTCGTCGGCTGGCGGGCCCAGGCCGGACAGGCCCACTACGCCGCCGCCAAGGCCGGGGTGATGGCGCTGACCCGGTGCGCGGCGATCGAGGCCGCCGAGTACGGGGTACGGGTCAACGCGGTGGCACCGAGCCTCGCCATGCACCCGCACCTGGTGAAGGTGACGTCGGCCGAGCTGCTGGCGGAACTCACCGCGCGCGAGGCCTTCGGGCGGTACGCCGAGCCGTGGGAGGTGGCCAACGCCATCGTCTTCCTGGCGTCCGGCTACTCCTCCTACCTCACCGGGGAGGTCCTCTCCGTCAGCAGCCAGCATCCGTAGGACGAGAATGTGCCCGTGCCGACCAAGAAGAAGCCCCCGGTGACCGCGGCCCCCGCCCGGCGCCGCGAACTCCTCGAGACAGCCGCCGAGGTCTTCGCCGAGCAGGGCTACAACGCCACCACCGTACGCAAGATCGCGGACCACGCGGGCATGCTCGCGGGCAGTCTCTACTACCACTTCGACTCCAAGGAGTCGATGCTGGAGGAGATCCTGCGGACCTTCCTCGACGAGCTCTGGGACGGCTACGACACCGTCCTGGACGCCGGACTCGGTCCCCGCGAGACCCTCGAAGCCCTGGTCACCGAGTCCTTCCGGGAGATCGACCGGCACCGCGCCGCCGTCGCCATCTACCAGAAGGAGAGCAAGCAGCTGGTCGCCCAGGAGCGGTTCGGCTTCCTCGCCGAGTCGCAGCGCAGGTTCGAGAAGGCATGGCTGTCGACGCTGGAGCGCGGGGTCGCCGCACAGGTCTTCCGCGCCGACCTCGACGTCCGCCTCACCTACCGGTTCGTGCGCGACACCGTGTGGGTCGCCGCCTCCTGGTACCGGCCCGGCGGACAGCACAGCCCGGAGGAGATCGCCCGGCAGTACCTGTCGATGGTGCTGGACGGGATCGCCGTCCGCGAGTAGCTCACCCATTCCCTGAAAGCCCCTTTCTGCCGAGGGAGTTGCTGACATGGCCGAGGCCTACATCGTCGAAGCGGTGCGCACGCCGGTCGGGCGGCGCAAGGGCGGACTGAGCGGGGTCCACCCGGCCGATCTGGGCGCCCATGTGCTGACCGCCCTGGTGGCGCGGTCGGGCGTGGACCCGGCCGCCGTCGAGGACGTCGTCTTCGGCTGCCTCGACGCGGTGGGTCCGCAGGCCGGTGACATCGCCAGGACCTGCTGGCTGGCCGCCGGGCTGCCCGAGGAGGTGCCCGGTGTCACCGTCGACCGGCAGTGCGGCTCCTCGCAGCAGGCCGTGCACTTCGCCGCCCAGGCCGTCCTCTCCGGCACCCAGGACCTGGTGGTCGCCGGCGGCGTCCAGAACATGTCCCAGATCCCCATCGCCTTCGCCTCCCGCCAGGCCGCCGAGCCCCTGGGGCTGACCGAGGGCCCCTTCCTGGGCAGCGAGGGCTGGCGGGCCCGGTACGGCAGCCGGCCCGTCAACCAGTTCGCCGGCGCCGAGATGATTGCCGCCAAGTGGGGCATCAGCCGCCGGGACCAGGAGGAGTTCGCCCTCAACTCCCACCGGCGGGCGCTGCGCGCCATCGACGAGGGCCGCTTCGAACGGGAGACCGTGCCCTACGGCCCGGTCGCCGTGGACGAGGGCCCGCGCCGGGACACCTCGCTGGAGAAGATGGCCGCCCTCAAGCCGGTCCTCGACGGCGGCACCATCACCGCCGCCTGCTCCTCCCAGGTCTCCGACGGCGCCGCCGCCATGCTCCTCGCCTCCGAACGGGCGGTCCGCGAACACGGACTGCGCCCCCGGGCCCGCGTCCACCACCTCTCCGTCCGCGGCGAGGACCCCATCCGGATGCTCTCCGCGCCGATCCCGGCCACCGCCCACGCCCTGAAGAAGACCGGCCTCACCATCGACGCGATCGACCTCGTCGAGATCAACGAGGCCTTCGCCCCGGTCGTCCTCGCCTGGCTCAAGGAGACCGGCGCCGACCCCGCCAGGGTCAACGTCAACGGCGGCGCGATAGCCCTCGGCCACCCCCTCGGCGCCACCGGCGTCAAGCTGATGACGACTCTCCTGCACGAACTGGAGCGCACCGGCGGCCGGTTCGGCCTCCAGACGATGTGCGAGGGCGGGGGCCAGGCGAACGTGACGATCATCGAGCGGCTGTGAGCCGTGCCCTGACCTCCTCCGCCTCCTTCATGATCCGCTCCACCAGCTCCGCGCACGACGGCAGGTCGTCGATCACCCCGGCGACCTGCCCGGAGGCCATCACCCCCAGGTCCGTACGGCCTTCCACCATCGCCGACCTGAGCAGCATCGGCGTGTTCGCGGCCAGCAGCACCTGACTCCAGGACAGCTCCTTGCCGTGCCGCAGGGCCAGGCCGTCCCGGACCAGCTGCCGCCAGGTGAGCCCGGACAGCTTCCGGAACCCCGCCGCACGCCGGATCGCGTGCAGCAGCCTCCGGGCCCGGCCCGACCCCTCCAGCGCGGCCACCAGATCGGTCCGCAGCATCCGGTGCGGCAGGCCGTCCACCGCCCTGGTGACGGTGACGTCCTTGACCGTCGCCGCCAGATACCGCGCCTTCACCGCGTCCGGCACCGTCGAGTCCGAGGTGAGCAGGAACCGCGTGCCCATCGCGACCCCCGCCGCGCCGTAGGCCAGCGCCGCCACCAGCCCCCGGCCGTCGAAGAACCCCCCGGCGGCCACCACCGGTATCGGCACCGCGTCCACCACCTGCGGCAGCAGCACGCTCGTCGCCACCTCGCCGGTGTGCCCGCCGCCCTCCCCGCCCTGCACGATCACCGCGTCCGCGCCCCACGCCGCGACCTTCTCGGCGTGCCGCCGCGCCCCGACGGACGGGATCACCACCACGCCCGCCGCCTTCAGCTCGGCGATCAGCTCGGGGGAGGGGGCGAGCGCGAAGGACGCCACCCGCACACCCCCGTCGATGATCAGCCGGACCCGGTCGCCGGCGTCGGCCGCGTCCGCCCGGAGGTTCACCCCGAACGGGGCGTCCGTACGGCACCGGACCTCGGCTATCGCGGCGCGCAGCTGATCGAGGGTCATCGTCGCGGAGGCCAGGACACCGAGGGCTCCGGCGTTGGCCGTGGCCGAGACCAGGCGGGGCCCCGCCACCCAGCCCATGCCCGTCTGCACGATCGGGTGCCGGACCCCGACCAGCCGGGTCAGCGCGGTCTCCATCAGCCGGCGACCTCCTTCGTCCGCGTACCGGCCGGATCCAGCACCTCGCGGATCAGCCGCAGCTCCGCCGCGCTCGGTTCTCGGGTGTACGGCACCTCGTCCGGGACGGCGAGCTCGAAGTCCGTCGCCTCCCGCACCTGGTCGACGCTCACCCCCGGATGCAGCGCGGCCAGCCGCATCGAGTGGTCCGGGGTCGCGAAGTCGAGGACACCGAGGTCGGTGACGACCCGGGGGATGCGGTGGAAGCGTTCCGTGCCCGGGTGCCGGGCCACCCGGTCGTACCCCACCCCGCACACCATGTCGACCTTCGCCACGAACACCCGCCGGGAGTGCTTCGGGACCCAGTAACTCGTCGGGTTGTTCAGCGTGTTGAGGGGCGCCCCGCGCACCCCGAGCAGCTGACGGCGGGGCCGTGCCCAGTCGCCGACGCACGAGATGTTCTGGTTGCCGTACCGGTCGAGCTGGCTCGCGCCCATCATCACGTGCCGCCGCCCGCCGGACACCAGGGCGAGGTGCTGCCGGTAGGGCAGCCAGCCCTCGGGCGTCCCGTCCGGGCGGACCAGCATCGCCTCGCCGTCGGTCAGCAGCAGGTCCGGTGCGAAGGTCAGCCGGGCCAGCCGGGCGCCCAGGGAGGGGATCAGACCCATCGGGCTCGCCAGGATCTCACCGGAGCCGCGCCAGGCCTCGGCGCAGGCGATGACGCAGTAGTCGGAGCGCAGTACCTCCGCGTGCGGTGTGTCCGTCACCCCTGCCCCTCCTGCCAGTTCCGCACCGCCGAGCGGTACGCCTGCTCGTCCCCGGTCAGGAACCGCTCGGCGAACTCCGCCCACGGCGTCGTCGCGTACAGCCGCTGGAACGCCTCGTCCCGCCCGTAGTCGGGTGCGCAGGACGTGAAGTGCGCGCCGCCCGGCGCCTCCACGACCCCCGTCACGTTCAGCCGCTTGACGAGCAGCGACTGCGGGGCCGCCTCCTTCGTCAGCTCGGCCGTGTCCACGATCCGTTCGCAGGAGACGTAGGCCGCGTCCGCCGCCTCGCAGAACAGGTCGTCGAAGTAGGGGTCCGGGCCCAGGTACTGCCCATTGCCCAGCCGGTCGGCGCGGTTGACGTGGACCAGCGCCGCGTCCAGGCGCAGGGCGGGCATCGCCACGAACGTCTCCCCGTCGTCGTACGGCGAAGTGACCGTCCGCAGACCGGGGTTGACCCGCATGACGTCCGAGCCGATGCCGGCGCGCACCGGCAGGAAGGGCAGCCGGTTCGCGGCCGCGTGCAGGCCCCACATGAACATGCCCTCGTCGACCTCCGCCAGCTCGAACGCGCCCCGCTCGCGTGCCGCGCGGTAGTGCGGTTCCAGCGGGACGGAGTCGAGGGTGACGAAGGCCGTCACCAGCTTGCGCACCCGGCCGGCCGCCACCAGCATCCCGACGTCCGGGCCGCCGTACGAGACCAGCGTGAGATCGTCGATACCGCTCCGGAGCACTGCTCTGACCAGGGACATCGGCTTGCGTCGGGAACCCCAGCCGCCGATGCCCAGGGTCATGCCGCTGGCCAGCCGGGACACGGCCTCGTCGGCGGTCATCGTCTTGTCAGTCACTGCCGGCACCCTCCTTCCCGAAGGTGTCACGGACCCGGTCGGCCACCCCGCTGAGGGCGGCCTCGAAGGTGAAGCCCTGTTCGAAGCGGTAGCTCCGCCGCACGTCGACGGGGTCGATACCGTTGATGGCGGCCTTGGCGAGGCGCAGCAGCCGGCCGTCCTTGGCGGCTATCTCCCGCGCCAGCTCCAGTGCCGCGGAGAGCAGATCCCCGCGCGGCACGACCCGCCACACCGAGCCGTGCGCGTGCAGCTCGGCCGCGGTCGCCGTACGCGAGGTGTAGTACAGCGTCCGCATCAGATGCGGTGGGACCAGGCGGGCCAGGTGGGTGGCCGCGCCCAGGGCGCCCCGGTCCAGCTCCGGCAGCCCGAAGACGGCGTCCTCGCTCGCCACGATCGCGTCCGCGTTGCCCACCAGGCCTATCCCGCCGCCCAGGCAGAAGCCGTGCACCGCGGCCACCACCGGGGTCTCGCACTCGTACACCGCCGCGAAGGCCTCCGCGCAGCCCCGGTTGGCGCCGAGCAGCCCCTCGTGGCCGTCCGCCTGTATCTCCTTGATGTCCACGCCCGCGTTGAAGCCCCGGCCCTGGGCGGCGAGCACGACACACCGGGTCCGGGGATCGCGGCCCGCCGCACGCACCGCGTCCGCCAGCGCGAACCAGCCCCGCACCGGCAGTGCGTTCACCGGCGGGTGGTCGACCGTGACGAGCGCGATTCCCTTTTCCGGACACGAGGTGGAGACACCCATGGACGCATCAGCTACCTTCGCACTCAGCTGCCTTTCCACCAAACATTTGTTAGGTGTGAGGCTTCGAAGCTAGCAGCCGCTCCGGACAAGCGGGAGGCCCTGTGGAAAACCCGGCGGGAGGCCCTGTGGACAACTCGCTGCGCGGCCGGACCGTGGTCGTCACCGGCGGTACCAGGGGCGTGGGCGCCGGGATCGCCCGGGCCTTCGCCGAGACCGGCGCCCATGTCCTGGCCTGTGCCCGCCGACCGCCCGGACAACCCCTCGACGGCGTCGAATTCACCCCCCTCGACCTGCGCGACCCCGCCGCCGTGCGCGCCTTCTTCGACGCCCTGCCCCGGGTCGACGTGCTCGTCAACAACGCGGGCGGCACCCCCTACCAGCGGCTCGCCGACGCGGACCCCGAGCGGCACGCCCGGGTGATCGAGCTGAACCTCGTCACCCCGCTGACCGCCTCCCTCGCCGCGTACGACCACCTCCGGCGGGCCCGGGGAGCGGTGGTGATGATCGGCAGCGTCAGCGGCGGCCGCCCCTCGCCGGGCTCCGCCGCCTACGGCGCGGCCAAGGCGGGGCTGGAGAACCTCGCCCGGTCCATGGCGGTGGAGTGGGCGCCGGAGGTCCGCGTCAACACCCTCGTGGTGGGCATGGTCCGCACCGAACTGGCCCACCTCCACTACGGCGGCCCGGACGGCGTCGACGCCGTCTCCCGCACCGTCCCGCTCGGCCGCCTCGCCGCCCCGTCCGACGTCGGCGCCGCCGCCGTCTTCCTCGCCTCCGACGCGGCCGCCTACATCAGCGGGGCCAGCCTGCTCGTGCACGGGGGCGGGGAACGGCCGGCGTTCCTGGACGCGGCAACCACCAACAAGCCATCCGGCAAGGAGGAATGACATGAGCGGAATCTGCGCGGGCCGGGTCGTCGTCGTCACCGGCGCCGGGCGCGGCCTCGGCCGGGCCCACGCGCTCGCCTTCGCCGCGGAGGGCGCCCGGGTCGTCGTCAACGACCTCGGCGTCGGCCTCGACGGCGTACCGGGTTCGGACGCCCTCGCCGGTCCAGTCGCTCCAGCCGGTCCCGCCGGGGCCGTGGTGGAGGAGATCCGGGCGGCCGGCGGTGAGGCGGTGGCGCACGGCGGTGACATCGCGACGGACGCCGGTGCCGAGTCCCTGGTGGCGACGGCCCTGGACGCCTACGGCCGCCTCGACACCCTCGTCAACAACGCCGGCTTCCTGCGCGACCGCATGCTCGTCAACCTCGCCGAGGACGACTGGGACGCGGTCATGCGGGTGCATCTCAAGGGCCACTTCCTGCCCCTGCGGCACGCGGCCGCACACTGGCGGGCCGAGGCCAAGGCGGGCCGCACCCCGGCCGCCCGCATCGTCAACACCAGCAGCGGAGCGGGCCTGCTGGGCTCCGTCGGGCAGGGCAACTACAGTGCCGCCAAGGCCGGCATCATCGGTCTCACCCTGGTCGCGGCGGCCGAACTCGCCCGCTACGGCGTCCAGGTCAACGCCATCGCCCCGGCCGCCCGCACCCGGATGACCGAGCACGCCTTCGCCGAGACCATGGCCGCCCCCGACGCCGGCTTCGACGCCATGGCTCCCGAGAACGTCTCGCCGCTCGTGGTCTGGCTGGGCTCCGCCGCGAGCGCCGGAGTCACCGGGCGGGTGTTCGAGACGGAGGGCGGCCGGATCACCGTCATGGAGGGGTGGCGGCCCGGTCCGACCGCCGACAAGGGGGCCCGGTGGACCCCGGCGGAGGCGGGCGAGACGGCGCTGAAACTGCTCGCCGCCGCGGGCGCACCGGGAGCGGTCTACGGGGCGTGACCAGGGCGTCACCGGCGACAGGCCCTAGGTGTCGCACTCCAGTACCGTCCGGCACAGCGAGCAGCGGGCCCGGACCCGGCCGCGTACCGGCACCCTGATCCGCTGGTGGCAGGTCGGGCAGGGGAACGAGACCCGCAGCAGGCCGCCACTGTCCGGGGTGAAGGCGTAGGGGACGCCGGGCTGCGGGGGCGGTGCGGTGGGGGCGTGACGGCGGTCGCGGGCGTAACGGCGGCGGCCCGCCCAGCCGGCCGCGGTGAGCGGCGGCTGCTCCTCGTCCTGGCGGGCCCGGGCCATGCCCTTCTGGTACGCCGTGTAGGCCTGCGGGCTGGTGAACCACACCGACGGGTCCTCGTGGAAGACGAGGGAGCGCTTGGCCAGCACGTAGCCGAACTCCTCCGGGGTGAGATAGCCGAGCTTCTGCGACGACTCGCCGTGCTCCCGGTAGGCGTCCAGGAGCAGCCAGCCGGCCCCGAGGTAGGTGGTCGCCGTGTCCGTGAGGATCTCGTTCTCCCGGGTGCTCCGGAAGGACAGGTCCAGGCGGTGCAGGTACACGTGCGTCACCTCGTGGGCGAGGGCCGCGCCGATGTCCCTGCGGTGGGTGCGGAAGCGGTCGTTCAGCTCGACGAAGTACTCCGGACCCGCGGTGAGTTCGACGTTCGCCGCGTGGGTCATGTCCTTGAAGCCGACGATCATGCGGGCGTCGGGCAGGCGGAAGTGCCGGACCAGCTCGCGGGCGACGCGCTGGGCGCCGAGGTGGAGGTCGTCGGTGTCACCGAACGCCACGTCGGCGGGGAGCACGCTGGTGGCGAAGGTCTGGACGGTGTCGTACGACAGGCGCCGGTACAACGCCGTGACGGCGGCCCGCACCGTGTCCAGATGCGGGTAGCCGTGTTCCACCGGGCCGCCGTTCGCCACGTCCCTTACCCCCACAGACGCCGCTGGAGCTGTCTTTCACAGTATGCGGGGGATGGGGGAAATTGGGGGGCGGAAGGTTGTTCGATGTCTGCGGGTCGTGGGGGCTGATCGCGCGCACGCGGCGGAGCCGCATATTGATACAGCCCCGCGCCCCTGACGGGGCGCGTCAGACGGGGCGCACTCTTGCGACGCCCTCGTTCGTCTCCTGGAGCTCCAGGACCCAGACCTCGTTCTCGCCCTCCTTCAAGATCGGGCCGGGCACGTACAGCGACTCCTGTGGGCCCGTCGACCAGTAGCGGCCCAGGTTGAAGCCGTTGATCCAGGCGAAGCCCCGGGTCCAGCCGGGGAGTTCCAGGCGGGCGTCCCCGGCGCCGTGCACCGTGACCGTCCCCCGGTACAGGCCCGGCGCGCCTGCTTCCGGGCGCGGGCCGAAGGACACCTCACCGACGCCCCCCTCGAACGCGTCCAGGTCGAGCCCACGCGCGCGTACCCCGTGCAGGAACTGGCGTTCGTGCAGGAGGCCGCCGGTGATGCCCTTCGGCTCGCCGGAGCGGGGGCCGTAGTTGACGCGGCCCAGGGACTCCACCCAGAGCTCCACGCGCGCGGGACCGGCGACCGGCTTCTTGAGCTGGGGCTCGTCCTCGGTGAGGACCCCGGCCCGCTCGCCGTCGACGTACACGACCGCGAGGTCCCGCAGACCCCGCGCGGTGAGCGGGTACGGCCCGCGCGGGCCCGGCACGTCCACCTCGTAGCGGACCAGGCCCCGGGCGATGTCCAGCTCCTCGAAGGTGGGCGGGACCGGGTGGACGCGCTCCGGGGTGCCGAGGGACTCCAGGACGGCGGGCAGCGATGCCCAGGCGGTGAGCTCCACGTCCGTCGGCGAAGCCAACGGCGCCGGCGCGGGGGGCGGTTCGGGCAACGGCTCGTCGTGGTGTTCGGCGAGCACCTCGCGGAAGCGCCAGAACTTCTCCGTGGGGCGGCCGTACTCGTCGATCGGCGCGTCGTAGTCGTACGACGTCACGTCCGGCTCCAGCGGGCCCTCGTGCAGTTCGCCGCCGGGCCGGTTGGCGCCCGCCCAGCCGGCGAAGTTGGTGCCGCCGTGGGCCATGTAGACGTTGACCGACGCCCCGCACTCCAGGATCTCCCGCAGCGCCGCCGCCGCGTCCCCGGCCTCCCGTACGACGTGCTCGCCGCCCCAGTGGTCGAACCAGCCGCACCAGAACTCCATGCACATCAGCGGGCCGCGCGGCTGGTGGCGGCGCAGCGTCTCGAAGGCCACGCGCGCGTGGGAGCCGAAGTTGACCGTGGCGAGCAGCCCCGGGACCGAGCCGCCGGTGAGCATGTGGTCCTCGGGGCCGTCCGAGGTGAACAGCGGCACCGTGACACCCTCGGCCCGCAGCAGGCCGGTGAGGTGGGCCAGGTAGGCGGCGTCGGAGCCGTAGCTGCCGTACTCGTTCTCGACCTGCACCATGATCACCGGACCGCCCCGGTCCAGCTGCCGGGACGTGATCTCGGGCAGCAGCCGGCGGAACCAGCGGTCCACGTGGTGGAGGAAGCGCTCGTCACGCGTGCGTGCCCGCGCGCCCAGCTCGCCCGTCACCCAGTGCGGCAGGCCGCCGTTCTCCCACTCCGCGCAGATGTACGGTCCCGGCCGCACGATCGCCCACAGGCCCGCCGCCCGTGCCGCGTCCAGGAAGCGGCCGAGGGCCCCGACGTCCCGGAAGGCGCCGGGGTGCGGCTCGTGCAGGTTCCACGGGACGTACGTCTCCACACAGTTCAGCCCCATGGCGCGCAGCATCGCCAGCCTGTGGCCCCACTGTTCCTCGTGCACCCGGAAGTAGTGCAGCGCTCCGGACAGCAGCCGTACCGGCCGGCCGTCCAGCAGGAAATCCGTTTCGCCCACCGTGAAGTCGCTCATAGGCTCACCATGGCCTGCTGGCGCGCACCGAAACCATGGACAAAGATCAGCAGCACTTGGACGGAAGAAGCGCACGGAAGAAGCGCACGGAAGCAACGCACGGAAGGGGCGCGCAGTGCCGGGTGGAGCGCCGATCTTCCGCACCTGGATGCGGTTCTTC
This sequence comes from Streptomyces sp. NPDC054770, assembly GCF_053611985.1. NCBI lineage: Bacteria > Bacillati > Actinomycetota > Actinomycetes > Kitasatosporales > Streptomycetaceae > Streptomyces > Streptomyces sp. NPDC054770. The sequence continues at coordinate 54,027 of NZ_JBSHBL010000051.1, forward strand.
ACGCCCGGCGCCGTCCACCACCGGCTCGGTCTGGTCTGCTGGGGCGTCGGCCTCCAGTACGGCGCGGTGCCCGCCGTCGGCCCGCGCCTGCTCGAACATCACGTCGCCGTGGTGATCAGCTCCGGCCGGGGCTGGTACCGCACGCCCGACGGGCGCCGCACCACCGTCACCGCGCCCGCGCTGGTGTGGCTCACACCCGGCGTCCCGCACCACTACGGACCCGACCCGGACAGCGGCTGGGACGAGGCCTTCGTGACCTTCGCCGGGCCCGACACCGCGACCTACACGGAACTCGGCTACATCGAGCCCGAGCGGCCCGTGGTGCCCCTCTCGGACGCCACCGGACCCCGCGACGTCATCGCCCGCATCGCCCGGGCCGCCCGCCGCGGCAACCCCCTCCTGGAGGTCGAGACCGGCGCCGCCGTGCACGAGCTGCTCGTCGCCCTGCGTCGCGCGCGTGCGGACCTCGCCCCCGACGGCGACCCGGTGCTGCACGCGCTCGCCCGGGACGCCTGCACCGGGATGACCGTCGCCGACCACGCGGCCCGGCACGGCATGACCCCGGCCGAGCTGCGCACCGCCGTCCGCCGGGTCGCCGGGTGCAGCCCCAAGGACTACCTGATCGGCATCCGGCTCGGCCGCGCCCAGGAACTCCTCGCCACCACCGAACTGTCCGTCGCCGCCGTCGCCCGCCGCGTCGGCTACGACGATCCGGCCTACTTCTCCCGCCTGTTCACCCGCCGGGTCGGCACGGCCCCCGTGCGCTTCCGCACCCAGCAGAGCCGCGCCGTGCCCGGCGACGGGAACGCCGGATTTCCGGACGACGGCCTCCGGGAGGACGGCCCGGCCGAACCCGTCGACGGCCCTTGGGAATCGGCCGGGCCGCCCCCGTAGGGTTGACGCCCATGACCACCAGCAACACCGGTACCGGTGACGTCGACCCCGCCGTCCGCGCGGAGCTCGCCCGGCTGCGCGACAGCATCGACAACATCGACGCGGCCGTCGTCCACATGCTCGCCGAGCGCTTCAAGGCCACCCAGCAGGTCGGCCGCCTCAAGGCGGTCCACCGGCTGCCCCCGGCCGACCCGGCCCGCGAGGCCCGGCAGATCGCCCGGCTGCGCGCCCTCGCCGAGAACGCCAAGCTCGACCCCGCCTTCGCCGAGAAGTTCCTGAACTTCATCATCGCCGAGGTGATCAGGCACCACGAGTCCATCGCGGAGGACACCGTCAACGGGCGGCCGTCGGACACGCACTGACCCGGCGCCGTCCCGAAGGGCACGTACGACGCCTCGAAGAGCGCTCCGGCCCCGCCGGACACCGGCGGTGACGCGGCGCTCGAACAGGTGCTCAAGGAGCGGGCCGGTCGCCGGCGCGCGGCTCCCATCAGCGCCGTCACGTGCCGGCGCACAACCACGGGCCGGACATAAGCCGCGTACCGCTCCTGCCCCTGTGCGATGTCAGTGTCATCGGGCAGCATGGCCCGCATGTCCGTACTGACTCGCGACGAAGCGCAGAGCCGCGCCGAGCTCCTCGACGTCCACCGCTACACGATCGACCTCGACCTGACCACCGGGGACGAGACCTTCGACTCCCGCACCGTGATCAGGTTCACGGCCCGGTCCGACGGCGACACGTTCGTCGAGATGAAGCCCGTCGAACTGCGCGCCGTCACCCTCGACGGACAGCCCCTCGACCCCGGGACGCTGGACGAGAACCGGCTGCCCCTGAAGGACCTCACCGCGGGCGAGCACGAGCTGCGCGTCGAAGCCACCATGCGTTATTCGCGCACCGGCGAGGGCATGCACCGCTTCACCGACCCCTCGGACGACGCGACGTACGTCTACACCCAGCTGTTCCTGGACGACGTGCAGCGTGTCTTCGCCGCCTTCGACCAGCCCGACCTGAAGGCCGTCTTCGAGCTGTCCGTGACCGCTCCCGAAGGCTGGACCGTCCTCGCCAACGGTGTCGCCGAAGACCTCGGCAAGGGCCGCTGGCGAGCCGCCGCCACCCCGCTGATCTCCACCTACCTGGTCGCCGTCGCCGCCGGCCCCTGGCACTCGGTGCGCACCGAGCACCGCGGACTGCCCTTCGGCATCCACTGCCGCCGCTCGCTCGCCCCGCACCTCGACGCCGACGCCGAGGAGATCCTCGACATCACGCGCGCGTGCTACGACCGCTACCACGAGAAGTTCGAGGAGCCCTACCCGTTCGACTCCTACGACCAGGCGTTCGTCCCCGAGTTCAACGCCGGCGCCATGGAGAACCCGGGTCTGGTCACCTTCCGCGACGAGTTCGTCTACCGCTCCGCCGTCACCGACACCGAGCGGCAGACCCGCGCGATGGTGATCGCCCACGAGATGGCCCACATGTGGTTCGGCGACCTCGTCACCCTCAGGTGGTGGGACGACATCTGGCTGAACGAGTCCTTCGCCGAGTACATGGGCTACCAGACCCTCACCGAGGCCACCCGCTTCACCGAGACCTGGGTCGACTTCGGGGTGTCCCGCAAGGCCTGGGGCTACGACGCCGACCAGCGCCCCTCCACCCACCCGGTCGCCCCCGAGGCCGTCGGCGACACCGCCGCCGCCCTGCTCAACTTCGACGGCATCTCCTACGCCAAGGGCGCCTCCGCGCTGCGCCAGCTGGTCGCCTGGATGGGCGAGAAGGACTTCCTCGCCGGCATCAACATCCACTTCCAGCGGCACCGGTTCGGCAATGCCACCCTCGCCGACTTCATCGACTCCCTCGCCGCCGCCACCGAACGCGACGTGCACGCCTGGGCCGACACCTGGCTGCGCACCACCGGCGTCGACACCCTCACCCCGGTCCTGGCCACCGCCGCCGACGGCACCCGCACCCTCACCGTCGAGCGCACCGGCAGCCGCCCGCACCGCATCTGCGTCGGCGTCTACGACCAGGACCTCGCCGACGAGGGCGGACTCACCCTGCGCGAGCGCATCGACCTCGACATCCCGCAGACCGCCCCCCAGGCCCTCGGCAAGCGCCCCGCCCTGCTCGTGCTCAACGACGGCGACCTGACCTACGCCAAGGTCCGCTTCGACGCCGAGTCCGCCGACACCGTCCGCGCCCACCTGTCGGGCCTGCCCGACCCGCTGACCCGCGCGGTGGTCTGGAACGCCCTGCGGGACGCCGTCCGCGACGGGGAACTCCCGCCCGCCGCCTACCTGGAGGCCGCCCGGGCCCATCTCCCGCACGAGACCGACCTCGCCCTCGTCCAGGGCGTGCTGGCCTTCACCGCGGTCCACGTCGTCGACCGGTACCTCAGGCCCGAGGACCGCCCGGCCGCCCTCGCCACCCTCTCCTCGCTGTGCCGCGACTTCATCCGGCGCACCGAGGACGGCGACAACCCGGGGCTGCGCCTGGTCGCCGTACGGCACTTCATCCATGCCGCCGCCCACCCGGACACCATCGCCGCCTGGCTCGCCGAGGGCACCGTGCCCGGCGGGCCCGAGCTGGACCCCGAGCTGCGCTGGCGCATCATGAGCCGGCTCGCCGTCCTCGGTGCCGTGGACGAGGACCGGATCGCCGCCGAGCTGGCCCGCGATCCCAGCGCCAGCGGCCAGGAAGGCGCCGCCCGATGCCGGGCCGCGCTGCCCGACCCCGAGGCCAAGCGCACCGCCTGGGAGGCCATGTTCGGCGGCGACGACCTGTCCAACTACCTGTTCACGGCCACCGCCGAGGGCTTCTGGCACCCCGAACAGGCCGACCTGGTCAGCGACTACGTGCCGCGCTACTACCAGGACGCGGTCGCCGTCGCCGCCCGGCGCGGCCCCCGTATCGCCACGGTCACCGGCCGGCAGGCCTTCCCCGCCCACGCCGTCGACGCCGAGAACCTCGCCCACGGCCGGGCCTGCCTGGCCGACGCCGAGCCGGTCACGGCCCTGCGCCGCCAACTGATCGACCAACTGGACGACCTGGAGAGGGCGTTGCGGGTCCGCGAGGCGTAGAGCGACACGGGCACGGCCGGTCCCGGCGACGATGCGGGGACCGGCCCGGCCGCCGCCGACACCGGCAGATCGCGGCCGCGACGACCGGACCGGGCCCGTCAGCCCGCGGTCGGCCGCAGCTCCGCCCGGCGCACCCCGCGCTCCCGCGGTCCCGCGCGCCGGTTGCCCACCTCGGCCGTCCTCGGCACCTCCGCGCCCAGCGTGAAGCCGAGGCGCTCCAGGAAGCACTCCCCGGGGCGCCAGCCCGGCGGCACCGACGCCGTCACCAGGGACACCTCTTCGGCATGCGCGAGCAGCGACTCGGCCAGCGCCCGCCCCAGGCCCCGGCCCCGCGCCCAGGGCGCCAGCAGGAACAGCCCCACCGAGACCGCGCCGGGCACCGGATGGTTCCGTACCGCGTCCACCAGGCCCGAGACGACCCCGTCCCGCTCCAGCACCAGCAGCACCTTGTCGTCGGGGTCGGCGCCCTCGGGCAGCCCGTAGAACAGGCTCTGCACGTCGCCCGGCCCCGACGGCAGCCCGGTCGCCGCCACGAACCAGTCCTCGCAGGCCTCGAAGAGGTCCAGCAGCGGCACCTCGTCCGCGGGCCGGGGCTCCCGCACCAGCACCCGTTCACCGGGCACGTCGATCATCCACGCGTCCACCACGCGACCGACGTTAACCCCGGTCAGCCCCGGTCTCAACGCCCTTTCACCGCTTGCTCCGGCGCGCCCGGGGCGCACCGCCCCGACAGGTTTTCCCCGCACGGCAGTACCCACTTTCGGGTTTCGATCGTTGAACTTTGGGGGCACGCAGACCCAATCCCGTACAAGCTGGAACTCCCCCTGCGTACACCCCCTTTCGGCCAGCGCCCCGAGGAGAGCCCATGAGCACGCCGCCCCTCGCATCCGGACCCCAGGGCCCCGACGCCCTGCGGCCTCTGCTGGACACCGTGCTCGACGCGCTGCGCGAGGGCGGCCGGGCGCGCGGCGGACCGCTGCCCGCGGGCGGTCCGGCCGCGGTGGCCGAGCGGATCGCGGACGCCGTGGGGGACGTACTCCCGGACGACGGCGACCCCGACGCCCTGCGCACCCTGGTGACCGCCCTCGCCGAGGGCGCCGCCGACCCCGCCGACCCGCTGTGCGCCGCGCATCTGCACTGCCCGCCGCTCGCCGTCGCCACCGCCGCCGACCTCGCCGCGAGCGCCCTCAACCCCTCCCTGGACTCCTGGGACCAGGCCCCGGCCGCCTCCGCCCTGGAAGCCCTGGTCACCCGCACCCTCGCCCACACCATCGGCCTCTCCGACGCGCTGGTCACCACCGGCGGCACCGAGTCCAACCAGCTGGCCCTGCTGCTGGCCCGCGAGGCCACCGGCGGCGTCCGGCTGGTCTGCGGGGCCAACGCCCACCACTCGCTGCCGCGCGCCGCCTGGCTGCTCGGCCTGCCCGACCCCGTCGTGGTCCCCGCCCCGAACGGCACCCTCGACCCGGCCGCCCTGCACGACGCCCTCACCCGTCTGCCCCGGCCCCTGCTGGTCGCAGCCACCGCCGGCACCACCGACGCCGGGCTCATCGACCCGCTGCCCGAGATCGCCGGACTCTGCGCCGCCCACGGCGCCCGGCTGCACGTCGACGCCGCCTACGGGGGCGGTCTCGCCTTCAGCGACCGGCACCGGGACAAGCTGGCCGGCCTGGAGCGCGCCCACAGCGTCACGCTCGACCTGCACAAACTCGGTTGGCAGCCGGTCGCCGCCGGCCTCCTCGCCGTCGCCCGCCCGGCCGAGCTCGGCGTCCTCCACCAGCACGCCGACTACCTCAACGCCGACGACGACACCGAGGCCGGCTACCCCGACCTGCTCGGCCGCTCCCTGCGCACCACCCGGCGCCCCGACGTCCTCAAGATCGCGGTCACTCTCAAGACCCTGGGCCGCACCGGACTCGGCGCGCTGGTCGACCAGGTGTGCGCACGCGCGCGGGAGTTCGCCGCCCTGGTCCGCGAGCACCCCGGCTTCGAGCTCTACGACCGGCCGAACATCAGCACGGTGCTGTTCCGCCCCACCGGAGCCACCGACGACGACGTGGCCGGCGTACGGCGCAGCCTGCTGCACGACGGCCGGGCGGTACTCGGCCGGGCCCGGCTCGACGGCCGGCTCTGGTTCAAGGTCACGCTCCTCAACCCCCACTCCCGGCCGGACGAACTGGCCCTCCTCCTGAAACTCGTGGAAGGAACCACCCCCAGATGACCAACCCCCCACGCCACGAGCCCGAAGCACCCCGCGACCTGGTCGGTGTCGGCATCGGACCGTGCAACCTCTCCCTCGCCGCACTCGCCCACCCGCTCGCCGAACTCGACGCCGTCTTCTACGAACAGCGCCCGGGTTTCGACTGGCACCCCGGGCTGCTGATCGACGGCGCCACCATCCAGGTCCCGTTCCTCGCCGACCTGGTGACCCTCGCCGACCCCGCGAGCCACTGGTCGTTCCTCAACTACCTCAAGGCCCGCGACCGGCTCTTCCCCTTCTACTTCGCCGAGCGCTTCCACATCCGGCGCGCCGAGTACGACGCCTACTGCCGCTGGGTCGCCGAGAGCCTGCCCGGACTGTGCTTCTCCCACCAGGTCGACGCCGTCCGCTGGAACTCCGAACGCGATCTGTTCGAGGTCGACTTCACCCGGCTCGACGCCGAGGGCGAGGCCGAGTCGCTCGGCCGCACGTACACGAGGAACGTCGTGATCGGCGTCGGGACCGTCCCGTACGTGCCCGATCCGCTCAGGCCCCTCGTGGAGTCCCCGGGCGTCCCGGTCATCCACGCGGCCGACTATCTCGACCACCGCGAGGCCTTCCTCGCCGCCGAGCACGTCACCGTCGTGGGCTCCGGGCAGTCCGGCGCCGAGGTCTTCCTCGACCTGCTGCGCAACCGGCCGGCCGGCCGCGAGAAGGTGCACTGGATCGGGCGCAGCGCGGCGTTCGCGCCCATGGAGTACTCCAAGCTCGGCCTAGAGCACTTCACCCCCGACTACACCCGCTACTTCCACGCCCTTGCGGAACCCGTCCGGGACCGGCTCGTCTCCTCCCAGTGGCAGCTGCACCGGGGCATCGACGCCGACACCGCCGCCGCCATCCACGACGAGCTGTACCGCCGTACGCTGCACGGCGGCTGGCCCGAAGCCGTCCTGACCCCGGGGGTCCAGGTCCGCACCGCCGGGCGCGTCGCCACCACCAAGGTCGAGCTCCACCTCGAACACGTCCAGCAGGGCAACCGCTCCCGGCTCACCACCGACGCCGTCGTCCTGGCCACCGGCTACCGCGAACGCCCCCTGGGCCGCCTGCTCGCCGGACTCGACCCCTACCTGCGCCGGGACAACAGCGAACGCCCGCGCGTGGACGAGCGGTTCCGGCTCGTCCTGGACTCGTCGGTGACCGGAACGGCGTACGTCCAGAACGCCGAACTCCACACCCACGGCGTCGGCAGCCCGGACCTGGGCCTGGCCGCCTGGCGCAGCGCCACCATCCTCAACTCCCTGACCGGCAAGGACCCCTACCCGCTGCCCGCCCGCACGGCGTTCACCAGCTTCGGCCTGGAGCGGCCGGAGGAGCGGGTCCCGGCGCAGCAGCAGCCGAGGCAGCTCACCCCGCTGGTCGACTGAGCGAAGGGCGCCGGTCCCCGGACCGGCGCCCCCTCACCTCCCTCAGAACACCGGCGTGCCGTCGCGGGTCAGCTTCCAGTCCACCGACGCGAAGTCCTTCGGGTCCAAGACGCCCTTGGCGGTCACCCACTCCGCGATCCGGGTGCGGATCTCCGTCGACTCCGACCACAGCTCCTTGGCCGAGGCGACATGGGGGAACGCGCCGCCGCCGTTGGCACGGTAGTTGTTCACGGCGAGCACGAACTGCCGGGTGTCGTCGAGGGCCGCGCCGTCGTAGGTCAGGTTCCTGATCCGGGACCCGGCCGCCTGCGCGACGTCGATCTCGTACCGGAGGCCCGAGACGTAGTCGTAGTTGTAGTCCGGGCGGTTGTCCGCGTTCGTCAGTTTCTCCACGTCGACGGGGGCGTCCGCCGCCGTCCGGACGAAGTACTCCGCCGAGTACTCCAGGTAGGCGCGGAGCTGCGCCCCCGTCATCAGCTTGGCGACCAGCGTGTTGTCGTACACGTACAGGCTCGACAGGTCCCGGATGGTCACCTTGCCGGCCGGGATCTCGGAGGTCCGCGAGAACGGCGAGGCCTGCGCGAGCACCGGCAGCGACGCGTACTCGGTGCCCGCCAGGGCCGCCTTGACGACGTCCTCCTGGACCTTGGTGATCAGGTCGATGATCGGGGCGTCCCGGTAGCGGGCGTCGACCGTGGTCAGGGTCTCGGTCGCGGTGCCGACGACCTGGTTGACGTACGCGACGACCTTCGCGTGCTCGTCCTTCAGGAGACGGGTGATCTTCGGGTCGTCGGCGACCGAGTTGGAGTTCAGCAGTGAGGCCGCGACCGACTCGACCTCCCAGGCGCCCTTGTTGAACACCAGCTCGATGTCGAAGAGGGTGAGGCGCTCGGCGTAGCACAGCGGTTCGGAGAGCACGACCGTCCGGCCGGTGGCCTCGTTGACGACCTTCAGCTCCGGGATCTCCACGTGCGCGTGGCCGACCAGGATCGCGTCGATGCCCGGCACCTGCCTGGCCACGTTCGCCGCCGCGTTCTCCACGTACGGCACCTGGTCTCCGTAGGAGGAGGTGCCCGAGGAGCCGGAGTGGGCCGAGACCACGACCACGTCCGCGCCCAGCGCCTTCAGCTTCGGCACCCACTTCGCGGCCTGCTCCTCCAGGCCGGGGAAGGCAAGCCTGCCCTGGACGTAGGCCTTGTCCCAGATGGCGATGCCCGGGTTGGTCAGGCCGAGGACGGCGACCTTGACCGGGGGAGCGCCCGGCACGTGGAACTTCTTGACGAAGTACGGCGGGAAGGCCGGCTTCAGGGTCTTCGCGTCGACCGCGTTGGCGCCGAGCAGCGGGAAGTCCAGCTGGTCCTCGAACGTGCGGAGCGTCTCGATGCCGTAGTTGAACTCGTGGTTGCCGAGGGCCGCCGCGTCGTAGCCGATCGCGTTCATGGCCTGCGCCATGGGGTGCACCGGGCCGCCCTTGGCGGTGATCGGGTCGACCTTGGCGTAGTAGTACGTCAGCGGGGTGCCCTGGAGGGTGTCACCCGCGTCAAGGAGCAGGGTGTTGTGGCAACCCTTCGCCTCACGCACCTGGTTCACCAGGGTCGAGATGCGCGCCAGGCCCATCGCGTTGCCGGCCTTGTCGGCGTACTCCGCGTCCTTGAAGTAGTCCCAGTTGAAGACGTGCCCGTGCAGGTCGGTGGTGCCCATGACGGTGAGGGAGTACCGCCTGGGGCGCCGGGCGGGCCCGGCCGAGGCCTGTGCCGGGGCCGCCGCCGCGCCGGCGATCGCCACGCCGGCTCCGGTCGCGGCCGACTTCTCCAGGAACTTCCGGCGGTTCAAGGGCATGTTTTGATCTCCTCGCGATTCGGTCAACGACGCGCGTAGATTCTGTCCTGGGCATGACCGCCGGCAACAGGCCCGGGAGGTTTCGATCTGATGACCTGAACACGCCGTATTCAACAAGTGCGAGATGCTCATAGGAGCGGGGCGCCGCACAATTCAACACTTGTCAATAGGCCTTCACGCAAAGGTTGTTGGGTCGTCATGTACGGCCAATTCTCTACCCGCCGGTAAGGCCTAGGCTCGAAAGCATGCGCCGAGCAAAGATCGTCTGTACTCTGGGGCCCGCCACCGACTCGTACGACCAGATCAAGGCCCTGGTCGAGGCCGGCATGGACGTCGCCCGATTCAACCTCAGCCACGGCGGCTACGCCGAGCACGAGGAGCGCTACCAGCGTGTCCGCAAGGCCGCCGACGAGTCCGGTCGCAGCATCGGAGCCCTCGCCGACCTTCAAGGTCCGAAGATCCGGCTCGGCCGCTTCACCGAAGGCCCCGTACTCCTCGAACGCGGCGACACCTTCGTCATCACGGTGGAGGACGGCGCCGAGGGCGACCGGCACCAGTGCGGGACGACGTACACGGGCCTGGCGGCCGACGTCACCCCCGGTGAGCGCGTCCTCGTCGACGACGGCAAGGTCTGTCTGGAGGTCACCCACGTCGACGGCCCCCGCGTGCACACCACGGTGGTCGAGGGCGGCATGGTCTCCGACCACAAGGGCCTCAACCTCCCCGGCGTCGCCGTCTCCGTCCCGGCCCTGTCCGAGAAGGACGAGGCCGACCTGCGCTGGGCGCTGCGCACCGGCTTCGACGTGATCGCCCTGTCCTTCGTGCGCAGCGGCAAGGACATCGAGGACGTCCACCGCATCATGGACGAGGAGGGCCGCCGCCTCCCGGTGATCGCCAAGGTCGAGAAGCCGCAGGCCGTCGAGAACATCGACTCCATCGTGGCCGCCTTCGACGGCATCATGGTGGCGCGCGGCGACCTGGGTGTGGAGATGCCGCTGGAGCAGGTGCCGATCGTCCAGAAGCGCGCGATCAAGCTCGCCAAGCGCAATGCCAAGCCGGTCATCGTCGCCACCCAGATGCTCGACTCGATGATCGAGAACTCGCGGCCCACCCGCGCCGAGGCCTCCGACGTCGCCAACGCGGTCATCGACGGCACGGACGCGGTGATGCTCTCCGGCGAGACCAGCGTCGGCAAGTACCCGATCGAGACCGTCCGCACCATGGCGAAGATCGTCGAGGCGGCCGAGGAGGACATTCTCGCCAAGGGCCTGCCGCCGCTGACCGAGAGCAACAAGCCCCGCACCCAGGGTGGCGCGGTCGCCCGGGCCGCCGCCGAGATGGGCGACTTCCTGAACGCGAAGTTCCTGGTCGCGTTCACCGAGTCCGGAGACACCGTGCGCCGGCTGTCCCGCTACCGCTCGCCGATCCCGCTGCTCGCGTTCACCCCGGTTCCGGCCACCCGCTCCCAGCTCAGCCTCACCTGGGGCGTCGAGACCTTCCTGGGCCCGCACGTCGACTCGACGGACAAGATGGTCGACCAGGTCGACGAGCTGCTGCTGAAGTACGGCCGCTGCGAGCAGGGCGACGTTGTGGTCATCACGGCGGGCTCCCCGCCCGGCGTCTCCGGCTCCACCAACATGGTCCGGGTTCACCACATCGGTGAGGACGACAGCCCCAAGTGACACGCGAAGGGCCCCTCCGTCGCACGGAGGGGCCCTTCGGAAATGCAATAACGCGACCTTGGAATCCAAGGAAAAGTGCCCCGGGTCGGACTCGAACCGACACTGTACGGGTTTTGAATCCGTTGCCTGCTGCCAATTGGGCTACCGGGGCTCGAAGAATCAAAGGTGATCCCCGACCCTCCGCGCGTCCACCATACCGTAGCTAGGTAGGCTCTTGTCAGCAGTACCCGTGCCCTGAACGAGGAGCCCCCGTGACCGCCGCCGAGTCGCCCCAGCCAGTCGACGCACCCGACGACAAGTCGCACGTGCCTCCGCTGACGACCCGTGTCGTCATCGCCGAGGACGAGGCCCTGATCCGGCTCGACCTGAAAGAGATGCTGGAGGAGGAGGGGTACACGGTCGTCGGGGAGGCCGGTGACGGCGAGCAGGCCGTCGAGCTGGCCCGCGAGCACCGCCCCGACCTCGTCATCCTCGACGTCAAGATGCCCAAGCTGGACGGCATCTCGGCGGCCGAGAAGATCGCCGAGGAGTCCATCGCCCCGGTCCTGATGCTCACCGCCTTCTCGCAGCGCGACCTCGTCGAGCGGGCCCGGGACGCCGGTGCGATGGCGTACCTGGTCAAGCCGTTCAGCAAGAGCGACGTCGTCCCGGCGATCGAGATGGCCGTCTCCCGCTTCACCGAGCTGAAGCAGCTGGAGCAGGAGGTCGCCGACCTCACCCTGCGCCTGGAGACCCGCAAGCTGGTCGACCGCGCGAAGTCCGTCCTCCAGACCGAGTACGGCCTGACCGAGCCGGCCGCGTTCCGCTGGATCCAGAAGACGTCGATGGACCGCCGCATGTCGATGCAGCAGGTCGCGGAGGCGGTCATCGCGGACAGCGAGGAGAAGAAGTCCGGCAAGGGCTGACCCGCACATACACACGACAAGGCCCGCGCCCCGGAGAAGAGGGGCGCGGGCCTACGTCTTTTGGGGGCGCGGGGAGCTGCGCGACCAGCCCCCACCGGCCCGCAGTGATCCCACGACCTAGTCCTCGCCCAAGTAGGCCTTTCGCACCGATTCATCGGTCAGCAGATCCTGCCCGCTGCCCGACAGCACGATGTTGCCGACCTCCATCACATGCCCCTGGTCGGCCAGCGACAGCGCCGCCTGCGCGTTCTGCTCGACCAGCAGAATCGTCGTACCCTCCGACTTCAGCTCGGAGATCGTCGACATGATCTTCTGCATCATGATCGGCGACAGCCCCATCGACGGCTCGTCCAGCATCAGCAGCTTCGGCTGGGACATCAGCGCCCGCCCCATCGCCAGCATCTGCTGCTCACCGCCCGAGAGGGTGCCCGCGGCCTGCTTGCGCCGCTCGCCCAGGATCGGGAAGAGGTCGTAGGCCCGCTGGATGTCCTTCTCGATGCCCGCCTTGTCCTTGCGGAGGAAGGCACCGAGCTGAAGGTTCTCCGTGATCGTCAGGCGCGGGAAGATGTGCCGGCCCTCGGGGGAGTGGGCGAGCCCGAGCGCGACGATCTTGTGCGCCGGCACCCCGCTGAGCGGCTTGCCGTCGAACAGGATCCGCCCCGAGGCCGGCTTCAGCAGCCCCGACAGGGTACGCAGGGTCGTTGTCTTGCCGGCCCCGTTGGTGCCGATGAGGGTCACGACCTGACCGGCCTCGACACTGAACGAGATGCCCTTGACGGCCTCGATCTTGCCGTAGGCGACCCTGAGGTCCTCGACCTCCAGCAGTGCGGTCACTGGGCCTCTCCCTTGGTGGTGCTGTCCGCCTCGGTGCTCTCCGGGGTCTCGGCGCTCTCCGTCTCGGCGGCGGCTTCCGCGGCCTCGACCTCGGCGGCCTCCGCCGCACCGGGGTCGCCCTCGAAGGGCTCGCCCAGATACGCGGCGACGACGCGCTCGTCCGCCTGTACGACGTCCGAGGTGCCCTCGACCAGCTTCTCGCCCTGGACGAGGACGGCGACCCGGTCGCACAGGTTGAAGATGAAGCGCATGTCGTGCTCGATGACGAGGACGGCGATGCCCTTGTCCCGGATGGCGAAGACCAGTTCCTCGGTGGCCCGGGTCTCCTGCGGGTTCATGCCGGCCGTCGGCTCGTCGAGCAGCAGCAGGCCCGGCTCGCTGGCCAGCGCCCGCGCGATCTCCAGCTTGCGCTGCTCGCCGTAGGGCAGGTTGCGCGCGAGGTGGTCGCGCTTGGCGGCGAGGCCGATGAACTCCAGGAGTTCCATGGCCTTCGCCTCGGACTCCTTCTCGGCCTTGCGGAAGCCGGGGCCGCGCAGCAGCGCGGACCACAGGCCCTCCTTGGTCCGCGTGTGGCGGCCCACGAGGACGTTCTCCAGGACGGTCATGTTGGCGAAGAGCCGGATGTTCTGGAACGTACGCGCGATGCCCGCCTGCGTCACCAGGTGCGGCTTGGGCGGCAGCACCTTGCCCTGGTAGGAGACCGTGCCCTCGGTGGGCACGTACAGACCGGTGAGGCAGTTGAAGAAGGTCGTCTTGCCGGCGCCGTTCGGGCCGATCAGGCCGACGATCTCGCCACTGTTGACCGTGAAGTCCACCGACCGGACGGCGGTCAGGCCGCCGAACCGCATCGTGACGTCACGGGCTTCGAGTACAGGTGTCGTCATGGTTCCTTACGCCCCTGCCTTGGTGACGGCCGGATCGTCGCTCAGCGTCGCCTGCGCGGGTACGTCGAGCTGGCCGGTCTCGTGGAACTCCAGCTGGCGGCGGCGGTTGGCGATGATGCCTTCCGGCCGGAACCGCATCAGCACGATCAGCGCGATACCGAAGGCGAACAGCTCGTAGTTCTGGAGGAACTGGAGCTTCTCCGGGACCAGGTAGAGCACGCTCGCGCCGAGCAGCGGACCGCTGACGGTGCCCATGCCGCCGAGGACGACGGCGGCCAGCAGGAAGGCCGAGTTGGGCGGGGCGGCGCCGGCGAACTGGTACGGCTGCGGGTTCACGCTGTAGTTGACGTGTGCCATCACGGTGCCCGCGAGGCCGGCGAGGGAGGCGCCGAGGGCGAAGGCGATCAGCTTGACGCGGAAGCCGTTGATGCCCATGGCGGTGGCGGCGGTCTCGTCCTCGCGGATGGCGATCCAGGAGCGGCCGATACGGGAGTCGGCGGCGCGGGTGAAGACGAGTACGACGATCGCCGTGACGATGAGCATCAGGAACAGGTAGTTGGCGAACCGGCCCAGACTGTGCCCGAGGATGTTGTGGGAGTCGCCCAGGTTGAACCCGAAGATGTTCAGGTCCGGGATCTGGGTGATGCCGTTGGGGCCACGGGTGATGTTCGGTCCGGAGGTGCCGTCGAGGTTGTTGACGGTGATACGGAAGATCTCACCGAAGCCGAGCGTGACGATGGCCAGGTAGTCGCCGCGCAGCCGCAGGGTCGGCGCGCCGATCAGCACACCGAAGACCAGCGAGGCGGCCATGCCGGTGAGGGCGGCGGCCCAGAACGGGAAGTGCACACCGGAGAACCGGGAGTACTCCGAGCCGGAGACCAGGGCGGCCGCGTAGGCGCCGACGCCGAGGAACGCGACGTAACCGAGGTCGAGCAGACCGGTGAGGCCGACCACGATGTTGAGGCCGAGCGCGACGGTGGCGAAGATCAGGATGTTCACGCCGACGTTGGCGTTGTGGTCGTCGCTCTGGGTGAAGGGGAAGATCACGGCGGCGACGAAGGCGAGCGTCGAGGCGAACGCCTTGTGGTGCGCCGCGGTGGCCGCGAAGCGGTCGACGAGGCCGGTGTGCATCAGGCCCCAGGCGGCGAAGACGAGCAGCAGCAGGTAGCCGATGAAGGTCTCGCTCGCGTCGTTGTCGATGCCGATGCCGTAGGTGAAGGTCACCAGGGCGAGGGCGACGCCGACCGTGATGATGACGCGCTCGGTGAGCGGTGACGTCTTGCCGGGCGCGGGCAGCTGAGGCTTGGCCAGGTAGCCGCGGATGCCGGTACCCGGGGCCGGGTTGGGCAGCGCGAGGGCGCCGACGACCGGGAGCGCGGAGGCCGCCATCGCCACGAAGGCGCCGGGGTCGAGGTTGACCAGGCCGCCCAGGTCGACGGTGATGGCGATGCCGGTGAACCAGCAGACGGCGAACGCCGACAGGGCCGTCAGGAGGATGGGGGACGCGCTGTTCGCCGGGTTCAGCCAGCGCAGCCACTTGACGTCCCACAGGGTGAGCCCGAACAGCAGGGTGAGGACGCCGCCCACGAGGGCGAGGATCTGGAGGCCGGCCGGGTAGCCGTAGACGGTCAGGTCGCCGGGGAAGTCGGACGTCCAGGTCCAGCTGAGGAAGGCGCTGGCGATGGTGCCGACGGCGCCCACGACGACGAGCAGCCGGGCGACGGACAGCGGCAGCGGGACGGGCCCGTGCTCCGCCGCGGCCGGGGCGTTGGTGGTGGTGTCGGTCATGCTGCTCACGCCCTGTCCGCGACGCGTTCGCCGAGCAGACCCTGTGGTCTGAAGAGGAGCACGAGGATCAGCAGGACGAAGGCCCACACGGAGGCCCAGCCGCCGCCGCCGAGCTGCTGCATGCCGGGGACGTTGGAGATGTAGGCGGTCGCCATGGCCTCGGCGATACCGAGGACGAGGCCGCCGAGCATGGCGCCGTAGATGTTGCCGATGCCGCCGAGGACGGCCGCGGTGAACGCCTTCAGACCGGCGATGAAGCCCATGTCGTAGGAGACGGAGCCGTACTTGAGGCCGTACGAGACACCGGCCACGGCCGCGAAGAAGCCGCCGATGGCGAACGCGACGACGATGATGCGGTTGGTGTCGATGCCCATCAGCTGTGCGGTGTCCGGGTCCTGGGCGGTGGCCTGCATGGCGCGGCCGGTGCGGGAGAGCCGGACGAACAGGGCGAGGATCGCCATGCACAGCGGGGCGGCGATGATCAGGAAGATGTCACCGCTCTGCACGGTCACGGAGCCGATGTGCACCGGGCCGAACGGCAGTTGCGGGAAGACCCGGGCGGTCTTGGCATCGCCGTCGACGTGGTACCAGTTGAAGACCGCCTGCTGGAGTGCGAGCGACAGGCCGATCGCGGTGATCAATGGGGCGAGGCGTGGTGCGCCGCGCAGCGGACGGTAGGCGAAGCGTTCGGCGCCGACGGCGATGAGGACGGAGGCCAGGGCGCCGCCGATGAGCATCGCCGGCAGGGCTACCCACATGGATATGCCGTCCGGCAGGAGAAGGTAGACCGTGAGGGCGCCGAAGCCTCCGGTCATGAAGATCTCGCCATGGGCGAAGTTGATGAGCTGGACGATGCCGTACACCATCGTGTAGCCGATGGCGATCAGACCGTACATCGAGCCGAGGAACAGCCCGTTGGCCAGCTGCTGCGGCAGGGTGTTCACCGCATGGCCTCCATGTGGTGGGGAGAGTCAGGGGGGCGGTAGAAGGCGGGCCGCGCGGTGACGGTTGGTCTGCGCCGCGCGGCCCTGGTGGTGCGATGTGTCAAGGCTGGTTACTTCGGGGTGGCCACGCCGCTCTGGACGGACTTCCACGCACCGCTGACGACCTTGTAGACGGTCAGCTGCTTGTTCGTGGTGTCGCCGTACTGGTCGAACGCGATCTTGCCGGAGATGCCGTCGAAGGAGGTGCTCTGGACGGCGCTGACGATCTGGGAGCGGGCGTCGGTGGGGATCTTGCCGTCCTTCACGACGGTGCCGACGGCCTTGATGATCGCGGTGGTGGCGTCGTAGGAGTACGAGCCGTAGGTGCCGTAGTCACCGGGGTACTTCTTGGCCTTGTAGGTGGTCACGAAGTCCTTGGCGGCGGGCAGGGTGTCGACCGGGACACCGATCGACGTCACCAGGTCGCCCTCGGAGGCCTTGCCGGCGGTCTTGATGTAGGTCGGGGTGAACATGCCGTCGCCGCCGAACAGCGGGATGTTGGCGCCCGCGTCCTTGAGCTGCTTGGTCAGCACCTCGGACTCGTCGTACTGGCCGCCGTAGTAGAGGATGTCGGCGCCCGAGCTCTTGATCTTCGTGACCAGGGTGGAGAAGTCGCGGTCACCGGTGTTGACGTGGTCGCTGCCGATGACCTTGCCGCCCTGCTTGACGAACTGCTCCGAGAAGATCTTCGACAGACCCGCACCGTAGGTCTGCTTGTCGTCGACGACGAAGGCCTTCTTCTTCTTGGCGACGTTGAAGGCGTAGTCCGCCGCGTAGGCGCCCTGGAGGGCGTCGGTGGTCGCGGTGCGGAAGTACGTCTTGAACGGGCGCGACGGGCTGGTCTGCCAGTTCTTGCCCATCGTCAGCTCGGGGTTGGTGTTGGACGGCGAGATCTCCACCAGGTTGGCGGTGGCGAAGACCTGCTGCATCTGCGTGGCCACACCGGAGTTGAGCGGGCCGACGACGCCGAGCACGGTCTTGTCCGAGACGAGCTGGGTGGCGTTCTGCTGGCCGGTGGCCGGAACCGCCTTGTCGTCCAGCGCCTTGATCTTGAAGGTGACGCCCGGGACGGTCTTGTTCTTGTTGGCGTCGTCGACGGCGATCTGGGCACCGTACTGGATGCCGAGACCCGTGGCGGAGTTCGCGCCGGTCAGCGGGGCGTCGACGCCGATCGTGACCGTCACGTTGCCGCTGTCGCCGCTCTTGCTGTTGTTGTCGCGGGAGCCGCAGGCGGTGAGTGTCAGGGCTCCGGTGGTCAGAACGGAGGTAAGAATCACCAGAGAACGCTGTCGCACAATCGATCCTTTCCGTGGGCAGTGCGCCCCCATGCAGGGAACGACGAGTGCCGCGCCGGTACCGAACTCCCCATGGAGCGGTGACTGGCCGTGACTCTAAGCGCGGGTGAGGAACGTGGAGGAGGTCTTGCCCAAGGCTGTGACGCTCTTGTTATGACACGAGGTAATGCAGAGCGGTACAGCGTGGGGGGAAAGCAGGAATTGAGCCCGATTCGCCCCGTCCGCATTCTGAGAACCCGCAGGACTCGGCGTGATCGGTTCAGGTGTCTCGACGGTTTTGGGCATGACGCGCGACCGTTGCTGTGGGCGACTTTCGGGGCGGGTGGGTGACGGGATGCGCCCCGGGAACTGGGGTGAAACAGCGAATGAGGATTACACGCGTATTACGTAGAGTTACGCCGAGGAAAGAAAGTCAAGCCTTCGGAACTTCTTCGCATTTCTCGGCGGGTGCACGGGCGGTGCTGCCCGTTGTTCTCTTACCGGGCGCTGACCTCGGCTCGCGGTGCCGAGGCCCTTCGCCCCGCCGGGGTGTCGCTCAGGCGCCGGTGCCCTGGAGGTGGACCTCGTCGCCCGGGCGCACGTCCCGCAGCAGGCAGGTCAGCCGGGCGCTGCACACCCGCCGGCCCTCCTCGTCGCTGATCACGATCTCGTACGTCGCCGTCGAACGCCCCCGGTGGACGGGCGTGGCCACACCGGTGACCAGGCCGGAGCGGGCCCCGCGGTGATGCGTGCAGTTCAGGTCGACACCCACCGCGATCTTCGAACTCCCGCCGTGCAGCATCGAACCGACCGAGCCCAGGGTCTCCGCGAGCACCGCGCTGGCACCGCCGTGCAGCAGCCCGTACGGCTGGGTGTTGCCCTCCACCGGCATGGTGCCGACGACCCGCTCCGCCGAGGCCTCCGTGATCTGCACGCCCATGCGGTTGCCGAGGTGGCCCGCCGAGAACAGGGCCTGCAGGTCGACACCGAGCGAGGCGTACTCGTCGATGACCTCCTGCGGGAACTTCACGTGCTGCTGCTCGCCCATGGGCCGGCTCCGTTCGTCTTCGGCTGCTCGACTGAGCAAACGCTCAGTCGGTTGCCGATTCTTCCAGACGCCCTGAGCGGGCGCTCAGACGGCGGTCCTCGGGTGCGGCACACCGGCCTCCAGGCGGATCACCACGGACTTGCTGGCCGGGGTGTTGCTAGTGTCCGCGGTGGCGTCGAGCGGCACCAGTACGTTGGTCTCCGGGTAGTACGCGGCCGCGCAGCCCAGGGCGGTCGGGTAGTGCACCACCCGGAAGCCCGGTGCCCGGCGCTCCACGCCGTCCTTCCACTCACCGACCAGGTCCACGTACGCCCCGTCGGCGACGCCCAGCCGCCGCGCGTCCTCCGGGTTGACCAGGACCACCCGGCGCCCGTTCTTGATGCCCCGGTAGCGGTCGTCCAAGCCGTAGATGGTGGTGTTGTACTGGTCGTGCGAGCGCAGCGTCTGCAACAGCAGCCGGCCCTCGGGCAGTTCGGGGTACTCGACCGGGGCCGCCGTGAAGTTCGCCTTGCCGGTGGCCGTCGGGAACCGGCGCTCGTCCCGGGGCGCGTGCGGGAGCGCGAAACCGCCCGGGTGCGCCACGCGCGCGTTGAAGTCGTCGAAGCCGGGGATCACCCGCGCGATGCGGTCGCGGACCGTCGCGTTGTCCTTCTCGAACTCCTCCCACGGCGTACGGCTGTTCTCGCCGAGCACCCGGCGGGCCAGCCGGCACACGATCGCCGGCTCCGACAGCAGGTGCGGGCTCGCGGGCTCCAGCCGGCCGCGCGAGGCGTGCACCATGCCCATGGAGTCCTCGACGGTGACGAACTGCTCGCCGCCGTCCTGGAGATCGCGCTCGGTGCGGCCGAGCGTCGGCAGGATCAACGCCCGCGCGCCCGTGACCACATGCGAGCGGTTGAGCTTGGTCGACACGTGCACGGTCAGCCGTGCGCGCCGCATGGCCGCCTCGGTGACGTCCGTGTCAGGGGTGGCCCCGACGAAGTTGCCGCCCATCGCGAAGAAGACCTTCGCCTCGCCGTCGCGCAGCGCCTCGATGGCCCGGACGACGTCGAAGCCGTGCTCGCGCGGCGGCGCGAAACCGAACTCCTTCTCCAGGGCGTCCAGGAAGGCGGGGGCGGGCCGCTCGAAGATGCCCATCGTGCGGTCGCCCTGCACGTTCGAGTGGCCGCGGACCGGGCAGACGCCCGCGCCGGTACGGCCGATGTTGCCGCGCAGCAGCAGGAAGTTGACGACCTCTCGGATGGTCGGCACCGAGTGCTTGTGCTGGGTGAGCCCCATGGCCCAGCAGACGATGGTGCGCTCCGAGGCGAGCACCATGCCGAGGGTCTTCTCGATCTCCGCGCGGGTGAGGCCGGTGGCGGCGAGCGTCTCGTCCCAGTCGGCGGCGCGGGCGGCCTTCGCGAACTCCTCGTACCCGTGGGTGTGTTCGCGCACGAACTCGTCGTCGACCGCGCCCTCGGTCTCCAGCACGAGCTTGTTGAGGAGCCGGAACAGTGCCTGGTCGCCGCCGATACGGATCTGCAGGAACAGGTCGGTGAGGGCGGCTCCCTTGAGCATGCCCTGGGGGGTCTGCGGGTTCTTGAACCGCTCCAGGCCGGCTTCCGGGAGCGGATTGACGCTGATGATCTTCGCGCCGTTGGCCTTGGCCTTCTCCAGGGCGGACAGCATCCGGGGATGGTTGGTGCCCGGGTTCTGCCCGGCTACGATGATCAGGTCGGCCTTGTACAGGTCCTCCAGCAGGACGCTGCCCTTGCCGATGCCGATCGTCTCGGTCAGCGCCGAGCCCGAGGACTCGTGGCACATGTTGGAGCAGTCCGGCAGGTTGTTGGTGCCCAGTTCGCGGGCGAACAGCTGGTACAGGAACGCGGCCTCGTTGCTGGTCCGCCCCGAGGTGTAGAAGACCGCCTCGTCGGGGGAGGAGAGGGCCGCGATCTCCTCGCCGATGATGTCGAAGGCGCGCTCCCAGCCGACCGGCTCGTAGTGCTCGGCGCCCTCGGCGAGATACATGGGGTGGGTGAGCCGCCCCTGCTGGCCCAGCCAGTAACCGCTGCGGTGGTGCAGGTCGGCCACGGAGTGCGCGGCGAAGAACTCGGGCGTCACGCGGCGGAGAGTGGCCTCCTCGGCCACCGCCTTGGCGCCGTTCTCGCAGAACTCGGCCGCGTGCCGGTGATCGGGCTCCGGCCAGGCACAGCCGGGGCAGTCGAAGCCGTTCTTCTGGTTGACGCGCAGCAGGGTCAGCGCGGTGCGCTTCACACCCATCTGCTGCTGGGCGATGCGCAGTGTGTGCCCGATGGCGGGCAGCCCCGCCGCGGCGTGCTTGGGCTCCGCGACCTGCGGTGCGTCCTGGACCGGATCCCCCTTGGGCGGCTTCGTCGCCATCGCACGCTCTCCCTACTACACCGGCACCACTGCCCTGGACACCCGATCCTCGCACGCGCCACCGACAACGATCGAGCACGGTCGGCGAAGCGGAACGGAAGCAATGCTTGACGGGATCAGTGCTTACTCGACGGGACCGGTGCTCGACAGGGCGGGGCCTTCGGCTCCTCGCCGCTGCTGATTTTTCCGCCGCAACGGCGCTCAGCCACGACGGCGATGTCCGGCGGTGCCCAGCTCACCGCTGCCCGGACCGTCGGCCTTCGCGGAGCGCGACCGTGCCGGGCCCACCGCGACCCCGACCGTCGGCCCTCACTGTCAGTGCGGCGTGGCAGGATCGGGGGCGTGGCAGAGACAGCAGCGAAGCAGACCGACAAGACCCCCGGCGGTACCCGTCCCCGGCTGATGCTCATGGACGGGCACTCGCTGGCCTACCGCGCGTTCTTCGCGCTGCCCGCGGAGAACTTCACGACCGCGACGGGCCAGCCGACGAACGCGATCTACGGCTTCGCGTCGATGCTGGCCAACACCCTGCGTGACGAGGCGCCCACGCACTTCGCGGTGGCCTTCGACGTCTCCCGCAAGACCTGGCGGTCGGAGGAGTTCACCGAGTACAAGGCGAACCGCTCCAAGACCCCGGACGAGTTCAAGGGCCAGGTCGAACTGATCGGCGAGCTGCTCGACGCCATGCACGCGCAGCGCTTCGCCGTCGAGGGCTTCGAGGCCGACGACATCATCGCCACCCTCGCCACCCAGGCCGAGGCCGCGGGCTTCGAGGTCCTGATCGTCACCGGCGACCGCGACTCCTTCCAGCTGGTCACCGAGCACACCACGGTCCTCTACCCGACGAAGGGCGTCTCCGAGCTGACCCGGTTCACCCCGGAGAAGGTTTTCGAGAAGTACGGCTTGACGCCCGCCCAGTACCCCGACTTCGCTGCCCTGCGCGGCGACCCGTCCGACAACCTCCCCGGCATCCCCGGCGTCGGCGAGAAGACCGCCGCGAAGTGGATCAACCAGTTCGGCTCCTTCACCGAGCTGGTGGAGCGCGTCGACGAGGTCAAGGGCAAGGCCGGCCAGAACCTCCGCGACCACCTGGAGTCGGTCAAGCTCAACCGCCGGCTCACCGAGCTGGAGCGGGGCGTCGAGCTGCCGAAGACGGTCGCCGACCTGGAGCGCGCGCCGTACGACCGCAAGAACGTCGCGATGATCCTGGACACCCTGGAGATCCGCAACCCGTCGCTGCGGGAGCGGCTCTACGCCGTCGACCCGGGCGCCGAGGAGGCCGAGGCCGCGCCGGCCGCCGAGGCGGGGGTGGAGGTCGACGGCACCGTCCTCGGCACCGGCGAGCTGGCCGGCTGGCTCGCCGAGCACGGCACCGGGCCGCTGGGCGTCGCCACCGTCGACACCTGGGCGCTCGGCACCGGCTCGGTCGCCGAGGTCGCGCTGGCCGCGGCCCAGGGAGCGGCGGCCTGGTTCGACCCCGCCGAGCGGGACGAGGCCGACGAGAACGCGTGGGCGGCCTGGCTGGCCGATGCCGCCCGGCCCAAGGTCTTCCACAACGTCAAGGGCGCCATGCGGGTCTTCGCCGAGCACGGCTGGACCATCGAGGGCGTCACGATGGACACCGCGCTCGCCGCGTACCTGGTCAAGCCCGGCCGCCGCTCCTTCGACCTGGACGCGCTGTCCCTGGAGTACCTGCACCGCGAGCTGGCGCCCGCCGCCGCGGCCGACGGTCAGCTGGCGTTCGGCGCGGACGACGGCGCCGAGGCCGAGGCCCTGATGATCCAGGCCCGCGCCATCCTCGACCTCGGCGAGGCCTTCGGGGAGCGGCTCCAGGAGGTCGGCGCGGCGGACCTGCTCCGTGACATGGAGCTGCCCACCTCCACCCTGCTCGCCCGGATGGAGCGGCACGGCATCGCGGCCGACCGCGCCCATCTGGAAGCGATGGAGCAGATGTTCGCGGGCGCGGTGCAGCAGGCCGTGAAGGAGGCGCACGCGGCGGCCGGCCACGAGTTCAACCTGGGCTCGCCCAAGCAGCTCCAGGAGGTCCTCTTCGGCGAGCTGGCCCTGCCCAAGACCAAGAAGACCAAGACCGGTTACACCACCGACGCCGACGCGCTCGCCTGGCTGGCCGGCCAGACCGAGAACGAACTGCCGGTGATCATGCTCCGGCACCGCGAGCAGGCCAAGCTGAGGGTCACGGTCGAGGGCCTGATCAAGACCGTCGCCGCCGACGACCGTATCCACACCACCTTCAACCAGACCGTCGCCGCGACCGGCCGTCTCTCCTCCACCGACCCGAACCTCCAGAACATCCCGGTCCGCACGGACGAGGGCCGGGCGATCCGCCGGGGCTTCGTCGTCGGCGCCGGCTTCGAGTCGCTCATGACCGCGGACTACAGCCAGATCGAGCTGCGTGTGATGGCCCACCTCTCCGAGGACGAGGGCCTGATCGAGGCGTTCACCTCCGGGGAGGACCTGCACAACACGGTCGCCTCCCAGGTGTTCGACGTCGACCGCTCGGCCGTCGACGCGGAGATGCGCCGCAAGATCAAGGCGATGTCGTACGGCCTCGCGTACGGTCTGTCGGCGTTCGGCCTCTCCCAGCAGCTGAACATCGACGCGGGCGAGGCCCGGGCCCTGATGGACACGTACTTCGAGCGCTTCGGCGGGGTCCGCGACTACCTGCGCCGCGTCGTCGACGAGGCCCGCGCCACCGGCTACACGGCGACGCTCTTCGGCCGCCGCCGCTACCTCCCCGACCTCAACAGCGACAACCGGCAGCGCCGGGAGGCGGCCGAGCGGATGGCGCTCAACGCGCCCATCCAGGGCACGGCGGCGGACATCGTCAAGATCGCGATGCTGAGGGTGGACGCCGCACTCCGCGAGGCGGAGCTGAAGTCCCGCATGCTCCTCCAGGTCCACGACGAAATCGTCCTGGAGATCGCCCCCGGCGAGCGGGACCGGGTCGAAGCCGTCCTCCGCGACCAGATGTCCAACGCGGTCCACCTCAGGGCCCCCCTGGACGTCTCGGTGGGCGTGGGCCCGGACTGGGAATCGGCGGCGCACTAGCAGCCTCCGGCGAGAGCCGACCAACGGCGCGTGCCGCACCGCGAGAACCGGCAGAGCGCGCGTCTCAAGGAGACCGGCAGAGGGCGCCGCTCCCCGCCTCGGGCGGAGCGGCGCCTTCCCGCTTCCGACGGCGCCCCCCTCACCACCGCCCGTCCCTCACCACCGCCCGTCCCTCGCTCCGCCCGTCCCTCACCACCGCCCGTCTCTCGCTCCGCCCGTCTCTCGCTCCGCCCGTCTCTCGCTCCGCCCGTCCCTTTCGCTTTGCCGGCCTTCTTTTCTCCGCCGCAACGGCGAGCAGCCGCAACGGCGCTTCCCGGCGGTGCCGAACCCGGCGCATCCCGTGGGTTCGGCAC
>NZ_JBSHBL010000052.1:0-76809 GCF_053611985.1 Streptomyces sp. NPDC054770
CGCCTGCGCGAACTCCGCGTTCTCGGAGAGGAACCCGTAGCCCGGGTGGACGGCGTCCGCTCCGGCCTCGTGTGCCGCGTTCAGGACCTTCGCGAAGTCCAGGTAACTGGTGGCCGGGGTGTCACCGCCCAGGGCGAACGCCTCATCCGCGGCGCGGACATGCAGAGCGTCCCGGTCCGGATCCGCGTAGACGGCCACGCTCGCGATCCCGGCGTCCCGACAGGCCCGGGCCACGCGGACAGCGATTTCGCCACGGTTGGCGATGAGCACCTTGCGCACGATTGAGGCTCCCTCCTTGAAACAAGCCGAGTTTAGGGACTGCCGACACGGCACTTCGACCCGTCCCCAATGGTGACCTTGCCCACACGGAGCGTGATGCGAAGCTCACCCGACCCGGGAAATCCCTTGTCGCACCTCGGTACGCAGGACTCCTTCGGGAAACCCTAGCCCCGTCATGTGGTCAAGGTCTCTGTGAGAGCGTGCCGCGCCCCACTCCGTTTCTTTGTTGAGTCCCTACGAATGGCCCAACGTTTCTTTGCTGCCGACCGGACCCTTGTCCCGCGGTTTACCCGTTAGTAGCGTTCGCGATGTCTTGAACGTACTTCAAGTAACACCGGCTCGGTCCGAGCCGTGATCGAAAGTGGGTGGGACCGGTGGTGCGCAGACCGGTGGCGTGGGTGGTGGCGGTCATACTCTTCGCCGAGGCATTCGGCATCGCGGCATTCAACTGGTTCATGGGAGTGGTCGTCGACCACCAGCAGATGTCCCTGGCCGGCCTCGACGCGGACAAGATGTCGGTGTCCGCGAAGGCCGGCGCCGTCGTCTTCGGCCTCTACTTCGCGCTGTGCGGCCTGGTGGCCCTGCTGGTCGCCGTACGCAACCGGGCGCCCGCAGGCCTCGGCCGGGTGCTCCTGATCAGCGTCGCGGTCGTGCACGGCCTGCTGGGCGCCGTCGCCTGGGGTCTGATCGGCCCTGCCGCGTTCGGGTACATGCTGGTCGTCCTCGCGCTCGTCGTCCTGCTGCTGATGACGTACGACCAGGTGGACGGTGCCGGTGCCGCCGGGACGGAGGCCGACGGCGGCGGCGAGGACGGTTCCGGTCCCGCGGTCGGCCCGCAGCCGGAGCGGGAGCCGAAGAACGACACGCCCCCCGCGGGGCCGCTCACTCCGCCGGCGCCCACAACTCCGTGATGCCGACGCCCAGCTCCGCGAGCAGCCGGCGGACCAGGGGCAGGCTGATGCCGATCACGTTGCCGTGGTCGCCGTCGATGCCCTCGATGAACGGCGCGCTGCGGCCGTCCAGGGTGAAGGCTCCCGCCACGTAGAGGGGTTCGCCCGAGGCGACGTACGCGGCGATCTCCGCGTCGGTGGGCTCGCCGAACCGCACGACGGTGGACGCGGTCGCCGACACGTGCCGGTTGTTCGCCGTGTCCCAGACGCAGTGCCCGGTCTGCAGGGTGCCGGCCCGGCCGCGCATCGACTTCCAGCGGGCGGTGGCCTCCTCGGTGTCGGCCGGCTTGCCGAGGGCCTGGCCGTCGAGGTCCAGCACGGAGTCGCAGCCGATGACGAGCGCGCCCTGGACGTCGGGGCGGGCGGCGACCACGGACGCCTTCGCCTCGGCGAGGGCGAGGGCCAGCTCGGCCGGGGTGGGGGCGGTGACGGCGTCCTCGTCGACACCGCTGACGATCACCTCGGGGGTGAGACCCGCCTGGCGCAGGAGATTCAGCCGGGCGGGGGACTGGGAGGCGAGGACGAGTCTGCGCATGGGGGAAGCGTATCGGGGTGGGCCGACAGGGGGATGCTCACCTCACGCCGAGCACGATCATCAGTACGACCATGACCAGGGCCAGGACGACGCCGAGCCGCCGGAGGGTGTTCTGCATGTCCTGCAGGTCCTTCGGCGGCTCGTCTTCGGGGTCCGACCACAGCATGTCACCAGCGTGGGGCTTGGCCGACCTGGGCGCCTGAGTAGGGGTACTCAGATTGGTGCTCGGGGTTCCACTTAGGTGCGCCCACGCGGCGGAGCCGCATATCGATACAGCCGCGCGCCCCCAGGGGGTGGTGGCTCAGCTCGGCCAGTACGTGCGGGTCCATGCGCTTGCGCTCGGATGCGGGACCCGGCGTTGGGCGATGCGGCTCGGGTCGGACCAGGCGCTTCTTGTCGTCGGGGTGCCGGACGGGACGGCCGCCATGGCCGCTGCCCTCGCCCTTACCACCGCCAGTGCGGCGGCCAGCTCCTCCGGGGTCGGGTTGCCCCGTATGACCTTGATTGTCACAGCGGCTCCTTACAGGGGGATGTTGCCGTGCTTCTTCGGGGGCAGGGACTCGCGCTTGGTACGGAGCTGGCGCAGGCCCCGTACGACGTGGCGCCGGGTGTCCGACGGCATGATGACGGCGTCGATGTAGCCGCGTTCGGCCGCCGTGTAGGGGTTGAGGAGGGCGTCCTCGTACTCCTGGATGAGCTGTGCCCGGGTGGCATCGACGTCGTCCGCCTCGGCGATGGTGCGGCGGTGCAGGATGTTGACCGCGCCCTGGGCGCCCATGACGGCGATCTGGGCGGTGGGCCAGGCGAGGTTGAGGTCGGCGCCCAGGTGCTTGGAGCCCATGACGTCGTAGGCGCCGCCGAAGGCCTTGCGGGTGATGACGGTGATGAGGGGGACGGTGGCCTCGGCGTAGGCGTAGATCAGCTTGGCGCCGCGGCGGATGATGCCGTCGTGCTCCTGGTCGACGCCCGGCAGGAAGCCGGGGACGTCGACGAAGGTGATGACCGGGACGTTGAAGGCGTCGCAGGTGCGGACGAAGCGGGAGGCCTTCTCGCTCGCCTTGATGTCCAGGCAGCCGGCGAACTGCATGGGCTGGTTGGCGACGATGCCGACCGGGTGGCCCTCCACCCGGCCGAAGCCGGTGACGATGTTCGGGGCGAACAGGGCCTGCGTCTCGAAGAACTCACCGTCGTCGAGGACGTGCTCGATCACCGTGTGGATGTCGTACGGCTGGTTCGCGCTGTCCGGGACCAGGGTGTCCAGCTCGCGGTCCTCGTCGGTGACGGCGAGGTCGGCCTCCTCGGGGAAGACCGGGGGCTCGGAGAGGTTGTTGGACGGCAGGTACGACAGCAGCTGCTTGACGTACTCGACGGCGTCCTTCTCGTCGCCGGCCATGTGGTGGGCCACGCCGGAGACGGAGTTGTGGGTCCGGGCGCCGCCCAGCTCCTCGAAGCCGACGTCCTCGCCGGTGACCGTCTTGATGACGTCCGGGCCAGTGATGAACATGTGGGACGTCTGGTCGACCATGACCGTGAAGTCGGTGATGGCCGGGGAGTACACGGCGCCGCCGGCGCAGGGGCCCACGACGAGCGAGATCTGCGGGATCACGCCGCTCGCGTGGGTGTTGCGGCGGAAGATCTCGCCGTACGCGCCGAGGGAGGCGACGCCCTCCTGGATCCTGGCCCCGCCGGAGTCGTTGATGCCGATGACCGGGCAGCCGGTCTTCAGGGCGAAGTCCATCACCTTCACGATCTTCTGGCCGTAGACCTCGCCGAGGGCGCCGCCGAAGACGGTGAAGTCCTGGGAGAAGACGGCGACGGGACGGCCGTCGACCGTGCCGTACCCGGTGACGACGCCGTCCCCGTACGGGCGGTTCTTCTCCAGGCCGAAGTTGGTGGAGCGGTGCCGGGCGAACTCGTCCAGCTCGATGAAGGAGCCCTCGTCGAGGAGCAGCTCGATCCGCTCACGGGCCGTCAGCTTGCCCTTGGCGTGCTGCTTTTCGACCGCACGCTCCGAACCGGCGTGTGTCGCTTCGTGGACACGGCGCTGGAGATCCGCGAGCTTCCCCGCGGTCGTGTGAATGTCGATCTCTTCCGGCTCGGACATCGGGATGCGGCTCCCTGCCTGCTCAAAAGGGGGGACGGTTACTCATCCGTAGCGTAGTGGGGCGCCTTCCAAACGGCAGTGCGGCGTACAACACACCTAGGGTGGCTTGCATGACGCCGCGAGATGCAGCAGATGCGAACAACAGTCGTTGGTCCGACCTGGACCGTCCACCGCTGAACGGGACGGGGTTGCGCAAGGCCCTGGTGCGGGACGGCGGGGACGGGGGTCTGTACCGCGACATCGAGATCGTGGACCGCACCGGCTCCACCAACTCCGACCTCGTGGCGCGGGCCGTCGCGGGGGACGCCGGCGAGGGCGTGGTGCTGGTCGCCGAGGAGCAGACGGCGGGGCGGGGCCGGCTGGACCGGCAGTGGACGGCGCCGCCGCGCTCGGGTCTGTTCTTCTCGGTGCTGCTGAAGCCGGCCGAGGTGCCGGTGGCCCGCTGGGGCTGGCTGCCGCTGCTCACCGGGGTGGCGGTGGCGACGGGGCTGGCGCGGGCGGCGGGCGTCGACATGGCCCTCAAATGGCCGAACGACCTCCTGGTCACCGTGGGTGAGGAGGAGCGCAAGACCGGGGGCATCCTCGCGGAGCGGGCCGGCGAGGACGGGGTGGTGGTCGGCGTCGGCATCAACGTCACGCTCCGGGCGGCGGAGCTGCCGGTGCCGCAGGCGGGGTCGCTGGCGCTGGCCGGGGCGGTGAGCACGGACCGGGAGACGCTGCTGAGGGCGGTCCTGCGGTCGCTGGAGGACTGGTACGGGCGCTGGCGCGCGGCGGGCGGCGATCCGGCCGTGAGCGGGCTCCAGGAGGCGTACGCGGCAGGGTGCGCGACGCTGGGGCGGTCGGTCCGGGCGGAGCTGCCCGGGGACCGGTCGCTGGTCGGGGAGGCGGTGGCGATCGACGGCGACGGAAGGCTGGTGATCGCCACGGGGGAAGGGGTTCAGGAGCCGGTGGGGGCGGGGGACATCGTGCATCTGCGGCCGGCGTGAGGGCGGGGGTGGGGGCGCTTACCGCGCTGGCCGGGTGCCGCTGCGCCCACCCGTGCCGCCCTGCGGCACGCCTGCCCGCAGCTGGGAAGCTGACGCGACTGCAGCGCCCCGTAAGGGGCGCGGGGAACTGCGCGGGCAACCCCCACTCACCCGCACTCGAAACTCGACCCCTCACCACCCCGATGTCGGCTTACCTCACGAAGTGAGCTACCGCACAGCTGCCGTAGAGTTGAGGCCGGTCGGTATGCGACCGCGGTAGATCGGAAGGGCAGCAGGCGTGACCGTCGACGACACGGGCTCCGGCGAGGGCGCGGACGCCGCCGACTCCGGCGAGGACCCCCTCGCGCTGCGTCTCGAAGGCCTGATCCTCGGGGCCGAGCGCCGCTACACCCCCTTCCAGGCGGCCCGCAGCGCCGGCGTCTCCATGGAGCTGGCGTCGAGGTTCTGGCGGGCGATGGGCTTCGCCGACATCGGGCAGGCCAAGGCGCTGACCGAGGCCGACGTGCTGGCCCTGCGCCGGCTCGCCGGCCTCGTCGAGGCGGGGCTGCTCAGCGAGGCCATGGCGGTGCAGGTGGCGCGGTCCACGGGGCAGACCACCGCCCGTCTGGCGGAGTGGCAGATGGATTCCTTCCTGGAGGGCCTGACCGAGCCCCCCGAGCCGGGTATGACCCGGACCGAGGTCACGTACCCGATCGTCGAACTGCTCCTGCCCGAGCTGGAGGAGTTCCTCGTCTATGTCTGGCGCCGCCAGCTCGCCGCCTCGGCCGGCCGGGTCGTGCAGGCCACCGACGACGAGGAGATGGTCGACCGCCGGCTGGCCGTCGGCTTCGCCGACCTCGTGGGGTTCACCCGGCTGACCCGGCGCATGGAGGAGGAGGAACTCGGCGAGCTGGTCGAGGCCTTCGAGACCACCGCCGCCGACCTGGTGGCGGCCCGCGGCGGCCGGCTCATCAAGACCCTCGGCGACGAGGTCCTGTACGCCGCCGACGACGCCGGTGTCGCCGCCGACATCGCGTTGCGCCTGGTCGAGACCATGGCGAACGACGAGACGATGCCGGAGCTGCGCGTCGGCATGGCCTTCGGCACGGTCACCACCCGGATGGGCGATGTCTTCGGTACGACCGTGAACCTCGCCTCCCGCCTCACCTCCATAGCGCCGCGCGACGCCGTGCTCGTGGACAGCGCCTTCGCGGAGGAGCTGATCCGGGTGGGGGAGGCGCCGGCCTCGGAGGCGGCCGCCGCGGAGGAGGCGGCGACCGCCGAGAAGGAGGGCGAGGAGCCCCCGACGTACCGCTTCGCGCTCCAGCCGATGTGGCAGCGCCCGGTGCGAGGCCTGGGCGTGGTGGAGCCCTGGCTGCTCACCCGCCGGGACGGCGAGCCGTAGCCGCCGGCGGGCCGACGCACAGTCCGACGACCGGCAGGCATACCCCGCCGCCCGGCTGATCCGCGCTGGGTGTCGGCGTCGGCGTCGGAGCGGGTGCGGGGTCCGTGGCCGGTGGCGGCGGAGTGCTGGTCGGCCGGGTCGGGGCCGTCGGGATGGTGGTCGGGACCGTGCCGGTGCCGGGCAGTGCGGTGGGCGAGGCGGACGGTGCCGCGGAAGCCGTGCGGGCGGCGGCGGTGGCCGTCGGTGTCGTGCTCTCGCCGTCCGTCGCGGTGGCCGCAGAGGGCGTCGCCCTGAGGACCGTACCGACCGTGGCGGCCGCGTTCGCCGGGCGGTCCGTGACGTCGGCGGTCGGGTCGAGGTGGGGCTCCGCCTCGGCGGTCCCGGCCGGGCCGGTGCCGCCGCCGTCCGGGATCAGCCGTACGAGGCTGAGCGCCCCGGCGGCCAGCGCGAGCCCTCCGGCGGCGAACAGCACCTTGCGGGGCCGGGGCTTGCGGTGCCGCCCCCGGCGACCGGCTGCAGACGTTCCTGTCATGACGTTCCCTCCCCGATTCCCTTCCCGATCCCTCCTCGCTGCGCGCCCCCCCGATGCGCCGTGGCGAGCGCACGTTATGCGCTCCCGTGGGGCGTGCGCCCGGAGTCTCCCGGGATGTCACTCGAACGAGGGTGTCCAGGAGCGGCCGGTACCCCTTTCCTCCGGCCTGCTCGGGCTGCGATGATCGAGGGAGTTAACAGGCGTTAACTCGTGGGCGGGTCGAGCGGAGGGTGACGGACATGAGCGAGGAGCGGTACGGGGAGTTCGTGCTGGTGCGGCGGCACGGGCACGTCGCGGAGCTCGTGCTGGACCGGCCCAAGGCGATGAACGCGGTGTCGACGGCGATGGCCCGCTCGATCGTCGCCGCGTGCGCCGCGCTCGGTGGCGACCGGGACGCGCGCGTGGTGGTGGTGACCTCGTCGCACGAGCGGGCGTTCTGCGTCGGCGCCGACCTGAAGGAGCGCAACGCGATGACCGACGCGGAGCTGCTCCGGTCGCGGCCGCTGTCGCGCGGGGCGTACACCGGCGTGCTGGAGCTGCCGATGCCGACGATCGCCGCCGTGCACGGCTATGCGCTCGGCGGGGGCTTCGAACTGGCCCTGTCCTGCGATGTGATCGTGGCCGACGACACGGCCGTGGTGGGCCTGCCGGAGGTGTCGGTGGGCGTGATCCCCGGCGGTGGCGGCACGCAGCTGCTGCCGCGCCGGGTGGGTGCGGCCCGGGCGGCCGAGCTGGTCTTCTCGGCGCGGCGGGTGGAGGCGCCCGAGGCGCGGGAGCTGGGCCTGGTCGACGAGCTGGTGGAAACGGGGCGGGACCGGGAGGCGGCGCTGGCGCTGGCGGCGCGGATGGCGGCGAACTCGCCGGTGGGGCTGCGGGCGGCGAAGCGGGCGTTGCGACTGGGGCACGGGCTGGATCTGCGGACGGGGCTCGAGGTCGAGGACGCGGCGTGGCGGACGGTGGCGTTCTCGGGGGACCGGGCGGAGGGGGTGGCGGCGTTCAACGAGAAGCGGCGGCCGGAGTGGCCGGGGGAGTGACGTGCGGGTGGGCTGTGGCTGGGGCGGGGGGTTTCGCTTACCGGCGCTGGCAGGGTGCCGCTGCGCCCACCCTCCCCCACTCTCGGCTTCGCTCGAGCGGGGGGACCCCCATCGCCCTGCGGCACGCCTGCCCGCAGCTGATGCTTTTAGGGGCGCGGGGAACTGCGCGAGCAACCCCCACCGGCCCGCAGGTCGCGACGATGCCCCCGCTCCGCAACACCTGTTCGCCGCACCAATGTCCCGAATGAACCAGATTCTCCCTAACCTGGAGTGATGGGTGAGGACAACCGGCTGGTCGCCGTCGTCGCGCTGGCCCAGGGCATGGCCGCGGCTCACACCCCACGTGAGTGCTGGCACGCCGCCGCGGCCGGTGCCTGCCGTGCGCTCGACGGCAGCTTCGCCGCGCTCTCCGTCTGGGAGCGCGAGCTCGGCCGGCTCCGCGTCCTCGTGAACGTCGGGGAGCGCGCCCCGGAGGAGGAAGAGTTCCCGGAGGCCGAGGCCTACCCGGTGCACCAGTTCCCGGAGATCACCGAGTTCCTCCACGAACGCTGGGCGGGCGGCGGCGGCCCCAACGCCTGGGTCGAGACGGCCGAGGGTCCCGCCGCCGGCCGCCCCGGCTACTCGCACCAGCGCGTCGCCGCCCTGCGCCGCCGGGGCCGCGGCTGCTGCCTGGTCGCGCCGATCTTGCTGCACGGCAGGGCCTGGGGCGAGCTGTACGTGGCCCGCGCCGCCCGCGCCCCCGTCTTCGACCGTGCCGACGCCGACTTCGCCACCGTCCTCGCCTCGGTCGTCGCCGCCGGGATCGCGCAGACCGAGCAGTTGGAGGAGGCCCGCCGGCTCGCGTACACCGACGCGCTGACCGGACTCGCCAACCGCCGTGCCGTCGACGTACGTCTCGACGAGGCGATCGAGCAGCACCGTGCGGACGGGGCGGTGGTCAGCCTCGTCGTCTGTGACCTCAACGGGCTCAAGAAGGTGAACGACACC
Source organism: Streptomyces sp. NPDC054770 (assembly GCF_053611985.1). Classification (NCBI taxonomy): domain Bacteria; kingdom Bacillati; phylum Actinomycetota; class Actinomycetes; order Kitasatosporales; family Streptomycetaceae; genus Streptomyces; species Streptomyces sp. NPDC054770. Next base: position 8,792 of record NZ_JBSHBL010000052.1, read on the forward strand.
TGCGGGCACGCCGTCGGCGACCGGCTCCTGGAACGCTTCGGCTCGGTGCTCTCGCTGTGCGGGGCGATGCTCCCGGGCGCGCTCGCCGCGCGGCTCGGCGGGGACGAGTTCTGTCTGCTGGCGGTCGGTCCGGCGGCCGACGACGTGGTGAAGGCGGCCGGCGAACTCTGCCGCCGGGCCGGGGAACTGGAGCTGGGGGAGGGGGTCGCGTGCGGGGTCGCCTCGACCGCGGACCCGATCGGGCCGGTGCGTTCGGGCCGCAGGCTGTTCCGGCTCGCCGACGCGGCCCAGTACCGGGCGAAGGCGCTGCTCGCGGACCGGCCGGTGGTGGCCGGGCGGGAGGGACCGGACGACCCCGTCGTACGGCTGGCCGACGCGCCGCCGCCGGAGCGGGCCGAGCGGCGCAGCTTCCGCGGGCGCCGGGGGCTGTGAGGCGGGACTGTGACGTACAAGTAAGGGGCAACCCCGTACCCCACTAGTGACAGCAGCTACATTCACTGCGTACGCTCCTGAATATGGATATGCACACTGTGGTGGTGGGGACGTCCGGTGTCACCGCGTCCGACGTTCTCGCCGTGGCGCGCGGCGGCGCCCGGATCGAACTGTCCGCGGAGGCCGTCACGGCGCTCGCGGCGGCCCGCGAGATCGTGGACGCGCTGGCGGCCAAGCCGGAGCCGGTCTACGGCGTCAGCACGGGCTTCGGCGCCCTGGCGACCCGGCACATCAGCCAGGAGCTGCGGGCCCAGCTGCAGCGCAACATCGTCCGCTCGCACGCCGCCGGCATGGGGCCGCGGGTGGAGCGCGAGGTCGTACGGGCCCTGATGTTCCTGCGGCTGAAGACCGTCTGCTCCGGACACACCGGTGTGCGTCCCGAGGTCGCGCAGACCATGGCCGACGTGCTGAACGCCGGTATCACCCCGGTCGTGCACGAGTACGGCTCCCTGGGCTGCTCCGGGGACCTGGCCCCGCTCTCCCACTGCGCCCTCACGCTGATGGGCGAGGGGGACGCCGAGGGCCCCGACGGGGTCGTCCGGCCCGCCGGCGAGCTGCTCGCCGAGCACGGGATCGCCCCCGTCGAACTGCGCGAGAAGGAGGGACTGGCCCTTCTCAACGGCACCGACGGCATGCTCGGCATGCTGGTCATGGCCCTCGCCGACCTCGACATGCTCTACAAGTCCGCCGACGTCACCGCCGCGTTGAGCCTGGAGGGGCTGCTCGGCACGGACAAGGTGCTCGCGCCCGAGCTGCACGCCATCCGGCCGCATCCGGGACAGGGCGACAGCGCCGCCAACATGCTCGCCGTGCTCCGGGGCTCCCAGCTGACCGGGCACCACCAGGACGACGCGCCGCGGGTCCAGGACGCGTACTCGGTGCGGTGCGCTCCGCAGGTCGCCGGCGCGGGGCGGGACACGCTCGCGCATGCGCGGCTGGTCGCCGAGCGGGAGCTGGCGTCGGCCGTCGACAACCCGGTCGTCCTGCCCGACGGGAGGGTCGAGTCGAACGGCAACTTCCATGGGGCGCCGGTCGCGTACGTCCTCGACTTCCTCGCGATCGCGGTGGCCGACCTCGGGTCCATCGCCGAGCGGCGGACGGACCGGCTGCTGGACAAGAACCGCAGCCACGGGCTGCCGCCGTTCCTCGCGGACGACGCGGGCGTCGACTCGGGGCTGATGATCGCCCAGTACACGCAGGCGGCGCTGGTGAGTGAGCTGAAGCGGCTTGCCGTTCCGGCGTCGGCCGACTCGATTCCGTCCTCGGCGATGCAGGAGGACCACGTGTCGATGGGGTGGTCGGCCGCGCGCAAGCTGCGGACGGCGGTGGGCAATCTGGCGCGGATCATCGCCGTCGAGCTGTATGCGGCCACCCGGGCCATCGAGTTGCGGGAGGGCCTGACGCCGGCGCCGGCCTCGCAGGCGGTGATCGAGGCGGTGCGCTCCGCGGGGGTGCGGGGGCCTGGGCCGGACCGGTACCTGGCTCCTGATCTCGCCGCGGCGGAGGAGTTCGTGCGGGGCGGGGGCGTGGTCGCGGCGGTGGAGAAGGTGACCGGAGCGTTGCGGTAGTCGTTTGGCCGCGGGTGCGTGGGGGGCTGGTCGCGCCCACGCGGCGGTAGCCGCATATCGATACAGCCCCGCGCCCCTGGGTTTCCTTCCGCGCCCCTTCTGCAAGGGGCGCGGGGAACTGTGCTGCTACCCCAGCTTCTTCGACTGGGCCTTGATCACTGCCGGTGGCACCGTGTACGTCTTGCCGGTCATCATCGCGCCGATGTTCATCGTGAAGTACGTCGCGACCGTGTTGCCGTAGCGGACCACTTCCGCGTGCAGGGGGCCCTTGTCGCCGTCCATGTCGGTGGTGGCGGTGAAGGCGACGGACTCGTCGCCCGAGCCGGAGGCCTTGGTGGGCGTCACCTTGGTGACCTTCTGGTCGTCGCCGGTGGCGCCGCCCGTGAAGCCTGCCGTGCAGTTCTTGAGGGCGGTCGAGACGGCCCGCAGGGCCTCCTCGGCGCCGTTGCCGTCGTACGACGACAGGTCGAGCGAGGTGATGTCCAGGTTCAGGGAGTCCTTGAGCGCGCTCTCGAACTTGCCGTCGGCCAGGTCGTCGAGAGAGGTCGCGTCGTCGGTGGGGTCCTTCTTGTCCTCCCGTACCGTGCGGCCGATCTCGGTCGCCGGGGTGGCCGGGGCGAGGCCGGTGAGGACGTAGGCCAGCGGGCGGCACTTCTCGTCGTCCGACTTGATGGTGCTCCGGGCCGGCGCGTCTTCGCCGATCGGGTTGACCTTGAAGCCGTCCACCTCGCCCTGCGCGAGGATCCGCTGCTTCAACTCCCCGGTGCTCAGCGCCTTGACGGTGGACGCTTCCCGCGCGGTGCCCGCGGTGTCCTCGGAACTCCCGCCGGAACAGCCCGTGATGAGGGCGAGGGACAGCGCGCCGCAGGCGGCGAGGGCGCAGATCCGCACGCCCGATGATCTCTTCATGAGAGGACTCTGGGTCCTCGGTCAAAGATCGGTCAAGTTATTTAAAACTCCAGCCGTTCCCGGCGTACCGAATAGACCACGAAGCCCGCTCCGACGGCGAGGAAAAGGGTGCCGCCGATGACGTACGGCGTGGTGTTCGGGCTTCCGGTGTCGGCGAGTTGGGTGGCGTCCCCGGTCGCCTCGGACGTGGCCTCGGACAGCGCTCGGGCCTGCTGGGTGACACGGGTCGCCGCCCCCTCCGACGTGCCGGTTCTCGCCGGGGCGTCCTGCGACGCGTTGGCGGACGGGACGAACCACAGTGCGCACAGGAGCGTGCCTGCGGCGGTGGCGGTCAGCAACGGGCGGCGAGCGGATGACACGGAATATCGATCCCCTTGTGACGCTGGCGAATTGGCCGTGTGGGCAGATGTTAGTGAAAATCGCGGGTCACGGGAAAGTCACGGGAGGTTTCGGTCGTACGCTCCCGCCATGAGCACTCCAGAGACATCACGTTTTGTACGGCTTCGGGTGGAGCTGGTTCTCGAGGTGGAGGACGGCGACGAGGTCACCAAGGCCGCGCTGCGGCGGATCGCCCAGGATCCCGAGCTGCCCGGCGAGGAGCGGACCCAGGCCGAGGCCGCTGTGACAGAAGACACCGCCGAGGCGCTCGCCTATCTCGTCGACCCGTTCGACCTGGTCAGCGAGGTGCCCGGAGTGGAGCTCCAGCAGGCTTCCTGGTCCAGCGAGCGGATTTCCTACGATCCGGATTCGCCGGACTGGGATCTCGACGAGGATGATGACGACGGCGACGACGAAGAGGGCGGCATCGGCTGAGCGATCCGGGGAACCGGTGACCCCGGGCGGCAACCGCCGTCCGGGGTTTCGTCGTCTCGGAGGGCGCACGGACCGGCCCCTTGCGCACCAGCCGCCCCTGCGGACGTGGTGTGCCCCACAGAACCGAAGAATGTGGAACGGGACGACACGGCCGTAGCGTTGAAGATTCTTGACGGGGACTCTCGGTGTGTTCGCGTACTCGGCAGCGATGGAGAAGCGTGTGATGACGGACAGTAAGCGGCGCAAGGGCCTGGTGGCCGCGTCCGCACTGCTCGGTGGCGTACTGGTGCTCACGGCGTGTTCCGGCAGCGACGACAAGGCGTCCGGCGGCAACAGCAGCTCGCAGTCCCAGGCGGACGAGGCCGCGGCCAAGAAGTCGTCCAAGGCCGACATCACGATCACGCCCAAGGACGGCTCGGACAGCGCCTCCATCAACAACTCCGCCGCCGTCACCGTCAGCAAGGGCACCCTCACCGGCGTGACCATGACCACCGCCGACGGCAAGGCGGTCGCCGGCACCCTGTCCGCCGACAAGACGAGCTGGAAGCCCGACGCCCAGCTGGAGCGGTCCACCACCTACAAGGTCGCCGCCGAGGCCAAGGACTCCGCCGGCCTGGTCGCCCACGAGAACGCCTCCTTCACCACGGTCTCCCCGGCCAACAGCTTCATAGGCACCTTCACCCCCGAGGACGGCTCGACCGTCGGCGTCGGCATGCCCGTGTCGATCAACTTCGACAAGCAGATCACGAACAAGGCCGCCGTCCAGAAGGGCATCACGGTCACCTCCAGCAGCGGCCAGGAGGTCGCCTGCCACTGGTTCTCCACCCAGCGCATGGACTGCCGCCCCGAGACCTACTGGAAGGAGAACTCCACCGTCACGCTGAAGCTGGCGCTCGACGGTGTCCAGGGCGCCTCCGGGGTCTACGGCGTCCAGCAGAAGACGGTCACCTTCCACATCGGCCGCAACCAGATCTCCTACGTCGACGCCAAGACCAAGGAGATGAAGGTCACCGAGGACGGCAAGACCGTCAAGACCATCCCGATCTCGGCCGGTTCCCCGGAGCACACCACGTACCAAGGCATCATGGTGATGTCCGAGAAGTACAAGCAGACACGCATGAACGGCACGACCGTCGGCTTCACCGACAACGACGGCAAGGCCGAGTACGACATCAAGGACGTGCCGCACGCCATCCGCCTCACCAGCTCCGGCACCTTCCTGCACGGCAACTACTGGGGCGCCAAGTCCGTCTTCGGCTCCGTGAACACCAGCCACGGCTGCGTGGGCCTGTCCGACACCAAGGGTGCCAACGACACCACCACGCCCGCCTACTGGATGTACACGCACTCGATCATCGGTGACGTCGTGGTCATCTCCCACACCGGCGACAAGACCGTGGCCCCCGACAACGGCCTCAACGGCTGGAACATGAACTGGGCGCAGTGGAAGGCCGGTTCGGCCGTCTGAGCCATCCGGACGCCAAACGGACACCACGGAAGGCGGCTGCCCTCGGGGCGGCCGCCTTCCGCGTGTCCGGCCGGTGCTGACAGCCCCGTGCGGGGAGATTCCTGGTCTCCGGACAGCCTTCTCATGCATCTCTTATTTAGGCCTTATCGAGCCATCACGGTGCGTCCCTACCTTGCGGTCATGTTCTTCACCTACCTGAGGCGCGAACTGCGCCGCCGCAGAAAGGCGGCTCTCGTCGTCGCCTCCGGCCTCGCGCTGGGCATCGCACTGGTCATTGTGGTCAACTCCGTGTCCAACGGCATGGGGAAGGCGCAGGACAAGGTCCTCCAGTCGCTGTACGGCCTGGGTACGGACATGACGGTCACCAAGGCCGCGTCGGCGACCACGAGCGCCTCGCAGCGGCCCCGCTTCAACTTCGACGCGCAGAACAACGGTTCGTCGAGCACGCAGAGCAGTGACCGCGTCATGGTGCAGGGCTTCACCACCCTCGCCTCCACCACCGTCACCAAGGTCGGCGACCAGAAGGGCGTCGCGACCGCGGTCGGCGGGCTGAACCTCAACGTGGTCAAGATCAGCGGCCAGTTCACCCGGGGTCAGTTCCAGCAGAACCAGGGCTCGGGCGGCACCGGCGGCACCCGCGGCGGCGGTGGCGGCACCGGAGCGCCGCAGGGCGAGGTCAAGGGCGGCGGTGCCAACTTCGACGTCAACTCGTACACGGTCTACGGCACCGACGTCACCCAGACCGACGTCGGCCCGCTGACCTCGTCGAAGATCACCAGCGGCCGTACCTTCAAGACCACCGAGACGAACGCCAAGGTGCTGGTCGCCGACTCGGCGTTCGCCAAGGAGAAGAAGTACAAGGTCGGTTCGACCGTCACCATCAACAAGGTCAAGTACACGATCATCGGTATCGCGACGGCCGACAGCGGTGACGCGGCGGCCAACCTGTACATGCCGCTGAAGCAGGCGCAGACGCTCGCCGACGAGAAGAACAAGGTCACCACGATCTACGTCAAGGCGACCGACTCCAAGCAGATCTCCTCGGTCAAGAAGACCATTCAGAGCAACGTCTCGGGTACGACGGTCACCACCTCCGCGGACCTCGCGGACACCGTCTCCGGCTCGCTGTCCACGGCGTCCTCGCTCGCCACCAACGTCGGCAAGTGGCTGTCCATCGCGGTGCTCGTGGCCGCGTTCCTGGTCGCCGGCCTGCTCACCTCCTCGGCGGTCTCCCGCCGCGTCCGTGAGTTCGGCACGCTGAAGGCGCTGGGCTGGAAGTCCGGCCGGGTCACCCGGCAGGTCATCGGCGAGGCCATGGTCAACGGCCTGGTCGGCGGGGCGCTCGGGATCGGGCTCGGACTGGTCGGCGCGTACGTGGTCACCGCGATCAGCCCCACGCTGCAGGCCTCCCTCGGCGGTGGCGGCGGTGGCGGCACCGGCACCGGTGGCGGGGGCTTCGGCGGCGGTGGGGCCGGCGGCTTCGGCGGCGGTCCCGGCCGGCAGACCGCGAAGACCCTGGAGGTCGCCCTCACGGCTCCGGTCAGCGTGACGACGATCGCGCTGGCGGTGGGTCTGGCGGTGGCCGGCGGTCTGATCGCGGGCGCGTTCGGCGGCTGGCGCGCGTCCAGGTTGCGGCCGGCGGACGCACTGCGGCGGGTCGAGTAGCTGACGTCGGCTGTGGCTGGGGGCGGGGGTGGGGACGCTCACCGGCGCTTGCCGGGTGCCGCCCGCGCCCACCCGTGCCGCCCCAGCGGCACGACTGCCCGCGGCTACGTCAGCTGACAGGACGCCCGCGGCTGAAGCGCCCCTTCAGGGGCGCGGGGAACTGCGCGAGCAACCCCCACCGGCCCGCAGTGGACACCCGACCGCCCCACCCCGAAACCCTCCAGGAGCCACCATGTACGAACTCAGAAACGTCACCAAGCTCTACTCACGCGGCAAGGACACCGTCCGCGCCCTCGACGGTATCGATCTCACCATCGCCGACGGCGACCGCCTGGTCATCCAGGGGCCCACCGGCGGCGGCAAGTCCACCCTCCTGCAGATGCTGGGCGGCCTGGACCGGCCGACGTCCGGTGAGGTCGTGCTCGACGGCACCGACCTGGCCAAGCTCTCCGAGACCAAGCTGACCCGGGTCCGCAGCGAGAACATCGGCTTCGTCTTCCAGTCCTTCAACCTCATCCCGACGCTCACCGCCCAGGAGAACGTCGAGACCGCCCTCGTCCCGCTCGGCGTCAAGACCAAGGTACGGCGTGAACGCGCCGCCGAGGCACTGACGTCGGTCGGTCTCGGCGAGCGCCTCGGTCACCTGCCCGGCGAGCTGTCCGGCGGCCAGCAGCAGCGTGTCGCCATCGCCCGGGCCCTGGTCAAGAACCCCAAGGTGCTGCTCGCCGACGAGCCCACCGGCAACCTCGACGAGGGCATGCGCGACGAGATCATGGACGTACTGGAGCGCATGTGGAAGGAGCACGGGCTGACCTTCATCATGGTCACCCACGACTCCGCGATCGCGAAGAAGGCCCCGCGCCTCGCGACCATCCGCAAGGGCAAGATAACCGTCAAGGAGAACGCGGGCGCGTAACACCGGCGCGCCGGGTACAACCGCGCGGTTGTGTAACGGTGTTCACCCCGGCGCGTAACAGTTGTCCCGCACTCTTCTTACCGGTCTCTCATCTATTGAGCCCGCTGATCACCCCCCGGCATACTCCGTATTCCGGGGGGTTGACGTATGTGCGTACGAGACTGCCCCCGGCCGGGTGAACGGGGAATTCACCCGGTACACCGTCTCCTGGGGGAGTCTTGCGCAGACAAGTGAAAAGAGCCGCTGCGGCCACGGTGGCCACGGCGGCGGCCGTCGCGCTCGCCGCGGGCATGACCAGCCCGGCTTCGGCGAAGCCGGAACAGAGCGCCGCCCCGGCCGCGGCCGCGTCTTCGCTCACCGCCAAGCACCACGTCACCCTGATCACCGGCGACCGGGTCGCCCTCGACGCCAAGGGCCGCGTCGTCGGCCTGGAGCGGGCGAAGGGGCGCCAGCACATACCCTTCCGGATCAGCAAGGCCGGCGGGCACACCCTCGTCGTCCCCGGTGACGCCGTCCAGCTGGTGGCCTCCGGCAAGCTGGACCAACGGCTGTTCGACGTCACCGAGTTGAACCAGGCCGCGACCCGCAAGGCGCAGCAGCACGGCCTGAAGGTCATCGTCGGGTACAGCGGTGCCGCCACGGCCACCAAGGCCGACGTGCGGGACGCGGGCACCCTGCGGCACAGCCTCAAGGCGCTCAACGCCGACGCCGTGCAGACCCCGGTCAAGGACACGCCCGAGCTCTGGGACGCGGTCACCAACGGGGACAGGGCCGCCGCCGGCATCGCGCACGTCTGGCTCGACGGCGTCCGCAAGGCCAGCCTGGACAAGTCCGTGCCGCAGATCGGCGCGCCCGCCGCGTGGAAGGCCGGCTACACCGGCAAGGGCGTCAAGATCGCCGTACTGGACACCGGTGTCGACACCACCCACCCGGACCTCAAGGACCAGGTGATCGAGTCCAAGAACTTCAGCACGGCCGCCGACGCCTCGGACCACTTCGGCCACGGCACGCACGTCGCCTCCATCGCGGCCGGCACCGGCGCCAAGTCGCACGGCAAGTACACGGGTGTCGCGCCCGGCGCGAAGATCCTCAACGGCAAGGTCCTGGACGACACCGGCTCCGGTGACGACTCCGGCATCCTGGCCGGCATGGAGTGGGCGGCGGCCGAGGGCGCCTCCGTCGTCAACCTCAGCCTGGGCGGCTTCGACACCCCGGAGATCGACCCGCTGGAAGCCGAGGTCAACAAGCTCTCCGAGCAGAAGGGCATCCTGTTCGCGATCGCCGCGGGCAACGAGGGCCCCGAGTCGATCGGTTCGCCGGGCAGCGCGGCCGACGCGCTCACCGTCGGCGCCGTCGACGGCAAGGACAAGCTCGCCGACTTCTCCTCCACCGGCCCCGCCGCCGACGGCTCCATCAAGCCGGACGTCACCGCCCCCGGCGTGGACATCACCGCGGCCGCGGCCAAGGGCAGCGTCATCGACCAGGAGGTCGGCGAGAACCCGCCCGGCTACCTGACCATCTCCGGTACCTCGATGGCGACCCCGCATGTCGCGGGCGCCGCGGCGATCCTCAAGCAGGAGCACCCCGACTGGGGCTTCCAGGAGCTGAAGGCGGCCCTGACCGGCTCCGCGAAGGGCGGCAAGTACACGCCGTTCGAGCAGGGTTCGGGCCGGATAGCCGTCGACAAGGCCATCAAGCAGACCGTGGTCGCCGACCCGGTGTCGGTGAACTTCGGCGTCCAGCAGTGGCCGCACACCGACGACACCCCGGTCACCAAGCAGCTGACCTACCGCAACCTCGGCACCAAGGACGTCACCCTCAGCCTCGCGGCGACCGCCACCGACCCCAAGGGCGCGGCGGCCCCGGCCGGCTTCTTCAAGCTCGGCGCGGCCAAGGTGACCGTCCCGGCGGGCGGCAAGGCCTCCGTCGGCCTCACCGTCGACACCAAGCTGGGCGGCACCCTCGACGGCGCCTACTCGGCGTACGTGACGGCGACCGGCGGCGGCCAGAGCGTCCGCACGGCGGCCGCGGTCCAGCGCGAGGTGCAGTCGTACAACGTCACGGTCAAGCACATCGGACGCGACGGCAACCCGACCGGTGTCTACAACACCGACCTCACGGCCTACTCGGGTCTCGGCAACGGCCGCGACTACCTCGTGCCGGCCGACAACTCCGGGACCGCCACGATCCGGGTACCCAAGGGCACCTACCTGCTCGACGCCTGGATCGCCAAGGACTTCACCACCTTCGACGGCGGTCTCGACTGGCTGGTCAACCCGAAGCTGAGCGTCACCAAGGACCTCACGCTCACCATCGACGCCCGCACCACCAAGTCCGCCGACATCACGGTGCCGGACGCGCAGGCCACCCCGCACTCGGCGACCGTCGACTACATGTACGACCCGGCCGGCATCGGGTTCGGGGTCGGCTTCGACACCTTCGACAAGATCCGGATCGCACCGCTGGGCGGCGAGGTCAGCGGTCTGACCCAGACCTGGAGCGGCCAGTTCACCAAGGGTGCCGGCGAGGAGTACGACGTCGCCACCAGCGCCCAGGTCAAGAAGGTCCAGGGCGACAAGGTCCGGCACTTCAAGACCAGTGAGCTCGCCACGGTCACGAACGCCGTGGGCGCCTCCGCCCCCAACAAGACGGGTGCGATCGCCCCGTGGGGCGTGGTCGGCGAGGACTTCGTGATGGGCGACGCGGTGGAGCAGAAGCTGCCCGTCACCCGCACCTTCCACATCTCCACCGTGGACGGAGCCCAGTGGGCCTTCGACGTCACGCAGTACTCCGGTCACGACGCCCAGGGCCTGCCGATCGCCGACGCCTTCTACACGCTGGGCGACCCGAAGACGTACAAGGCCGGCCAGACCTACCGCAACACCTTCAACAGGGCCGTCTTCGGCCCGCACCTGAGCAGCGAGTACGGCCTGTTCCGGAACGGCAACCAGATCTTCGGCGTGGTCCCGCTGTTCTCCGACAGCGCCCGGCACGCCGGATCCTCCGACTTCCTGTCGGTGAACACCACCCTGTACCGCAACGGCACCAAGGTGGGCTCCAACCAGGACCCGCTGTTCGGCGACGGCGTGTTCACGGTGCCGTCCGCGAACGCCGAGTACAAGCTGACCACCTCGGTCATCCGCTCGGTCAAGGTCGCCGCCGCCTCCACCCGGATCGACGCGAGCTGGACCTTCCACTCGAAGAAGCCGGGCAGCAACACCGTGCTGGCCCAGCTCCCGGCCTCCACCGTCCACTTCGGCGCCGCCACCGGCCCGGACAGCCGCGTCGAGGCGGGCAAGAAGGTCACCTTCCCGGTCACCGTCGAGGGCGCGGCCGCCGGCCGCAACCTGCAGTCCCTCGGGGTCTGGGTGTCGTACGACTACGGCCAGACCTGGAAGAAGCTGACGGTCAGCCACGGCAGGATCACCGTCAAGAACCCGGCCAAGGGCAAGGCCATCTCGTTCCACGCCAAGATCGCCGACAAGAAGGGCAACAAGTCGACGATCTCGATCTACAACGCGTACTACGCCAAGTGAGGGCGCCGGTCGCCGAGTAGCACCCCAGCGAGCGGCCCGTCGGAAGCGCGGCTTCCGGCGGGCCGTTCTCCATGCCGTCGATCAGGGCCGCCGATCAGGGCCGCCGGGTCAGGGCCGTCGGTCAGGGCCGTCGCTCAGGGGTGCCGGGGTGATCCGGGTCGCGTCCGTGCCCCAGCTGGCCAGCAGGCGCAGCGCCTCGGCCGACGCCGAGCCCGGTTCCGCGTGGTAGGTGACCAGGGCCTGGTCCTGGTCACCTGGCATCCGGAACGACTCGTAGTTCAGGGACAGCTCGCCCACCAGCGGGTGGTGCATCCGCTTCATCCCGTACGACTTCTCCTTGACGTCGTGGGTCGCCCACAGCCGGCGGAACTCCTCGCTCTTCACGGAGAGTTCCCCGACCAGCGCGGAGAGCCGGGTGTCGTCCGGATAGCAGCCCGCGTCCATCCGCAGCTGGCAGACGATGTCGATCGCCTTCTGCTCCCAGTCGACGAAGAGCTCGCGGTAGTCGGGCCGCAGGAACGTCAGCCGGGCCCAGTTGCGCTCCGCCACCGGCAGCTCCGCCCAGTCACCGAAGACGGCTGCCGCCATCCGGTTCCACGCCAGGATCTCCGAGCGCCGCCCCACGATGTACGCAGGCACGCTCTCCAGTGACTCCAGCAGCTGGCCCAGCGACGCCCGCACCTGCTGCGGCCGCGCCGACGCCTTCTTCTTGTGCTGCTTGCCCTTGGCGAGATGCATCAGATGCGCGTGCTCGGCGTCGGTCAGCCGCAGCGCGCGGGCGATCGAGTCCAGCACCTCCGCCGACACGTTCCGCCCGTTGCCCTGCTCCAGGCGCGTGTAGTACGCCACCGACACCCCGGCCAGCTGCGCCAGCTCCTCGCGCCGCAGCCCCGGCACCCTGCGGTGCCGCCCGAAGTCCGGCAGCCCCACGTCCAGGGGGCGCAGCCGGGCCCGCCGGGTGCGCAGGAACTCGCTGAGCTCGGCACGCCGGTCCAGGGACGGGGAGGCGGAGGAAGGGGCGGAGGGGGAGGCGGCGGTGGCGGGCAGGGGCTGGTCTTCCATACATCCAGTATTCACGGTCGTACGCACAGGATCCTGACCCCGCCGGTGGTAGGCACGGCAGACGTACGCAGAGGCGGGGGCTGGGTGACGGACGTAGCGTGGAGGAGTCTGGAAAGGCGCCCGGGACGGAAGAAGGCAACCGGGCGCGAAGGACACCCCTAGGAGAACCCCCCTCATGACCACTGTTGCTGCTTACGCCGCGCCCGCCGCGAAGGCCCCGCTGGAGCGGACCACGATCGAGCGGCGCGCGGTCGGCGAGTTCGACGTCCTCATCGACATCGAGTTCGCCGGTATCTGCCACTCCGACATCCACCAGGCCCGCGAGGGCTGGGGTACGGCGATCTTCCCGATGGTGCCCGGTCACGAGATCGCGGGCGTCGTCTCGGAGGTCGGCCCGGGTGTCACGAAGTACGCGGTGGGGGACCGGGTGGGCGTCGGCTGCATGGTCGACTCCTGCCGTGAGTGCGACAACTGCAAGGCCGGTCTCCAGCAGTACTGCACCGGCGGCGGCCCGACCTGGACGTACAACGCCGTCGGCAAGGACGGGCAGCCCACCTACGGGGGCTACTCGCACAAGATCGTCGTCGACGAGAACTACGTCGTCCGCATCCCCGACGGCCTCTCCCTCGACGTGGCGGCCCCCCTGCTCTGCGCCGGCATCACCACGTACTCCCCGCTCAAGCACTGGAACGCCGGTCCCGGCAAGAAGGTCGCGGTCGTCGGCCTCGGCGGCCTGGGCCACATGGGCGTGAAGATCGCCGCCGCCCTGGGCGCGGAGGTCACCGTCCTGTCCCAGTCCCTCCGCAAGAAGGACGACGGCCTGAAGCTGGGCGCCACGCACTACCGCGCGACCAGCGACCCGCAGACCTTCGCCGATCTCAAGGGCACCTTCGACATCATCCTCAACACGGTGTCCGCCCCGCTCGACTTCGACGCCTACCTGTCGCTCCTGAGGACCGACGGCGCCATGGTGAACGTGGGCATCCCGGAGGAGCCGGTGCACATCCTGCTCTCCTCCGTCTTCGGCAACCGCCGCAGCCTGAGCAGCTCCGGCATCGGCGGTATCCCGGAGACCCAGGAGATGCTCGACTTCTGCGCCGAGCACCACCTGGGCGCCGAGATCGAACTGATCAGCGCCGACCAGATCAACGAGGCGTACGACCGGGTCGTCAACAGCGACGTCCGCTACCGCTTCGTGATCGACACGGCGACGATCTGAGTCACTTCCGCCTGCCGAGCAGATACAGCAGATAGGGGCCGCCGACCAGGGAGGTCAGCGCACCGACCGGGATCTCCAGCGGAGGCACCAGGGTGCGGGCCACCAGGTCGGCGGTCACCAGCACGACCGCGCCCGTCAGCGCCGAGCAGACCAGCGGCAGCTGGGGGGTGCGGGTGAGCCGCCTGGCCAGCTGCGGCGCGGTCAGCGCGACGAACCCGATCGGCCCGGCGGCACCGGTCGCGGTGGCGGCGAGCACGACGCCGAGGGCGGTGAGACCGAGCCGGGCCCGGTCCACCCGGAGGCCGAGGGCGGCGGCGGTGTCGGGGTCGAGCCCGAGCGGCCGCGCCGCCCGGGCCGCCCACACCAGCCCCGGCAGGGCGAGGACGAGGACGACGGCGAGCGGCCCGGCCTGCTCCCACCCCCGCCCGTTCAGGCTCCCGGTCAGCCACAGCTTGACCTGTTCGGCCGCGTCCAGCTCGCTGTCGGTGAGATACAGCTGGACGACGGCGGACAGGGCGACGCCGATCCCGACGCCGGTCAGCACGAAGCGGCTGGGCTGCATGCCGTGGCGCCAGGCGAGTACGTACACGAGGGCGGCGGCGCCGAGGCCGCCGGCCACGGACACGGCGGGCATCGCGGAGGGCGACGCCACGGCGCCGGTGGCCAGCGCGAGCACGGTCGCGGCGGCGGCGCCGTGCCCGACGCCGATGACGTCCGGGCTGGCCAGCGGGTTCCGCGTGACCGTCTGCACCAGCGCCCCGGCGAGCCCGAGCGAGCCGCCGACGAGGGCCCCGAGCACGATCCGGGGGACGCGCAGCGTGTTGACGACGAGGTCGTACGGGGTCGGCTCGCCGCGGAGGGTGCGCCAGACGTCGGCCGGGGGGATGTAGGTCTGGCCGAGGGAGGCGGAGGCGGTCATGGCGACGGCGAGGAGGCCGAGAAGGGCGAGGGCGACGAGGATCGAACGCCGGTGGAGGACGAGGGAGAGGCGGGGGTGGGGCCGTAGTACTACGACTGCGGGCCGGTGGGGGTTCCTCGCGCAGTTCCCCGCGCCCCTGAAGGGGCGTTTCACAGCTACCCAGCTGCGGGCAGGCGTGCCGCAGGGCGGCACGGGTGGGCGCAGCGGCACCCTGTCGGCGCCGGTAAGCGAAACCCCCCGCCCCCGGCCCCAGCCCCGGGTGCGCCTCATGTCACGGCACCTTTCCTCCGTACCAGGGCCACCAGCACCGGCACCCCCACCAACGCCGTCATCACCCCGGCCGGCACCTCCGCAGGAGCCCGCACCACCCGCCCCAGCACATCGGCGGCGACCAGCAACCCCGCCCCCAGCAGCGCCGACAGCGGCAGCAGCCGCCCGTACCCGCCGCCCCTGACCAGGCGTCGCGCCACGTGCGGCACCACCAGCCCCACGAACGCGATCGGCCCGGCTGCGGCCACCGCGGCAGCGGTCAGCAGGGTCGCCCCCAGCGCCGCGCAGCCCCGTACGACGTGCACCCGGTGTCCGAGCGAGCGGGCCGTCTCGTCGCCGAGGGCCAGCGCGTCCAGGCCTCGGGCGCAGGACAGCACCAGCACGGCGCCCGCCGCGAGGAACGGCAGCATCCGTACCACCGTCCCCGTGTCCCGCCCGCTGAGCGCCCCCACCTGCCAGAACCGGAACTGGTCGAGGGTGGCGGAGCTGGAGGTGAGGACGACCGTCGTGGCGCCCGCGGTCATGGCGGAGAGGGCCGTGCCTGCCAGCGCCAGCTTCACCGGGGACGCCCCGCTCCGGCCCCGTGCCGCGATGCCGTAGACCAGGCACGCGGCGAGGACGGCGCCGGTGAAGGCGTACCAGACGTAGGCCCCGAAGCCGTACCCGGAGCCGCCGAGGACGATGGCGAGCACCACCCCGGCCGCCGCCCCCTGGCTCAGGCCGAGGATGCCGGGGTCGGCGAGCGGGTTGCGGGTGACCGCCTGGAGCGTGGCGCCGGCCAGGCCGAGCGCGGCGCCCGCGGTGAGGCCGACCTCGGTGCGGGGCAGCCGCAGGGAGCGGACGACGAGCGCGTCGGGGGAGGAACCGCCGTGCAGGAGGGCGTCGAGCACGGCGGCCGGCGGTACGGCACGGGTGCCGACCGCGAGGCTGAGCACGGCGACGACGGCCACCGCGAGGGCGGCCGTCGGCCAGACGAGGGCGCGGCGCACTTACCGGAGGTGCTCGGCGAGCTGGCGTACCACCAGACGCGCTGCCGTGGGACCGGCGTTGAGGTACCAGGGGTCGTCGTCGACCTGCACGGCGTGCCCGGCCTCGACCGCCTTCAGGGACTTCCACAGTGGCCCGGCGAGCACGGTCGACGCGTCCGTCTTCGCCGCGTCGCCCTGCACGGAGTAGAAGATCCAGTCACCGTCGGCGATGTCGACCTTCTCCGCGCTGATGTCCTGTGAAATGGCGTTGAACTGCTGCGACTTGGGGCGGGAGAGGCCCATGTCGACGGCTATCGAGCCGGTGAAGGAGGAGACGCCGAACATCCGGGTGCGGTCGGGTGTGAAGCGGACCATGGACACGGTGGCCGAGCCGTCGAGCGCGGACCCGCTCTCCTCGGCGTTGTCCACGATGCCGTCGAGCAGTTCCTGCGCCTTCTGCCCTTCGCCGACCGCGTCCCCGACCAGCAGCAGGTCCCGCTTCCAGTTGATGCCCTGGCCCGCGGTGACCACGGTGGGCGCGATCTTCGACAGCTGGGGGTAGAGGTCGCCGAGCGAGTCGTTGACCAGGATCAGGTCGGGCTTGGCGGCGGCCAGCGACTCCAGGTTGGGGGACTGGCGGGTGCCCGCGTCGGTCATCGCGGCGAGCTGCTTCTTGTACTGCGGGAAGGCGTCGGCGAGGTAGTCGGGGACCAGTCCGGCGTTCTCGGCGCGGGTGCCGGCGGTCGGGACGACGCCGAGGGTGAGCAGGTCGTCGAGCTGCCCGGTGCTGAGCACCGCGATCTTCTTCGGCCGGGCCTCGATGGTGGTCTTCCCCTCGAAGTGGGTGACCGTGCGCGGGAAGACACCGTCGGTGTCGGTGTCGGAGCCCATTCCGTCGGCGAGGGCGCTCGGCGCGGCGGACGGGCCCTCGGAGGCGCCGGCGACCTTGTTCACGGTCCCGTCGCCGTGGGCGCTGCCGGCACCGTCGTCACCGCCGGACGACGAGCAGCCGGCCAGCAGACCGCCGGCCACGGACACGGCGGACACGGCCACCAGGACGGCCCTCAACCTCAACGCACGCACGACGACCTCTCCCGATCGATGACTAAGGCGAGCCTTACCTTAGCTGGTGCCGGGAGTACGTTGGACAGGAGGAGGTCCCACGATGACCGTGAACCTGAACCACACCATCGTCGCCGCACACGACAAGCACGCGTCGGCCCGGTTCCTCGCCGACATCCTCGGCCTTCAAGTCAGCCCGGACTACGGCCCGTTCGTCCCGGTCGCGCTGCCGAACGGCGTCACCCTCGACTTCATGGACACCCCCGGGGACATCCCGCCGCAGCACTACGCGTTCCTGGTCTCCGAGGACGACTTCGACGAGATCTTCACCCGCGTCCGGACGGCCGGCCTCAACTACTGGGCCGACCCGCACCACACCCGCGCCGGCGAGATCAACACCAACGACGGCGGCCGCGGCACCTACTTCGACGACCCCGACGGCCACCGCCTGGAGATCCTCACCCGCCCCTACGGCAGCGGCGGCTGACCCAGCGGGACGGACTCACCGGGCGCGTACGACCGTACGACCGCACCCGCCGCGTCGCCGGTATCCGCAGGGCGTACGACATGGACGCGTCCGCGCCCGCCGACCCGGCCCGTCGCGCCGGTCACCTCCAGCACGGTGTTCTCGTCGATCGCCACTCCGTACGGCACCGACCCCCGCGACACCGCCGCGACCAGCCGCCCCAGCGTGCCCCACTGGGCCGCGTGCACGTCCACCGCGAAGGGCACCAGACCGAGCCCCGGCCGCACCTCGACCTCTTCGAGATCCTCGGCGGTGTCCGGCGGGCAGACCGGGACACCGTCCGCCAGCCAGCCGCCGACCACGGCGCGCCGCGCGGCCAGCACGGCACCGGCGGAGAATCCGGCGTAGGGGATGCCGCGTTCGCCGAGCAGACCGGTCAGCCGCCCGGCGCACCGCGCGAACGCATCCTGGTACGCGGGCGTGAGCCCGCCGCACACCAGCAGCCCGTCCACACCGTCCACCGGCGGGCCGGGTTCGAACCGTCCGCCGAGCGGCACCAGCAGCGGCACCGCCGCCTGTGCCCCCGCGCTCCGCAACGCCTCCGCGTACCGCGCGAACTGCTCCTCGCCGTCCCCCTCGTCGACGATCACACACCCGATCCGGCCGCCGCCCGAGGCCCGCAGCAACGGCCCGTACACCTCGGCCGCCGCCTCCCAGCCGCCCCCGATCAGAGAAGTCCCGCCACCCACGAAGAGATCCCTCCCGCGCCCCGGGCCCCGGTCAGGCCCGCAGCCCCTTGAGACCGTCCTGGGCGGCCATGACCAGCTCGATGCCCCGTTGGTCGGTGGCGGGTTCGCGCATCTGGTTCGTCACGTACGCCATCGCCAGCCGCTCGTCGGGGTCGACCCAGACCAGCGCACCGCCCCAGCCGCCCCAGCCGAGGGCGTTGCCGAAGAGGCCGTAGCCGAGGCCGTACCGGGCCGGCATGCCGAGGACGCGGTCCTCGCCCTCGAACTGCGGCTCCCGCGCCCGCGCGCATCCCTCGGGGGACAGCACCCGCACCCCGCCGACGGTTCCGCCGCAGGCGAGCAGCGACTGGACGAGGGCGACCGAGCGGGCGTTGCCGTAGCCGCTCGCCGCGGGGATCTGCGCGCGGCGCCAGGCGATGCTGTTGCCGTCCCGGACGCGGAGCGCGGTCGCCGTGGTGGGGGCGGTGGGGGTCGTGTCGCGGGCAGCGGCGCCGGCCGTGTAGTCCTCGTCCTTGCCCGGCGGCGGCACGGTCAGCGCCACCCGCGGGTCGTCCTCGGGGCCGAGGCCGAGATGGAAGTCCGCGCCCAGCGGCCCGGCCACCTCCGCGGCGAAGAACTCGCCCACGCTCCGCCCGGTGATCCGGCGCAGCACCTCGCCCACCAGGAACCCCTGGGTGAGCGAGTGGTACCCGGCCACGGTCCCCGGCTCCCACTGCGGGGCCTGCCCGGCCAGCCGCGTCGTGGCGGTCGTCCAGTCGTACAGCTCCTCGACCGGCCCCTCCCAGTCGGGCAGCCCGGCGGTGTGCGACAGCAGGTGCCGCACCAGCACGTTCCGCTTGCCGGCCGTGGCGAACTCGGGCCAGTACCGGGCGACCGGCGCGTCCGGGTCCAGCCTGCCCCGGTCGATCAGGACGAGCGCGCACAGCGCGGTCATCGTCTTCGTCACGGAGTACACGTTGACGATCGTGTCCCGCTCCCACGCCCGGGTCCGCCCGGCGTCGGCGAATCCGGCCCACACGTCCACCACGGGCTTCCCGTCCACGAAGACGGCCACGGCACCGCCCAGGTCGCCGTCGTCGATCAGTCCGGCGAGTGCGGTGGGCACGGCGGTGAACAGCTCGTCGTACGAGCCATGGATGTCGGCCATGTACGCCATTGAGCCCGCGCGAGCGCGCCCCGGCAACCGAATATCCGGCCCGGCAATCGGATGTCCGGCCCTGTCTAGCCCATCAGGCCGACGAACATCGTCCGGTGCAGGGTCTCCACGTGGCCGCGCGCGATGTCGGCCGCCCGGGCCGCGTCACCCGCGCGGATCGCCGCCACCAGGGCCCGGTGCTCGGCGTTGGACTCGCGCAGGGCGGTGAGGGGGTAGGGGAGGTAGTAGGCGTAGAGCCGGCGCAGCACGGTCTCGTAGGCCGCCACGCTCGCGTCGAGGCCGGTGGCGTGGGCCACGGCGAGGTGGAAGCGCTCGTCGCAGGAGTGGAACTCCGCCCAGCTCTCCGCCCGGTCCATGGCCGCGACCAGCACGTCGAGCTCGTCCAGGGCCGCGGCGGTCGCGGTGCGGGTCGCGAGATGGGCCAGCCCGCACTCCAGGACGACCCGCTCGTCGATCAGGCGGTGCACCTCGGTGGTCTGCCCGTGGTACGCCTCGGCCGCGTCGACGACCCCCCGGGTGGGCTGCTCGGCGACCAGGGTGCCGCCGTTGCGGCCCCGTCTGCGCTCCAGGACGCCGTCCGCGCACAGCGTGCTGAGCGCGCGGCGCACGGTGATCTCCCCGACGCCGAGCGCCTCGGCTATGGCGTCGGTCTGGGGCAGCCGCTCGCCGGGGGAGAGCAGCCCGAGGTCGACCGCCATGGCGATCCGGGCGCGCACCGTGTCCAGCGCGGTGAGCCGGCGAATCCCGTTCAGCTTGGGCGAGTTGAGGGCGAGGACGGTCCCCTCGGGGTGCGCCGGTGCGGATCCGTTCGGGGTGCCGGTCATGCCCTCAATGTAGCGGTCCGTAAAACTGCTCATAATGAGACCATTGTATAAGGGCTCATATTGAGTTAATTTCCTGGCCATGTCCCGCCCCCTCCCCGTCGCGCTGGTCCAGGCCCCTCCCCGACTGGCCACGGACCCGCTGTCCGGCTTCACCGAAGACGTCGGGGAAGTGCTGGCGCGCTTCCCGCGGACCCGCCTCGTCGCCTACCCGGAGCTGCACCTGTGCGGCACCGAAGGCCCGTCCGCCGAGTCGGAGAGCGAACTGCAGGCCGCGGCGGAGCCGCTCGACGGCCCCCGGGTGCGGCGGCTCGCCGAGCTCGCGGGCGACCTGGGCGTATGGCTGTTCCCGGGCACCGTGTGCGAGCGCGGTCCGGGCGGCGAGCTCTTCAACACCGCGCTCGCCTTCTCCCCGGAGGGGCGGCTCGCCGCCCACTACCGCAAGATCTTCCCGTGGCGGCCCTTCGAGCCGTACACCCCCGGCGACCGCTTCGTCGTCCTGGACCTCCCGGACACCGGCCGGGTCGGCTTCGCCATCTGCTACGACGCCTGGTTCCCGGAGGTGGCCAGGCACCTGGCCTGGATGGGCGCCGAGGTCATCGTCAACCCGGTGATGACCACGTCCGCGGACCGCGCCCAGGAACTCGTCCTCGCCCGGGCCAACGCCATCGTCAACCAGGTCTACGTGGTCAGCGTGAACACCGCGGGCCCCGTCGGCACCGGACGCAGCCTGGTCGTCGACCCCGAGGGACGCGTCCGCGTGCAGGCCCCCGACTCCGCGCCCACCGTGCTGACCGACGTCCTCGACCTGGACGACGTGACCCGCGTGCGGACCTACGGCACGGCCGGTCTCAACCGCATGTGGGACCAGTTCACCGAGGCCGACGCCCCCCTCGACCTCCCGCTCTACGACGGCCGCCTGGACCCCCGCCGCTGGCGGCCGGCCGGCAACTGATCCGCTCCGTCCCCTCCTCCCGCAAGGAACGCCATGTCCGCACCCTCCGCCCCGCCCGCTCTCACCCGCAGCCTGACCCTCAGATCCGTCGTGCTCTTCGGGCTCGCCTACATGGCCCCGATCATCGTGCTGGGCACCTACGGCGTCGTCGCCGACAGCACCCACGGCGCCGTGCCGACGGCCTACCTGCTGGCCCTGGTCGCCATGCTCTTCACCGCGCACAGCTACGGGAAGATGGCCGCGGCCCACCCCGTCGCCGGGTCCGCCTACACCTACGTGCGGCGCTCCATAGACTCCCGGATCGGCTTCCTCGTCGGCTGGGCCACCCTGCTGGACTACTTCTTCCTGCCCATGGTCATCTGGCTCATCGGCGGGGCCTATCTCCAGGCGGAGTACCCCTCGGTGCCGTTCTGGGTGTGGATCATCGCGTTCATCGTCGTCACCACCGCGCTCAACATCCGGGGCATCAAGACCGCGGAGCGGGTGAACGACCTGCTGATGGTCTTCCAGGTGCTGGTCGTCGCGATCTTCGCGCTGCTCTGCCTGCACCACGTCTTCCAGCACCAGGGAGCGGCCGGACTCGTCAGCGCCACCCCGTTCTCGAACCACGCGACCGACCTCGCGGGCATCTCCGCGGGCGCCGCCATCGCCGCGTACTCCTTCCTCGGCTTCGACGCGGTCACCACGCTGACCGAGGAGACCGTCGAACCGCAGCGCACCATCCCCCGCGCCATCATGCTGACCGCGCTGATCGGCGGCGGCATCTTCGTCGTCGTCGCCTACGCCACCCAGCTGGCACACCCCGGGTTCGCGTTCACCGACTCCAGCTCCGCCGCGTTCGAGATCGCCAAGGCGGTCGGCGGCGACCTGTTCTCCTCCGTGTTCCTGGCCGGCCTGATCGTCGCCCAGTTCGCCTCCGGCATCGCGGCACAGGCCAGCACCTCACGGCTGCTCTACGCGATGGGCCGCGACTCCGTCCTGCCCAAGAAGGTCTTCGGCAGCATCCACCCCAAGTACCACACCCCCGCCTTCAACATCCTCCTCGCCGGTGCCGTCGGCCTGATCGCGCTGCGCCTGAACGTCGCCACCTCCACGTCCTTCATCAACTTCGGCGCGTTCACCGCCTTCACCTTCGTCAACCTGTCCGTCATCGCCACCTACGTCCGGGAGCGCCGTGCGGGCCGCCGTCCCGCCGTGTGGTCGTACGTCCTGCTCCCGGCGGTCGGCGCGATCGTCGACGTGTGGCTGCTGTGCCACCTCGACGACAAGGCCCGGACCCTCGGCCTGATCTGGCTGGCCATCGGCGTCTGCTACCTCGCCTACCTCACCCGGGGCTTCCGCAAGGCCCCGCCGGAGATGACCTTCGACGAGGACCCGGCCCCGGCGGCCGATCCGCAGCCGGCCCACTGACACCGGCCGCGGGCCTCTTCCGGCGCCCCGCTCCTGCGAACAGGCGCGGGGCACGGAATCGACGGGGACCCTCGCGCGTTGTGGAGGGTGGGCCTCGGACGCCGGTGGTTGTGCGAGCCGGGTGGCCCGAGTGACCAGGCCGACGAGTATTGGAGGGGCCGCGATGACTGCGCAGACGCAGAGGGCCGTGCTGGCGGGCGGATGTTTCTGGGGAATGCAGGACCTGATCCGCAAGCAGCCGGGCGTGACGGCGACCCGGGTGGGATACACCGGGGGTGACGTGGCGAACGCGACGTACCGCAACCACGGCACGCACGCGGAGGCCATCGAGATCCTCTTCGACCCCACGAAGACCGACTACCGGGCGCTCCTGGAGTTCTTCTTCCAGATCCACGACCCGACCACCAGGAACCGCCAGGGCAACGACATAGGCCTCAGCTACCGCTCGGCGATCTACTACGCGGACGACGAGCAGAAGCGGATCGCCGAGGACACCATCGCGGACGTGGACGCCTCCGGACTGTGGCCGGGCAAGGTGGTCACCGAGGTGGAGCCGGTCGGCCCCTTCTGGGAGGCCGAGCCCGAGCACCAGGACTACCTGGAGCGCTACCCGGCCGGCTACACCTGCCACTTCCCCCGCCCGGGCTGGAAGCTCCCGGCGCGCGCGAAGAGCTGACCACGGGCGGCGGTCCGGCGAAAGGCGGAGCCCGCGCGGGTACGGAAGACACCCGCTGGGACACTGTCGTCATGGACACCACACCCGAGCAGATAAGCACCCGGACGGCGGCCGCCTGGACCGTCGCGCTCGTGGTCCTCGGAGGATTCACCGGCTACGCGTGGGACGGCCCGTTCCTCGCCGTCACCTGTGCACTTTCCCTGGCAGGCGGCGGCGCGGTCGGCACGATCCTGTCCCGCCGCCGGATCACGGCGGCCGTGGAGGAGGGCCGGGGCCGGGCCGCCGCCCTCGGATACGCCGACGGGATCGCGGACATGGTGGTGCTCGGCATATCGGCGTACCGGGCGGTCGCCTTCCCGCTGTCCGGCCCCGACGCGGTGGACGCCGCCGAGCGCAGGGCGCGCCGCCGGGCCGCCTACCGCCTCACCGCCGCCGACGGGCTCCCCCATCAGATCCGCGAGGCCGCGGCCGCCGCGCTCGAAGCGATCGACGACGGGGGCGACCGCGAGGCCCAGTCCGCCGTGGCGGACCTCATGAAGGCCGTCCGGGAGCAGCGCCACGGGGCGTGACGGCTGCTCGTCGGAGCGACTGCTAGCGTCCGCCCCTGTGAACGACAGCGTGTACGTGGGAAATGCGGGCAAGGACGCGCCTCTGGACCGGGGCTGGCTTCTCGGGCACTTCAAGGACGCAGGCGATCCGCGCCACAGCGAGGCCGTGGAGATCAAGTGGGGCGTACACCCCCGCGGCGACGAACGCGCGCAGTGGGTGAAGGGCGAGGAACGCACGGCCCTCCTGATCCTCGTCAGCGGCCGCTTCCGCGTCGAACTCCCCGGCCGCAGCGTGCTGCTGGCGGAACAGGGTGACTACGTCGTATGGGGCCGCGGCGTCGACCACTCGTGGTTCGCGGAGGAGGACTCGGTGGTCCTGACGGTCCGATGGCCGTCCGTGCCCGGGTACGCGGTACCCGGTGGCCGGGCGGAGGGCTCGGCCTGAGCGTCAGGACGGGGGCGGCGGAGTCGCACCGACCCAGCGCTGATAGGCGTCCATGTCGACGTTGCCGCCGCACACGACGGTGACCACGTGCCGGCCGGCGAAGCGGTCGCGGTCCTCCAGGATCGCCGCGATGCCGAGCGCCGCCGACGGTTCGACGACGAGTCCGGCGTGGTCGAGCAGCATCCGCATACCGGCGACGATCGACGCCTCCCGGACCAGGACGGCGTCGTCGGCGACCAGGAGCAGGTCGTCCAGGACGGCCGGGATGGGATGCCGGCCGGCGACCGCGTCGGCGATGGTGTCGGCCGAGTCGGTGCTGACGACGCGCCGCCGGTGCCAGGAGTGCGTCAGCGCCGGTGCGCCCAGCGGCTGGACGCAGACCACCTCGACCCCGGGCGCCAACGCCTTCAGCACATGACCCACGCCGGTGGCCAGCGCGCCGCCGCCGAGAGCCACCAGGACGGTGTCGAACGACGGCTGGGCGTCCACCAGTTCCAGGCCGATGGTCGCCGCGCCCTCGCAGGTCTCGATGTCCAGGCTGTCCTCGACCAGCCGGATGCCGTCGTGCCGTGCGACGGCCGCCGCCCGCTCGCGGGCCGCCTCGTGGTCGCCGTCCACCAGTTCCAGCCTGGCGCCCAGCGCCCGGATGCGGTCCAGCTTGGCCGCGGTCGCGTAGCGGGAGGCCACCACGGTCACGTCGAGTCCCCGGTCGCGACCGGACCAGGCGAGGGCCTGGCCGAGGTTGCCCGAGCTCGCGCACACCACGGCCGGTGACCCGCGCCCGGCGAGCAGGCTCGCGACCACCTCGGTGCCGCGGGCCTTGAAACTGCGGACCGGGTTCGCCGTTTCGAGCTTGATGCTCACGGCGCACCCGAGGCCGGGTTCCAGCGCCTCGCAGCGGTACAGCGGAGTGCCGAGGAAGACCGGGTCGATCACCCGGCGCGCGGCCCGGATCCGAGCGGTGTCGAGGCGTGTCTCCTGCATGACAGAGGAGCGTAGCGAGTCGGTCGGAGCCGCCGGTTCTCCTGACAGGGCGTCAATGGAGTGCTTTGATATGGCACGGATTCGCTGTATATGGCGGCATCTCTGACCTTGGGGGACGAAAAGTGACAGAAAAAGCAACATTCAATAACTACGGTGACAGTTACGGTCCGCAAATCGGTCACGTGGAGCACGACGCGTACATCACCACGTCCCGGGACGGACAGCCGTCGGAACTGTCCCTCGCCGATCACGTCACCGCTCTTGGCCGGGCCCTGGACGCGGCCCACGCACACAGCCAGGTCGACGACGGCACCTACGCGGACGCACGGCAAGCCCTGGACGAGGCCGCCCGGCTCACCGAACCCGCCGACGAGGAAGAGCGGAACGCCTTCGTCCGCGCGCTGCGCAAGCTCAAGGGCCTGGTGGAGGACGTGAGCGGACTGGCCACCGCCGTGGCCGCTCTGATCGCCGCCGTCGCGGGGCGGCGATGACCCCGCCGCCCGGGCAACCGGACGACACGGGGCCGGTGTTCAACGCCATGGCCGGTTCCTGGGTGGGCGCACAGATCGGCTGGGTCAACGGCAACGTGTACCTGCCCGGCGCCGACGCGCCCCCCGAGGAGCAGTTCGCAGCCGGCGTGCGCGAACTCAACAGCAACAACCGGCTCAGCGCCCTGCGGTACCTCGGGAAGGCCTTCGAGGCAGGACGCACCCCCGAACGCGCCTACTACCTGATGCTGGCGATCCTCAGCGACCAGCCCTACGAACTCCTCAGCCAGGAGCACATGGAGCTCCTGCGCCAGACGGCGGCCTTCGCCCACGAGCCGGGCGAACCGGGAGGCGCGGACGGACCCGACGCCTACCGGGCGGCCGTCTGGATCATCTGCCAGTTGCTGATCCTGATGAGCCGGCCCCCGGAGACCGTGGACGCGGACGGACAGCTCCTCTCCCTGTTCAGCGGCATCGACGCACTGCCCGCACACCGGCGTTCGGAGATCCTGCAACACCTCCAGATGATCACGAACGGAGTGGTCCGGGACCGGCTGGACGCCTGGGACGCGGCGGAGGTGCAGGAGCAGCGCCGGGCCGGCAACCGCGAGACGCGGGCACTCAAGTTCTTCATCCCCGACCCCGTCGCGCCCAAGCAGCGCATAGCCGCCGCCGCGGATCTCACCGGCGTCGACCAGGCCGCGCTGGCGGCCGCCGCGGCCATGGGCATCCTCGGCTCCGTCCTCGCCCTGACCGTCCTCTTCCGGGGCAGCACCGGCACCGCCTTCCTCGTCCTGCTCACCTGCGGCCCGGGCGGCGCCGCCGCCGTGCGATACGGCATGGAACGCCGCTGGCTCGGCGAACGCCTGGCGGACCAGAACCGTCGCCACTTTCCCTGCTGGCCGGGGCACCAGCAGTGGCGGCCGGCCTGGGGGAACGGCGCCGCACCCTTCGACCCGGCCGTGGTCCCCGGTGCCTATCGGATCGCCTGGCCCAGTCGGCAGTACAGCGATTTCCACGCCGGCATCTCCAAGGTCATCGCCAACTTCTTCGACCGCCAGCTCCACGAGGGCGAGGACCGGTCCGCCTGGACCAGCCACTCCGCCGGCATCCGCCTCAGCCTGGCCAACGAACTCACCATCGCCTACGGCGGCACGAACAGCACGTCGGGCCTGGAATGGCTCGTCAGGATGCATGCCGAGGAAACCGCCGGCGCCTGGCGCAACCGCACCCTCTTCGCCTACCAGCAGCAGCTGAACGCCCCGCCGCAGGTCATGTTCGCCTTCGTGGTCGGTGTCGTCTCCTTCGGCATCGGAGCCCTCATCGGCGTCGGCGGCCTCCTCTCGGCCGACACCGGCGCCGACACCGGCTTCCTGGCCCTGCTGCTGCTCGCCGGCGCCGGCGTCCTGGGCTTCAGGACCGGATACGCGGTCTTCGCCAGGCGCCGCACCCACGCCGCCGACGTCCAGGCCTTCGGCCTCAGATACACGAACGAGCTGCGGGTCTGGCACCAATGGCGCGACTACCTCGCCGACCGTCCCACCGACAACGAGATGGCCAAGTGGCTCGACTACGATCTGCGGGCCCTGCGCCGGGAGTCGCTCGACCACTACGGCCTCGGCAACCACGACATCCGCAGGTACTTCTTCGTCACCGAGGCCGATCCCGGTTGCGCCCGCGCCCGCAACCGCTACGGCCCGCCCCGCTACTCGTCGTACATCATCCGGCTGTTCCTCCTCACCGAAGGAGGCGTCCGCCAGCACAAATGGACCATGGACTTCATCACGGCCCGCCACAACCAGGAGGACCGCACGACCTTCCGCTACGACGCCATCGGCTCCGTCGCCGTCACCCAGATCGGCATCCGCGGCCTCGGCGCACTCCGCAAGGTCGTGCCCCTCGACAAGGAGTCCTCCGACCTCGGCGTCGGGACCCGCCCCTCGGACGAGCTGATCCTCAGCCAGGCACTGCGCCTGTCCCTCCTCAACTCCGAGGCCATCTACATCGTCGTCGAGAACTTCCACGACCTGACCGACCGCCTCTTTGAGCAGCCGGACCAGCTCTCCCGGCTCGCCCTCGACTCCTCCGGTGCCTCCACCGCCCTGCGCATCCTCGAGTCCGTCGCCGCGGAGGGCCGCGGCTGGTTCGCCGCCCAACGGGCTTCCCTGGCACGCCGGCTCAAGGGCGCCAACCTCCTCATGTCCCCGGACTCACACGGCCTCTCCCCGGGCCGGACCGCGCTCGCCGGACCGGGCTCCGCGGACATCCCGCCGCCCGCCGCGAACCGCGACGACGACCCGGCCGACGGGAAACCGCACTGATCCGCACACCGCCCCGGCCGGACGGCCGCAGAACGTCGCGGCGGCCACAACTTCGGCCGCCGGCCGGTCAGACCGGCTGTGCGGTCGGTGGGAGCAGCGCCCGTAGCGGGGCGGTGTCGGGGTGGTCCGCCAGGGCGGCGGTCACCGCGGCGCGGAGCGTGGCCTCCGTGCCCGCCTCGCCGTCGAGGTCGGACGCCGAACCGGGCAGCCGTACCGCCGCCGGACGCGACCAGGAGAACTCCCAGTTCAGCAGCGACCGGGCGCTGAACTCGGCCAGCACCATGCTCTGCAGCGAGTCCCGCAGCACCGGCCGTACGGACTCCCGGAACTCCCGGTCCTGCGCGGCGGCCGCCCGCCCCGGCAGCGGCTGCGGCAGCCGCTCGGCCAGCTGCCACAGCCGGCCCTCGTCGATCACCGTGAGCAGCGCGGGCAGCGTCGGCCGGTCCGCCGTGTAGCAGGCGAGCGCCCGGTGCAGCGGGGTGTCGAGCGAGGCCAGCCCCACGGCCATCGACGAGCTCAGCAACTGCGCCCACTCCCCGGCGCGCTCGAACTGCCGTACCTCGTCGGTCAGTACCGCGTCCTCCAGCGCGGCCAGCGTCCGGGCCGGGTCGGCGAGCAGCGCGAGGGCCGGGCCGTCGTCCTGCGCGCCGCGCCCGTCGGCGGGCAGTGCCTCGATCCGCCGCACCCGGTCGGCGATCGGCGGATGCGGGTCGTACGGCGATCTCGGCTCCGCCGGCAGCTCCTTCCGCAGCTCAGCCAGCTCCGTCTCACGTGCCGTCAGCATCCGGCCGAAGCCGCCGAAGAACTGCCCGCGCGGCGGCAGACGCCGGGCCGGCAGACCGAGCGTCGCATACGAGTCGAGGTAGAAGTCGTGGGCGGCGGACAGGACGGGGATCTCGCGGAGCGCCGACGCCGTCGCGTCCCGGCCGGCGATCCGCGCGGCGGCCAGGTCGGCGGCGTACTCCTGCGCACGGGCCGTCGACAGCGTGGCCCGCATGTAGAGCTTCGCGTACGCCGTGCAGACCGCCGCCATCAGCCGGTACGTGATCCCGGCCCCGGCGGTGTGCTCCTGCCGGGCGCGCTCGGCCGCCTCCCTGCCGTCGGTCCGCGCGTGGAAGTGCCCGACGGTCCGCCCGATCTGCACCCGGCCACGCAGGGCGAGCGCCGACAGCCGGGTGTCGCCGCCGGTGAAGTGGCCGTACTCATGGGCGAGTACGGCCTTCAGCCGGGCCTCGGTCAGCCCGGTCAGCAGCGGCACGCCCAGGTAGAGGCAGCGGGGGCCGGGGAGGAGCCCGAGCAGCCGGGGTTCCTCGCCGACCGCCGCGTCGACATCACCGGTGAGCACGACGGCGTCCGGCGCGCGCGTGCCCGTGGCCGCCGCGAGCTCCCGCACCAGCGCCCACAGCCGGGGCTCGTCGGCCTCCGTGACCGGCAGGCCGGGCGGCCCCTCGCCCCTGGTCGTGCGGAGCATGAACATGCCCAGGCTCAGCAGACAGAAACCACAGAGCAGAACAAGGGCGCGCAGCGCCCGCAGAGTTGCACCCATCGGGCAGATCCCCCTACAGAACCCCAGGGAACGGGGAACCGACAACGACACGGAGAAGGAACCGGAACGTGGGGGATGCGGAGCCGATTGAACGCCCTCGATGTTCCGCGCCCCAAAGGGGCGCGGGGAACTGCGCGACCGGCCCCCACCGGCCCGCAGCCGACACACGACGTGTCTTTTCGTCGGCCCCCTCAGCTGTGCAGCGTCGCCGGGCTCCCGCCGTTCGCCTCGTAGCCCGCCACCGCCAGCGCGCGGTAGAGGGCGAACTCGGCGGCCGGGTTCGCCGACAGCGTCCAGGGCACGGCCCCCACATGCCCGTCGACGTGTATCAGCTCGCCCATGGCCTCCGCCCAGCGCTCCGAGCGCACCAGGAAGAAGACCAGCAGATGACGGACGTGCGCGAGCATCGGATCGTCCTGGCGGGCCGAGTGCACCGCGTGCAGGCCGCCGTGGACGGCCTTGGTGACGACCTCGCTCTGGTAGAAGCTCGCCACCAGGTTGACCTCGGGCAGGTGCTCGAAGACCGCGAACAGCGGCATCGCGGCCAGCAGCGAGCCCTGCGGGGCGCGGGCGGCGGCGGCCTCGGCGAAGGAGTACGCCAGCTCGCGCGAGCCGTGCCACTTCTCGCACCAGTAGTGCAGCGCGGCCAGGTGCGCCCCCATGTGGGTCGGCGCGCGGTCCAGGATCTTCAGCCACAGCTGCTCGAACTCGGGCTGCGAGTAGTTCAGCCCGCGCGCCACCGACAGCTCGACGACGTACGGCACCGGGTCACCGGGGGAGAGCAGCGCAGCCTGCCCGCAGGCGTCCCTGGCCTCCTCCATGATGATCCGGAAGTCGTCGGTGCCGGGCGTCGACGTCCGCCACGCCTGCTGGACCAGGAACTCCGCGTGCACGGCCGCGCCGCCGGCGTCCTTGGGCTGCTCGGCCCGCCAGACCCGCAGCCACTGCCCGCCCGGCGTCTCGCTGACCCCGCCCGGCCGCTCCTTGAGCTCCAGCGCCGCCGCGCCGGCGAAGGCCTGTACGCGCTGCCAGCGCAGCTCGCCCGCGATCTCCGTGCCCGCGAGCAGCTGCGAGGCCGCGCGGTAGTCCTGGGTGTGCTGCACGACGTCGAGGACGTCCAGCAGGTCCTGGTCGGGGCCGGGCATGCGGATGTCCAGGTCCTCCTCGCGCACGAAGCCGTAGTCCGCAGGGTCGGCGGCGTCCGGGTGGCCCGGGTGGACCTGCTCGATCATGCCGCGCCGCCGCCGCAGGACGGGGAGCAGCGCGAAGCTCAGCAGGAGCAGCGCCATCAGGACCCAGAGAATCGCCATGCCTCAAGCGAACCAGACGGCGCCGACAATTGGCCAACCGGTGCCCTGACCTGTGGACAACCGCCGCCCCGGCCTGTGGACAACGCACCGGGGGCGTCGGAGCACTAGGCTCGTCAACCATGAGCGACAGGCACCACATCAGTCAGCACTTCGAGACGCTCGCCATCCACGCGGGCAACACGGCGGACCCCCTCACCGGTGCGGTCGTACCGCCGATCTACCAGGTCTCGACCTACAAGCAGGACGGCGTCGGCGGCCTGCGCGGCGGCTACGAGTACAGCCGCAGCGCCAACCCCACCAGGACCGCACTGGAGGAGAACCTCGCCGCCCTGGAAGGCGGTCGGCGCGGCCTCGCGTTCGCGTCCGGGCTGGCGGCCGAGGACGCCCTGCTGCGCACGCTGCTCAGCCCCGGTGACCATGTGGTCATCCCGAACGACGCCTACGGCGGCACGTTCCGGCTGTTCGCGAAGGTCGTCTCCCGGTGGGGCGTGGAGTGGTCCGTCGCCGACACCAGCGACCCGTCCGCCGTGCGGGCCGCGATCACCCCGAAGACCAAGGCGGTCTGGGTGGAGACCCCCTCCAACCCGCTGCTCGGCATCACCGACATCGCCGCCGTCGCCCAGGTCGCCCACGACGCGGGCGCGAAGCTCGTCGTCGACAACACCTTCGCGACGCCCTACCTCCAGCAGCCGCTCTCGCTCGGCGCGGACGTCGTCGTGCACTCCCTGACCAAGTACATGGGCGGTCACTCGGACGTGGTCGGCGGCGCGCTGATCGTGTCGGACCGCACGCTCGGCGAGGAGCTGGCCTACCACCAGAACGCGATGGGCGCGGTCGCCGGGCCGTTCGACTCGTGGCTGGTGCTGCGCGGCACCAAGACGCTCGCCGTGCGCATGGACCGGCACAGCGAGAACGCCACCAGGATCGCCGACATGCTGAGCCGGCACGCGCGCGTGACGCGGGTCCTGTACCCGGGCCTGCCCGAGCACCCGGGGCACGAGACCGCCGCCAAGCAGATGAAGGCGTTCGGCGGCATGGTGTCCTTCCAGGTCACGGGAGGCGAGGAGGCGGCCGTCGAGGTCTGCAACCGCGCCAAGGTGTTCACCCTCGGCGAGTCCCTGGGCGGTGTCGAGTCCCTGATCGAGCACCCGGGGCGGATGACGCACGCCTCGGTGGCCGGTTCCGCCCTGGAGGTGCCCGCCGACCTGGTGCGCCTGTCCGTGGGCATCGAAAACGTCGACGACCTGCTCGAAGACCTCCAGCAGGCGCTCGGCTAGACCGGTCGGCCGGTCCCCGGTGTCCCGGCCGGCCGTACCGGCCGGTTCACCAGCCGACGATGGGCGGAGTCGTCGTGGACGGCGGCTCCACCCACGGATGGACCGTCGCCGCCCAGACCGTGAACGCCGCCGCCGCCGCGCACAGCAGCAGCCACAGCAGGCGGCGGGCCCGGCGCCGGCGCCGCAGCATCCGGCCGCCCCGGCGCAGGACCTCGCCGTAGAGGTCGGGCGGAACCGGGGGCGGTACCTGTTCCATGACCCGCCGGGCCGCGGTCTCGCGCTCCAGGCGGTTCACGACGGTGCCACCTTCGCCCCAAGTACCGCGGGCGCCGCCTTCCGCGGCGGATGCAGCAGGGTGGCCGTCGCCCGGTCGCAGAGCGCGTGCACGCGCTCCGCGGGCAGACCGAGCAGCGCCGCCGTCTGTTCCTCTGCGACCCCCTCGTACAACCGCAGCACCAGGATCAGGCGTTCCCGGGGCGTGAGCGCGGCGAGGGGGCTGCCGGGGTGCGGGCGGGTGCGGCTGAGCGGGCCGCCGTACTGGTGCCAGGCGGAGTTCGCGAAGCGCAGGGCGAGGTACTGACGGGCCCGGTCGTACGGGTCCTCGCCGCGCAGCCGGTCCCAGCACGCGTACGTGTGCGCGAGCGCGAGGGTCAGCAGGCGTCGTGCGCGCGGGTTGGCGTCCGGCGCCTCGGCGGTCAGCAGGGTGGCGGCATGCAGCAGCCGGCCTGCCGCGCCCGCGACGAACGCCTCGAACTCCCGGGCCCGGCGGGCGTCCTGCAACGCCTGCCGATCATGCACCGTGCCTCCCCGACCGCAGGGCCCCGACACGGGTACGGGTACGACGGGGCCCGGTCTCATATGAGGCCAGGGGCGGGCCCACGGTCAAGAGCCGCGCGCCACGTGCGCGTGGCGGATACGCGGATGCCGACCGGACGCCTCAGGGGGAGTTCGTGCCCGGCGGAAGGCCGGAAGGGCAGAAGGGCGGAAGGGCGGAAGGGCGCTCAGGAGGCCGGTGCCGTGTCCGAGCCCGGCGGCACCGCCATCCGCGCGGACAGTGCGCTGTTGAAGCGGGTGAGCAGCGCGCAGAACGTCTCGCGCTCCTCCGGCTCCCAGTCCTGCGTCAGCTCCGCCATCAACTGGCGCCGCGACGAACGCACTTCCTCCAGCCGCGACAGCCCGCGCGGGGACAGCTGGAGCACCACGGCCCGGCCGTCCTCGGGATGCGAGGTGCGCTTGACGAGCCCGGTGTCGACCAGCGGAGCCACCTGCCGGGTGACCGTGGACGAGTCGATCCCCATGCTCGCGGCGAGCGCCTTGACCCCCATGGGGCCTTCCTTGTCGAGGCGGTTGAGCAGCAGGTACGCGGCGCGGTCCATGGAGTTGCGCACCTGGCCGACGCCGCCGAGCCGGGTCTGTTCGGCACGGCGGGCGAACACCGCCACCTCGTGCTGAAGCGTGTCGAGAAGACCGCTGTCACCGACGGTCGTCATGTCCATCGACATTTCAGGTGTTGTGGGCATGGCGGGGGGCTCACTTCATGAAAGGAGTGCTGATGTGGGGGACAGAGTACGCGGACAGGGGGCGAGCCGTACCGGCGCTGCGCAAACCGGTCTCGGAGCTTGGTCACACCCGCGCCGTCGGCCCGTGAACTGCGAGACTTGAGTCATGAGCTACAGCACGGCTGACTCCTTGCGCCCCGTCACCCTCGACGATGTGCGCGGTGCCCAGAAGATGCTCACGGGCGTGGCGCGGGTGACCGCGATGGAGGGCAGCAGGTACCTGTCCCAGCAGGTCGGCTCGCCCGTGCACCTCAAGTGCGAGAACCTCCAGCGCACCGGTTCGTTCAAACTGCGCGGCGCCTACGTCCGGATCGCCGGCCTGCTGCCTGAGGAGCGCGCCGCCGGAGTCGTGGCCGCGAGCGCCGGGAACCACGCGCAGGGTGTGGCGCTGGCCTCGTCGCTGCTCGGTGTGCACTCCACGGTGTTCATGCCCCACGGCGCCCCGCTGCCCAAGATCAGCGCCACCGAGGACTACGGCGCGGAGGTGCGGCTGCACGGCCAGGTGGTCGACGAGACACTGGCCGCGGCCCAGGAGTACGCGGCCGAGACGGGCGCGGTGTTCATCCACCCCTTCGACCACCCGGACATCATCGCCGGTCAGGGCACGGTCGGGCTGGAGATCCTGGACCAGTGCCCGGAGGTCGGCACGATCGTGGTCGGCATCGGCGGCGGCGGTCTCGCGGCCGGGATCGCGGTCGCCGTGAAGGCGGTCAGGCCGGACGTGCGGATCGTCGGCGTCCAGGCGGAGGGCGCGGCCGCGTATCCGCCCTCGCTGGCGGCCGGGCGCCCGGTCACGGTGGCGAACCCGGCGACGATGGCCGACGGCATCAGGGTCGGACGGCCCGGTGACGTGCCGTTCGCGCTCGTCGAGGAACTGGTCGACGAGGTCCGCACGGTCAGCGAGGACCAGCTGTCCGCCGCGCTGCTGCTGTGCCTGGAGCGGGCCAAGATGGTCGTGGAACCGGCCGGGGCCAGCCCGGTCGCGGCGCTGCTGGGCGAGCCCGGCGCCTTCGCCGGGCCCGTCGTCGCCGTGCTGTCCGGTGGCAACGTCGATCCGGTGCTGCTCCAGCGGGTGCTGCGGCATGGCATGGCCGCGCAGGGCCGCTACCTGGCGGTACGGCTGCGGCTGACCGACCGGCCGGGCGCTCTCGCCACCCTGCTCGGGGTGCTGTCGGCGGTCGACGCCAACGTCCTCGACGTGAGTCACGTCCGGACCGACCCCCGGCTCGGGCTCGCGGAGGCGGAGGTCGAACTCCACCTGGAGACCAAGGGCCCCGCCCACTGCACGGAGGTCGGCCGGTCCCTGCGCGAGGCCGGTTACACGGTCATCGACTGACGGCGGGGGCCGTCCCCCTGCGTTCCTCGGTGGAAAAACACCAGGTCAGAGCCTGTTCATTCACTCGTTCGGGAAAATCCGTCGACGGACGCGATACATCGCGTTATGGTGTGTCGCGTGGCCACTGCCGCCCCGCCCCGCGCCCACCCTCGCACCGGCGGAAAACCATAGGCGGACCGAGGCCCGCATATCTACTCTTTCTCGCAGAATCCCCGACGACGTGGAGACCCATATGCCAGGCGCCATCTATGCCGAAGGCCTGGTCAAGACCTTCGGCGACGTAAGGGCTTTGGACGGCGTCGACCTCGACGTCCCCGAAGGCACGGTCCTCGGACTGCTCGGGCCGAACGGCGCGGGCAAGACGACGGCCGTCCGCTGCCTGACGACCCTGCTCCGGCCCGACAGCGGGAAAGCCGTCGTCGCGGGCATAGACGTCCTCAGGCAACCGGACGCCGTACGCCGCTCCATAGGCCTGTCCGGACAGTTCGCGGCGGTCGACGAGTACCTCACCGGCCGCGAGAACCTCCAGATGGTCGGCCAGCTCTACCAGATGCGGGCCAAGCAGGCCAAGGCCCGCGCGGTCGAGCTGCTGGAGCAGTTCAACCTCGCCGACGCCGCCGACCGCCCCGCCAAGACCTACTCCGGCGGCATGCGCCGCCGCCTCGACCTCGCCGCGGCCCTGGTCGTCTCCCCGCCGGTGATGTTCATGGACGAGCCGACCACCGGCCTCGACCCCCGCAACCGCCAGCAGCTGTGGGAGGTCATCCAGCAGCTGGTCTCCGGCGGTACGACCCTGCTGCTCACCACCCAGTACCTCGAAGAGGCGGACCACCTCGCCCACGACATCGCGGTCGTCGACCACGGCAAGGTCATCGCCCAGGGCACCTCCGACGAGCTCAAGGCCCGCACCGGCGGCGAGCGCGTCGAGGTCGTGGTGCACGAGCGCGAGCACATACCGACGGCCGCCGAGGTGCTGCGCGGCTTCGGCAAGGGCGACACCACCGTCGAGGAGCACACCCGCAGGCTCACCGTGCCCGTCACCGGCGGTGCCAAGCTGCTCGCCGAGGTCATCCGCGAGCTGGACTCCCGGGGCATCGAGATCGACGACATCGCCCTGCGCCGCCCCACCCTCGACGACGTCTTCCTGTCCCTGACCGGACACGTGGCCGAGGAGAAGCCCGAGGACAACGGCGAAAAGGGCCGCCAGAAGGACACCCGCAAGGAAAGCCGCAAGGAGGCCGTGAAGTGAGTGCCGTCACCGACACCGCCCGGGTCCCGGCCGCCCCCGGCAACGCCGTGACCCAGTCGTTCCGCGACTCGATGGTGGTCGCGAAACGCAACCTGATCAGGATGTCCCGGATCCCTGAGATGATCATCTACGGGCTCATCCAGCCCATCATGTTCGTGGTGCTCTTCACCTACGTCTTCGGCGGTTCCATGCAGATCGGCGGCAGCACCAGCGCCACCGACTACAAGAACTTCCTGATGGCCGGCATCTTCGCGCAGACCGTCACCTTCGCGACGGCCAGTTCCGGAGCCGGTATCGCCGACGACATGCACAAGGGCCTCATCGACCGCTTCCGCTCCCTGCCTATGGCCCGAGGCGCGGTCCTGACCGGCCGCACCCTCGCCGACCTGGTGCAGACGGCGCTGACCCTGGTGGTCCTCGCGGTGGTCGCCCTGATCGTCGGCTGGCGCGTCGGCACGAACGGCGGTACCAACGCCGGCAAGGTCCTCGCCGCCTTCGGCCTGCTGCTCCTGCTCGGCTACGCGTTCACCTGGATCGGTGCCCTGATCGGCATGTCCGTCCGCACCCCCGAGGCGGCCACCTCCAGCGGACTGATCTGGCTGTTCCCGGTCACCTTCATCTCGAACGCGTTCGTGGACACCAGCCACATGACCCCGTGGCTGCGGCACATCGCCGAGTGGAACCCGTTCAGCGCCACCGTGCAGGCCGCCCGGGTGCTCTTCGGCAACCCCGGCCAGTCCCTGTCGGGTGCCTGGCCGATGCAGCACCCGGTGTGGGCGTCGCTGATCTACTCGGTCCTGATCATCGCGATATTCCGGACGCTGGCGGTGCGCAAGTACCGCTCCGCCACCGGTTGATCGAGCCTCCCGTACAGGGCGCGAACAGGCCCCCATCCGAGAGGGTGGGGGCTTCTTCACGTTCGCGCCGAGTCGAGGTGACGATCATTCCGCTGATCCGGGTTTTTTGCGCTGGTTGGCATTGAAGCGCGCCTTCTTCTGACGATTCCCGCACGTGTTCATGTCGCACCACCTGCGGGTGCGACTTTGGCTGGTGTCGAAGAAGGCGGCTCGGCAGGTCGGTGATGCGCACAAGGCCAATTTTCCGTCTCGCTCGCCTGCGATGATGCTGATCGCGTCGGCGGCGATCACGCCGAGGGCATCCTCCACGCAGGAAGCCGAGCCGAGCCGCCATCGCCGCTTGCCCTCGGGCGTCAGGATCGCCGCGGCCCGACCCTGAGCGCTGCAGTCATTGATGACCTGGACGGCAGAGGCGGGGAGAGCCTCTTGGATCGCGGCCGCTGTCGCGGCGGCGTGGATCGACTCCCTCAGTTCCCGTGCGAGGTCGAGCTGGGCGGTGGTGCAGGAGTCCACGGCGAGGCCGTTCACTGCCAGCCAGTCGACGAGCCGGTGCGGTGTGGGAATGCGCTCCACGGCGTTGCCATGACGCTCCGACAGGGTCCCCGTGAAGCTGGTCGCCAGCACGTTACCGAGGCGGAAGTCAGGGAAGCCGGCACGCATGGAACCACCTTAGCCGGTTGCAGTGCGGCCCGGAGAACTGTTAGAACCGTCTTAGATGGTTCTCGTCAGACCGTAGCCGGTTCCGCGATGGCCAGGAGGTCTCATGCCCCGTCCGACCAGCGACGTGCAAGCACTTGAAACCCACGCGACTGACTCCGACCTCGACGATCTGCGCGCGCGACTGGCCGCGGCGCGACTACCGGAGGCCGAGACGGTCCGTCCCGCCGCGCCCGGCCCTCGCCGATGGGAACAGGGCGTTCCGCTCGCCGACCTCGTCGATGTCGTGAACTACTGGCGCACCGGATACGACTGGCGGTCGTTCGAAGAGCGCCTCAACCGGATCGGCCAGTTCCGCACGACCATTGATGATCTGGGAATCCACTTCCTGCACCGCCGATCCACGCGCGCAGATGCCACTCCTCTGATCTTGACGCACGGCTGGCCGGGCAGCATTGCCGAGTTCATCGATGTAGTGGACGAGCTGGCGGATCCGGCAGACGCAGACGCGCCGGCGTTCCACGTCGTGGTCCCGTCGCTGCCAGGCTTCGGTTACAGCGACAAACCGGCCACCACCGGGTGGGGAACCGAAAAGATCGCGGCCGCATGGGTGGAACTGATGGGAAGGCTCGGCTACAGCGAGTTCGCAGCCCACGGCGGCGACTGGGGAGGCAATATCACCACAGTTCTCGGCGGCAGGTTCCCGGCGCACGTTCTCGGCATCCACACGACGTTCGCGGAGGGGCCGCCCGGTCTGACGACGGACGGGTTGACGGCGGTCGAGCGCAAGTGGACCGAGGAAACCCGCGATTTCTGGCACCACCGTGCGGCGTACGCGAAGCAGCAGGCGACTCGGCCGCAGACCATCGGCTACTCGCTCGTCGACTCACCGGTCGGGCTTCTCGCCTGGATCCTCGACAAGTTCGCCGAGTGGACGGATACCGAGGACAGCCCGTTCGAGACGATTTCCAGAGACAGCATCCTTGACAACATCACCCTGTATTGGCTGACGCGTACCGGCGCGTCGGCGGCCCGCATCTACTACGAAAGCCACAACTCGCTGGACCCCGAACTCCGGGTCGACGTCCCGTCGGCGATCAGTATCTATCCCCGCGACATCGAGAAGTGTCCGCGCCCCTGGGCACAGGAGCGGTACCGGCGGATCGTCCGATGGAGGTCGCCCGAAAACGGGGGACATTTCCCGTCGCTGGAGGTTCCCGGGTATTTCGTCAAAGACCTGCAAGAGGGCCTCGCGGCAGTGCTGGCCGCCAATCGGTGAACGCGGCTCGGCGGCTCGGCACTCGATCATAGCCTGATCCGGCTCAAGGCGTTGCCCGGCGCCCGGCACGACAAAGGCCCCCGGCGTCCCGTGGACGCCGGGGGCAGGTGTCTGCGCGGGTCAGCCCGAGTAGGGCTCGGCCTTGAGGATCTTCACCGAGGCCTTCTTGCCGTTCGGCAGCTCGTACTCCGCGTCCTCGCCCACCTTGTGGCCGATCACACCGGTGCCCAGGGGTGACTGCGGGGAGTAGGTCTCCACGTCGGCGCTCGCGTACTCGCGCGAGGCCAGGAGGAAGGTCATGGTGTCGTCCTCGTCGCCGTCGAAGGCGATGGTCACCACCATGCCGGGCGCGACGGCGCCGTCCGTCGACGTCGGGGTCTCGCCGACCTTGGCGTTCTCCAGGAGCTGGGTCAGCTGGCGCACACGGAGCTCCTGCTTGCCCTGCTCCTCCTTGGCCGCGTGGTACCCGCCGTTCTCGCGCAGGTCGCCCTCCTCGCGCGCGGCCGCGATCTTGGCGGCGATCTCCGTGCGCGCAGGACCAGACAGGTACTCCAGCTCGGCCCTGAGCTGGTTGTACGCCTCCTGGGTCAGCCAGGTGACGTTCTCGCTGGTCTGGGTCACAGGTGCTCCTCGTCGGTACTGGGAATACAAAGCATCGCCCTACCCAGAAGCATGTTCCTTCACGGAAGGGCGAAACCACGAGCCTAACAATTCAACGGCGTAAGGGGGAGGACATAAGCCATCAGAATCACGTCAACGCAGGTCAGCGCCTACGTATTCGGGCTTATGTCAGTCGGCGTGGCAGCCGAGCAGCTCCGCCGTGGTGCCCCGGGCCATCGTACGGAGCGTGACCACCCGGTCGATCTCGGTCGCGGACCCGGTGAAGTGGAAGTCCGCCCGGCCCACCTCGGAGCCGTCCGCGGCCTGGGAGCGCAGCGTGCAGTAGCCGGAGGCGCCGGAGTCCTTGTGGACCTCCAGATGTACCTTGACCGCGTTGTCCGAGGCGTCGAAGGTGATGACCTGGGCGCTGATCTTGTTCTGCACGACATAGTGGTAGGCCCAGTAGCCGACCAGGACCAGCAGCAGTGCGCCCAGCAACGCACCGGCGATCTTGAGCTTGCGGTCGGCGCGCTCGTCCGAGGCGGTGCCGTAGCGGCCCTCGGGCAGCCGCGTGCTCGCGGTACTCATGATCGTCCTCCGGACGCCGGAATTATTCGCCCCTCGATTCGGTCACTATAGAAGCCGCCGATTGCCCCCGAGCTACCGGGGCGCCGACTTACCAAGGATTGAGTCTTGACTGACCAGCTGCGACTGATGGCCGTCCACGCCCACCCCGACGACGAGTCGAGCAAGGGCGCGGCCACCATGGCGAAGTACGTGTCCGAGGGGGTGGACGTGCTGGTCGTGACCTGCACGGGCGGAGAGCGCGGCTCCATCCTCAATCCCAAGCTCCAGGGCGACAAGTACATCGAGGAGCACATCCACGAGGTACGCAAGAAGGAGATGGACGAGGCCCGCGAGATCCTCGGCGTCAAGCAGGAGTGGCTCGGCTTCGTCGACTCCGGCCTGCCCGAGGGCGACCCGCTGCCGCCGCTGCCCGAGGGCTGCTTCGCCCTGGAGGACGTCGACAAGGCGGCCGGTGAGCTGGTGCGCAAGATCCGTGCGTTCCGCCCGCAGGTGATCACCACCTACGACGAGAACGGCGGCTACCCGCACCCCGACCACATCATGACCCACAAGATCTCGATGGTGGCCTTCGAGGGCGCGGCGGACGCCGAGAAGTACCCCGAGGCCGAGTTCGGGCCGGTCTTCCAGCCGCAGAAGCTGTACTACAACCAGGGCTTCAACCGCCCGCGCACCGAGGCGCTGCACAACGCGATGCTGGCGCGCGGCCTGGAGTCCCCGTACGGCGACTGGCTGAAGCGGTGGAACGAGTTCGAGCGCACCGAGCGGACCCTGACCACGCACATCCCGTGCGCGGACTACTTCGAGATCCGTGACAAGGCGCTGATCGCGCACGCCACGCAGATCGACCCGGACGGCGGCTGGTTCAAGGTGCCGCTCGACCTCCAGAAGGAGGTCTGGCCGACCGAGGAGTACGAGCTCGCGAAGTCGTTCGTCGATACCTCCCTCCCCGAGGACGACCTCTTTGCGGGCATCCGCGACAATGCCTGACATGAGCGCAAGCCTGGCACTGACGCAGCACCTCGTCCCCCTCGCCAAGGAGGTCGACGAGAACAAGGTCACCCCCGGCGTCCTCGGCTTCATCGTCTTCGCGGTGATGGCCCTGGCGGTCTGGGGTCTGATGAAGTCCATGAACAAGCACATGCAGAAGGTCGACTTCAAGGAGTCCGCCCGGAGCGGGGCGGACTCCAAGGCCCCGGCCGACCGCAAGGGCTGACCGCCGGGGCCGACCTGCGTCACGCCCCGGCCGGTACCGGCACGCCCATCACCTCGCGGGCGTGCCGGCTGGGCACCATGCCCAGACGCCAGGCCTGCCAGCCCGACTCCAGGTGCACCCCGCGCTCCAGGAGCACGCCGTACGCGCCGACGTACTCGGTCAGCTTCTCGTCGCGCTGCGGGTGCGCGGAGCGGGCCAGCTGGGCCAGGTCCTCCTGGGCGACGGCGGTGCCCACCTCCACGCCGCCGGGCGCGGCGTAGGGAAGCAGGGTGCAGCGCAGGAAGCGGGCCCAGTCCTCGCCGCGCCGGTCGCCGTACGACGTGAACAGGGTGACCGCCTCGTCGCACAGGGCGAGAGCCTGCTGGGTGCGGGTGTTGCCGGCGTCGACGACGGCCAGCTCCAGGCAGGTCCAGGCCTCGCCGTGGACCACGCCGATGCGCTGGAAGTCGGCACGGGCGTCGACGAGGAGCTGGCGGGCGAAGCCCGAGTTGCGCAGCGAGCCGGTCTGGGCCGCCCGCTGGTCTCGGGTGACCCGGGCCGAGTGGTGGCGGGCGCAGGCCAGGCCGTAGACGTCCCGCATCCGGGCGAACATCGTGCGCGAGCGCTCCAGCTCGCGGACCGCCTGGTCGAGGTTGCCGGTCTCCTCCAGGGCCTGGCCCAGGTAGTACACCGTCCAGGCCTCACCGCGCGCATCCTCGTTCTCACGGTGCCGGGCCGCCGCCCGGCCGAGGCCGTCGACCGCGGGCGACGCGTCGCCGTCCACCAGCCGGGCCCGGGCCAGCTGGGTCAGCGCCCAGGCCTCGCCACGGGCGTCGCGGGTACGGCCGTAACGGTCCAGCGCGGCCCGCAGCTCCCGCTCCGCCCGGGGTACGTCGCCCATGCGCAGCGCCAGCTGGCCGAGCTGGAAGTGCGCCCAGGCCTCGCCGTGCACCGAACCGCCCTCCCGGTGCAGCACCAGCGAGCGGGTGAGCAGGTCGAGAGCCTCGGGCAGCCGGGCCCGGTCGCGCTGCACCGCCGCCAGGGCGTGCATCGTCCACGCCCGGTCGGTGGCCAGTTCGGGGGCCGCCTGGAGGTCCAGGGCCTCCTGGAGCTTGGCCGCCGCCTCGGTGAGGTGCCCCTGGTGGTGCAGGGTGATCCCGAGCGAGCACAGCGCACGGGCCGCACCGGCGTCGTGATGCGCCTCCAGGTAGAGGTCGACGACGGAGGTGAGGGTGGTGCGGGCCTTGTCCAGTTCGCCCAGCTGACGGGCGGCGATA
Organism: Streptomyces sp. NPDC054770; assembly: GCF_053611985.1. Lineage (NCBI taxonomy): Bacteria > Bacillati > Actinomycetota > Actinomycetes > Kitasatosporales > Streptomycetaceae > Streptomyces > Streptomyces sp. NPDC054770. The sequence goes on from NZ_JBSHBL010000052.1 coordinate 51,405, forward strand.
CCGGTACGCCACTGCACCGAGCGGACAAGGAGACCCTGGTCGACAGCTTGGGCCAGCTCGCTGATCTCACCGAGCCGGTAGAGGTCGCCGCGCAGCAGGCAGTAGTCGCACAGCGCGCCCAGCAGGTTCTGCACGGCGGCCTGGTCGACGCCCTCCGCGTGCCGCAACGCGGCCGTGATGAAGCTCGATTCGTCGTCCAGCCAGCGCAGCGCCTCGTCGAGGGAGGTGAAGCCGTGCGGGCTGAACCGGTCCGAGCGGGTCGACATGTTGCCGTCGACCAGGCGCAGCACGGAGTCGGCGAGCTCCGCGTAGTTCACGATCAGCCGCTCCTGCGCGGCCGCGCGGTCGGCCGGGGTCTCCTCGTCCAGGAGACGGGCCTGGGCGAAGGAGCGGACCAGGTCGTGCAGGCGGTAGCGGCTGCCGCGGACGTGGTCGATCAGGCCGGCCCGGGCCAGCGCGACCAGGTGACGGGTCGCCTCGGCCTCGTCGGCGCCGAGCAGGGCGGCCGCGGCCGCCGCGCCCATCGAGGCCCGGCCCGCCAGCGCCAGCCTTCTCAGCAGCCGTCGCCCGGGCTCCGGTTGGTCGGTGTACCGCAGCCACAGCACCCGCTCCACCGGCCCGACCGGACCGTACGCGCCGAGATCCGTGGCGAGCTGGAGCGGGGAACGCGAGCCCAGCGACGACCCCGCCACCCGCAGCGCCAGCGGCAGCCCGCCGCACAGCTCCCGGATCCGGTCCGCCGACTGCGCGTCGTAGGGCCCCGACGTGTCCTCGGCCGCCGCGTCCAGCAGCTCCTCCGCGCCGGCCGCGTCCAGCGCCGTGACCGGCAGCTGGTGCACCCAGGCCGGCAGGTCGGCGGGCAGGTCGAGCTGGTCCCGGGCGGTGACCAGGACCAGGCTGTCGGAACGCTCCGGCACCAGGGTGCGCACCTGCTCGGGGTCCGAGGCGTCGTCCAGCACGATCGTCACCGCAAGGCCCGTGAGGTGCTGGTGGTACAGCTCGCTCAGCCGCTTGACCTGCTGGTCGGCGGAGGAACGCTCACGGAACAGCAGCTGCTCGCGCGGCGCGCCCAGCCGGTTGAGCAGATGCAGCAGGGCGTCCCGGGTGGGCAGCGGCGGCTCGTCCTGGCTGTCGCCGCGCAGATCGACGACGACCGCGCCCCGGAAGAGGTCCTTCAGCTCGTGGGTGGCCCGGACCGCGAGGGCCGTGCGGCCGGAGCCGGGCTCCCCGTGCAGCACCACCACCGTCGGACGGGTCTCGGTGGCCGCCCGGGCCGCCTGCGCCCACTGCCGGATCCGCGCCAGCTCCTGCTGCCGGCCGGCGAACGGGCTGTCCGCGTCGGGGAGCTGGCCGAAGGACTGCTGCAGCACCGTACGCCTGCGGGCCGCCGCGCTCTTGTCGGCGCCGCGCAGCCCCGGGGCCTGCTTCTTCGGTCCCGTGGAGGCGCTGAGCACCCGCTGCTGATCGAGGAACGGCCGGATGCCCCGCACCTCCAGCGCGGTCAGCCACTGCAACCGCAGCTGCTCGGGACCGCCCGGCTGACCGGCCGCGCCGGCGTGGTGATGAGCGGCGGGCAGATGGGACCCGGCGACCTTGACGACCGTGGCGGCCGCGCCGATCACCCCCACGGCCACGCCCGCGCCGAGGGCCGTGGCCGCCCCGGTGCCCAGGGAGAGGTCGGCTACGGTGGCGGCGACCGCCGCGACGGCCGCGACCAGCAGAGGAGTTCCGGCGCCCTCCTTGGCGTAGCGGCGGCCGAAGCTCGGCCGGCCCGCCTCCGTCTCGTCGAGAGCCTGGGTGTACGCCGCGTACTCCTCGGCGGCCGTCCGCTCCATCTCCTCCAGCCCGCCGCGCGCCCGGGACAGCAGCACCTGCCCGTCGACCCGGCCGCCCGAACGGCGGACCTCCTCCTCCACGGCCCGCACCAGCAGCCGATCGGCTTCCGCCCGGTGGGCGTCCCGCATGTCCCGTCCCCCTCCAGCAGCAACTCCTTTGTGTACAAGTCTCCTTGCGAAGGGTCGCGATGGCGAGGGGGTGACGATCAGCCGATCGGTGAGGGTTCGGTGGTGGTCCCGGTCAACGGGCGTCCCGACTGCCGGACGTCCTGGCTACCGGGCATCCCGGCTACCGGGTGGCCCGGCCGGGCTGGGCGGCGATCCGGCCCCAGCCCTTGGACAGCGCCAGGTACACGCAGGCCGCCGCCAGCCCCGCCTCCGCCACGGCGCTCGCCAGTGCCTCCACCAACTCCGTGCCCACCGCCGACGTCGTTATGTCGAACCACGCGTCCAGGACCGCGACCGATGCCGTCGCCGACGCCGTGAGGCGGGCCCGGGCGTCACCCCGCAGGCCCAGCACGGCGGTTGCCGCGCATCCCAGCGCCATCAGGACGTCCAGCCCGATCCAGGCCACCGACCAGTTGTGCACCTCGGTCCTGGTGGGCAGCGTCAGCGCCAGCACCACCATCCACGGCACGAGCAGCACTGCGGACGATCCGAGAAGGATCAGCGCCCACCTCTTCAGCAGCCTCATCCGCTTCGTCCTTCGGTCTCGCATCGGCGTCAAGCGGTTGAACACCTGGTCCCCCTCGTCTTGTTCCGGTTCGGTGGCTGTGGAACCTGTGAATCGCACGGCTCCTCCGGCATGCCCTTCACGCTAGACCGCAGAGAAAATTCTGCAAAGAAAGTTCGGCGGATGTCAGGGGAGGCTCAGGGATGTCTCAGGGTTCTCAGGGTTACGGTGACCGCATGACCGACGGCACGCCCCCGACGGCCGGAGCGCCCGAGCCCGCCGCACACCCCGAGACACCCGCCGCAGACCCCGAGACACCCGCCGCCCCCGCCGCACCCGCCGAGCTGACCAGCCTGGAGCGCACCGCCCTCTACAAGTCCCTCGGCAACCCCCTGCGCCGCCGGATCCTCGACTACCTCGCCCGGCACGGCGAGGCGAACTCGACGGTGCTCGCCCGCGAACTGGGGGAGAGCTCCGGCACCACCAGCTACCACCTGCGCAAACTCGCCGAGCAGAAGCTCATCGAGGAGATCCCGGAGAAGTCCGGCGGCCGGGAGCGCTGGTGGCGGAGCCTGCCCTTCAGCCACACCACACCCGACCCGGCGACGATGACGACGGAGGAGTTCGAGGCCGCCAGGCACCTCGCCCTGCTGAAGATCGACATCGACACCCAGCTGTTCCGTCGCGCCCACGAGGAGTACCGCGGCCCGGACGGCTGGGCTCATGTCCAGCGCCACGGCACCTGGCTGACCAGGGACGAGCTCACCGCCTTCATGCGTGAGTACCGCGCCCTGCTCGACCACTACGGGCACTCGCGCGAGACCGCCCCCGAAGGGGCGCGCCCCGTCAACATGCGTTTCTACGCCGTGGCCGAGCCCGTGGGAGAGTGGAACGGTGAACCGACTGGCCCATGAGACGTCCCCGTACCTCCTCCAGCACGCCGACAACCCCGTCGACTGGTGGCCCTGGTCGGCCGAGGCCTTCGAGGCCGCGCGGGCCGCGAACAAACCCGTCCTGCTGAGCGTCGGGTACAGCTCATGCCACTGGTGCCACGTCATGGCCCACGAGTCCTTCGAGGACACGGCCACCGCCGACTACCTCAACGAGCACTTCGTCAGCGTCAAGGTCGACCGTGAGGAACGCCCGGACGTCGACGCCGTCTACATGGAGGCCGTGCAGGCCGCCACCGGGCAGGGCGGCTGGCCCATGACCGTCTTCCTCACCCCCGACGCCGAACCCTTCTACTTCGGCACGTACTTCCCGCCCGCCCCCCGCCACGGCATGCCCTCCTTCCGGCAGGTCCTGGAGGGTGTCCGGGCCGCCTGGACCGACCGGCGGGACGAGGTCGCCGAGGTCGCCGGGAAGATCGTCCGCGACCTGGCCCAGCGCGAACTCGGCCACCAGGCCGGCCGGCCGCCCGGCGAGCAGGAACTCTCCCAGGCGCTGCTCGGGCTCACCCGCGAGTACGACCCGCAGCGCGGCGGATTCGGCGGTGCCCCGAAGTTCCCGCCGTCCATGGTCGTCGAGTTCCTGCTCCGGCACCACGCCCGGACCGGTGCCGAGGGCGCGCTGCAGATGGCCGTGGACACCTGCGAGCGGATGGCCCGCGGCGGCCTCTACGACCAGCTCGGCGGCGGCTTCGCGCGTTACTCCGTGGACCGCGACTGGGTCGTGCCGCACTTCGAGAAGATGCTGTACGACAACGCCCTGCTGTGCCGGGCGTACGCCCACCTGTGGCGGGCCACCGGGTCGGAGCTGGCCCGCCGGGTCGCCCTGGAGACCGCCGACTTCATGGTCCGCGAACTGCGCACCGCTCAGGGCGGGTTCGCCTCCGCCCTGGACGCCGACAGCGACGACGGGAGCGGGCGGCACGTCGAGGGCGCGTACTACGTCTGGACGCCCGCCCAGCTCCGCGAGGTCCTGGGTGAGGACGACGCGGGCCTCGCCGCCCAGTACTTCGGCGTCACCGCGGAGGGCACCTTCGAGCACGGCCAGTCCGTGCTGCAACTCCCGCAGCAGGAGGGTGTTTTCGACGCCGAGCGCATCGAGTCCGTCAAGCGGCGGCTGCTGGCCGCACGGGCCGACCGCCCCGCCCCGGGCCGGGACGACAAGGTCGTCGCCGCCTGGAACGGCCTCGCCGTCGCCGCACTCGCCGAGACCGGCGCCTACTTCGACCGCCCCGACCTGGTCGAGGCCGCCGTCGGCGCCGCCGATCTCCTCGTACGGCTCCATCTCGACGACCACGCGCGGCTCGCCCGCACCAGCCGGGACGGCAGGGCCGGTGCCAACGCGGGCGTGCTGGAGGACTACGGCGACGTCGCCGAGGGCTTCCTCGCGCTCGCGTCCGTGACCGGCGAGGGCGTCTGGCTGGAGTTCGCCGGGCTGCTCCTCGACCATGTCCTGGCCCGCTTCACCGACCAGGAGAGCCCGGAGACCGGTGCCCTCTACGACACCGCCTCCGACGCCGAGCGGCTGATCCGCCGGCCGCAGGACCCGACCGACAACGCCACGCCCTCCGGCTGGACCGCCGCGGCCGGCGCGCTGCTCGGCTATGCGGCCCACACCGGCTCCGAACCTCATCGCATCGCCGCGGAAGGGGCGTTGGGGATCGTCGGGACGCTCGGACCGCGCGTGCCGCGCTTCATCGGATGGGGGCTCGCGGTCGCCGAGGCGCTGCTCGACGGTCCGCGCGAGGTCGCGATCGTCGGACCGGGCGACCGGGACGCCGGCGCAACCGCCCTGCACCGCACGGCACTTCTGGGCACCGCGCCCGGTGCCGTCGTGGCCGTGGGGACTCCCGAGAGCGACGAGTTCCCGTTGCTCGCGGGGCGGCCGCTGGTCGATGGGGAGGCGGCCGCGTACGTGTGCCGCCACTTCACCTGTGACGCGCCGACCACCGACCCGGAACGGCTGCGGGCGGCACTGCGGGGCTGAAGGCTGCCGAAGTCTGTGGGCGCGTTGTCGGCTGCCGGCGCGTGGGGGTTGCTCGCGCAGTTCCCCGCGCCCCTTACAGGGCGCTCCAGCGGGCCCCGGACCAAGTGCAGGAGCGCGCTTTCCGCGCGTTGCGTTGAAACATGTCCTTTATCGGAAGAGCTCAAGCTCTTCACATCATCCTCATAAGATTCACCCCGTGCCGTGACAGGTGTGACGCACCGTCACGGTCGGGGCGAGTGGGTGTGAAGACTCTGTAAGTGAAGTTTGAGTTTAGTGTGATCGCCGTTCACCCAAGGGCCCCTAGCATCGCTGGAGCAGTGCCCGGTTCTGTCTTGTTTCGGACCGTGGCAGTCGTGTCATGTGGGGGGAGAGCGCAACTTTGTCCGAGTTCTTCGACCAGGTCTGGTCGTGGATCGTCGAGGCTGTGGGGGAAACTTCGTGGCGAGAGCTGATGCCGCTGGGGCTTGCCGGACTGTTCGTCTGGGCCCTGTGGTTGTACCGAGCGGTGCTCTCCCGGTTCGCCAAGCCAGTCGTCAACAACTTCCGAACCAGCGTCTCCGTGGTGGTCCCGGCCTACCGGGAAGACCCGGAGATCCTGCTGGAGTGCCTGGAGACCTGGCTGGCCCAGGATCCCGCCGAGATCATCATCGTTCCTGACGTCGAGGACCACGAGGTACTGCACCGGCTGTCGCTGGTGGAGGACCCCCGGGTCCGGGTGCTCGCCTTCGAGCACAGGGGGAAACGTTCCGCCCTGGGGGTCGGCATACGGGCCGCCACGAGCGAGCTGCTCGTCCTGGTGGACTCCGACACCCGCTGGGAGCCGGGGCTCCTGGACGCCGTGCAGATGCCGTTCGAGGACCCGACGGTCGGCGGCGTGGGCACCCAGCAGAACGTCTACCAACGCACCACCAGCGTCTGGCGCCGTATCGCCGACTGGCTGGTCAACCTCCGCTACTACGACTACGTTCCGGCCATGGGCCGGGCCGGTGCCGTGGCCTGCCTGTCCGGCCGTACCGCCGCCTACCGCCGCGCGGCGGTGCTGCCCGTGCTGGAGAACCTGGAGAACGAGTTCTTCCTCGGCCGCCGCTGTGTGGCGGGCGACGACGGCAGGCTGACCTGGCTGGTGCTCGCCTCGGGGTACAAGACCGTGCACCAGTCCTCGGCGCGGGCGATCTCCATGTTCCCGTCGTCCTTCCGGGCCTTCGTGAAACAGCGCGTCCGGTGGAGCCGCAACTCCTACCGGTGCTACCTGACCGCCCTGTACAAGGGCTGGCTGTGGCGGGTCCCGCTGGTCACCAAGATCACGGTGCTGCAGATCCTGCTGACCCCGGTGACCATGGGCATGGCCCTCGGCTATCTGCTGCTGAGCAGGCTGGACTTCAGCCCGCGCGGTGTCGTCCTCACCCTGGTCTGGCTGCTGCTGGGCCGTGCCGTCCGCGGCTACTCGCACCTGCGCAGGCACCCGCAGGAGCTCTTCCTGCTGCCGCTGACGGCGCTCGTGGTCATCATGATCTCGCTGCCGATCAAGCTGTACGCCTTCGTCACCATGAACAAGCAGGGCTGGCTCACCCGCACCAGCACCAGCATCGGAGGCGAGGGCCAGAGCGCGGCCACGCTCTCCGGATCCGCCGGCGGCGGCCAGGGCCACTCCGCACTCCAGCCCGAGGTGATCTGACGCCATGGCCACCCCCCTCATGACGCATCCCATGACCAAGAGAAGACCGGTCTCCGGCACCCGGCTGCGCCGGGCCGGTGCCGGAGCGGTGGCCGTGCTGGGCGCCTTCGCGGTGGCGGCGACGCTGCTGCTGGGCGCCTCGGCCACGGCGCACGCCGACGGGGACGGCGACAAGAAGCAGAAACTGGCCGCCGAGGACGCCGAGACCCAGTCCGCGCTGGTCGCCGACGAGGACCACCGGCTCAACCAGGTACGGGCGTTCAGCTCGGTGGCGCCCCTGCAGAGCACCAAGTGGACCGTGCCGTACCGGCTGGACACCGACAACGGGTACACCCTGGTCCTCACCGAGCGCAGCAACGCCTACACCATCGCCGACCTGCTGAAACTCGCCCCGCAGACCTTCGTACGGCGCAAGGACGGCTCGTACGTACTGACCGAGAACATCTACCTGAACGTCGGCGCCAAGCTGAAGCTGTCCAACCCGGGCGGCCTCACCCTGCGGATGGCCAGCAACCGCAGCGGCTTCGTCTCCATCGTCTCCTTCGGCGGCGAACTGTCCCTCCAGGGCACCTCCCAGGCGCCGCTGACCATCACCAGCTGGGACCCGCAGGCCAACAAGGCCGACACCGACGTCCGGGACGGCCGCGCCTACATCCGCACCATCGGCGGCCAGTTCGAGATGACCCACACGAAACTCTCGAACCTGGGGTTCTGGAGCGGCCGTACCGGCGGGCTCAGCCTCACCGGCACCGACCGGCCGAACACCGGTTCGCTGGAGGACACCGGCCAGGTGCACGGCAAGACCGCGCGGGAGCGGGCCGACGCGCAGGGCGACCAGGACGACCAGAAAACCAGCAGCGGTGACGTCACGGCCATGCCCTCGGGCGCGCTGACCACCCCCGACGCCCGCTTCTCGACCGCGGGTCTCTCCTACGTCTCCGGGTCGATCACCCACTCGACCATCACCGGCAACGCCTTCGGGATCTTCATCTCCAGCGCGACGGGGATCGAGATCAGCGACACGACCGTGGCGGACAGCCTGGAGGACGGGGTGGTGCTGCACCGGTTCGTCTCCAGCTCGCTCGTGCAGCGCACGGTCGCGAAGGACAACGGCGGCGACGGGTTCATCCTCTCCCGGGCCACCCAGCAGGTCCGGATCAGCGGCTCCACCGCCGAGGGCAACGGCGGCAACGGCTACACGCTCAGCGGCAAGCCCCTTGCGGACGGCCCCTCCGCCTCCGGGCAGGCCGTAGACAGCTACGGCTCCAACTCGGTCGCCAACAGCGTGGCCAAGGACAACGGCCGGTACGGCGTCGAGGTGCTGGGCGGATTCGACGTCGGCGTGCAGAACAACCGCATCGAGGGCGGTGACATGGGGATCGTGGCCCGCCTGGCGGCGGACAAGGTCTCCATCACCGGCAACCGCCTCACCGGCCAGAACCGGCAGGGCATCTCGGTGCGCGACGGGGTCACCGGCGCCACGGTCACCGGCAACATCATCGACGGGCCCGAGACCGGGGTGTACGTCCGCGACTCGGCCGCCGAGATACGCGGCAACACCGTCCAGGACGCCACCAACCACGGCGTCAGCCTGGTCGGCGGCGTGGACGGCACCACGGTCTCGTACAACGTGATCGCCGGGGTCGGCCCCAGCGCGCTGGACTCCAGCCGCTCCCACGGCGGTGCCGACATCAAGGAGAACCAGACCTTCGCCTGGTACGACACCAGTTCCTTCTGGGTCAAGGTCAAGCACTACGCGAGCCCGATGACCCTGCTGTGGACGGGCATCCTGCTGCTCATCCTGTTCTCGGCCGCCATGGGCCGGCGCAGGCGACGGGCGGCCGGCCGGGGCGCCGACATCATCCACCCGTACTCCGACAAGGCCCCGCTGCCGGCCCCGCCGCCGGACGAGATCGCCGTGGCGGGCCGCCGGCGGGAGCCGGTGATGAGCGAATGAGCGACGACATCCCGGCGGCGCCCGGCGCCGACGGGGCGGGCGACGGCGGTGGCGGTCCGGGGGACGGCAGCGGTCCGGCGGGCGAGTCCGCCGCGGAACGGCTGCGCCGGATCTGGCTCTCCGGCGGGCTGCCGCTGTGGGTGGCCTCGGCCGCCCTGGTGGTCTCGGTGGTGGCGCTGATCGTGGCGGGCGTCTCCGCCGGCGACGACCGGCCCGTCGTGTACGGCGCCGGTCCCACCGCCGGCCCCACCATCCCGGTCGCCGAACCCACGGACGACGGGGACGACCCCGGGGACTCCGGCGCCACGGCCTCCGACCCGGCACCGAGTGACACGGCGGCCGGCGACGGGTCGGCCACGCCCACCGCGTCCGGTTCGGTCGCGGCCGCGGCCTCCGGACCGGTGAAGTGCCCGGCCGCCACCGTCACGGTCAGCGACGCCAAGTCCCTGAAGGACGCGCTGGAACAGGCTCGGCCCGGTGACGTCATCAAGATGGCGGACGGGGTCTACTCGGACCGCTTCACCGCCACCACCCCCGGTACGGCGGACCGTCCGATCTTCCTGTGCGGCGGCCCCGGCGCGGTGATCGACGCCGGGGACGTCGACGGCGGCTACGCCTTCCACCTCGACGGCGCCAGCCACTGGCGGCTGATCGGCTTCACCGTGCGCAACGGCCAGAAGGGGGTGATGGCCGACAAGGTCCAGGGCACCGTCATCCAGGGCCTGACCGTCGAGAACATCGGCGACGAGGGCATCCACCTGCGCGACTTCAGCTCCGGCAACGTGGTCGAGAACAACACCGTGCGCGCCACCGGCAAGCGCAAGGAGCAGTTCGGCGAGGGCATCTACGTCGGGTCCGCGGAGTCCAACTGGTGCACCGTCACCGACTGCAAGCCCGACAAGAGCGACGACAACGTCATCCGCGGCAACCACATCAGCGACACCACCGCCGAGTCCGTCGACATCAAGGAGGGCACCACCGGAGGCTCTCTGCTCGGCAACACCTTCGACGGCGCCGACCTCAGCGGAGGCCACAACGACTCCTGGGTCGACGTCAAGGGCAACGACTGGCTGATCAAGGGCAACGTCGGCCGCCACTCCCGCGCGGACGGCTTCCAGACCCACCAGATCCTCGACGGCTGGGGCACCGGAAACGTGTTCCAGGCCAACACCGCGCAGGTGGACGGCCCCGGCTACGGCTTCCACTTCGCGCCCGTCGAGAACAACAAGGTCACCTGCGACAACAAGGTCAGCGACGCGGCGAAGGGCCTCGCCAACGTCGACTGCTCCTCCTGACGGCGAGGGGCCCGGTCCGCACCCGGGCCCCACGCGGCCGCGGTTCCCTCTCCTTCACCCACTTCACCCACGCGCGTCCTCGGCATGCGCGCTTTCCGCCCGGAATCCCCCTCGGAGGCATCATGGACACTCTTCCCGCCGCCACCCACGGCACTGACGGCACCGTCGGCACCGACCTTCCCCGCCTGACCGTCATCGGCACCGGCTACCTGGGCGCCACGCACGCCGTGTGCATGGCGGCGCTCGGCTACGAAGTGCTCGGCGTCGACGTGGATCCCGGCAAGATCGAGCTGCTGAGAGCCGGGCGGGTGCCGTTCTTCGAGCCAGGGCTGCCCGAACTCCTGGTCAAGGCCCAGGAATCGGGCCGGCTGCACTTCACGACCAGCCTCGCTCAGGCCGCGGAGTTCGGCGACATCCACTTCGTCTGCGTGGGCACCCCGCAGCAGCCCGGCTCCTACGCCGCGGACCTGAGCTACGTGGAGGGCGCGGTGACCGAGCTGGCCCGGCACCTGCGCCGCCGGGCCCTGGTGGTCGGGAAGTCGACGGTACCGGTGGGCACCGCGGCCCGCCTCGCGGAGCTGGTCCGCAGCACCGCCCCGGCCGGGGACGCCGTGGAGCTGGCCTGGAACCCGGAGTTCCTGCGCGAGGGCTTCGCGGTGGACGACACGCTGCACCCCGACCGGCTGGTGTTCGGCACCGAGTCCGCGTGGGCGGAACAGCAGCTGCGCGCCGCGTTCGCGCCCGTCATCGCCCAGGGCACCCCGGTGGTGGTCGCCGACCTGCCGACCGCCGAACTGGTCAAGGTCGCCGCCAACTCCTTCCTGGCCACGAAGATCTCGTACATCAACGCCATGGCGGAGGTCTGCGAGGCCACCGGCGCCGACGTGCACCGGCTTGCGGAGGCGCTGGCCTACGACGACCGGATCGGGGGCCGTTTCCTGCGGCCGGGGCTGGGCTTCGGCGGCGGCTGCCTGCCCAAGGACATCAGGGCGTTCATCCACCGTGCCGAGGAACTGGACGTCGCCCAGGCGGTCGCCTTCCTGCGCGAGGTGGACGCGATCAACCAGCGCCGCCGGGCCCGCACCGTGGACCTGGTCCGCGAGCTGGTCGGCGGCGATCTCGCCGGGACGAGGGTGGCCGCGCTCGGGGCGGCCTTCAAGCCCGACTCCGACGACATCCGGGACGCCCCGGCGCTGGACGTCGCCGCCGCCCTGCACCGGGCCGGCGCCCGGGTGACGGTCTACGACCCGGTGGCGATGGACAACGCTCGCCGCGTCCACCCCGAACTGGACTACGGGACCGACGCGTTGCAGGCCGCCACGGACGCCGACGTCGTGGTCCTGCTCACCGAGTGGACGCAGTTCCGGGAGATCGACCCGGAGGTCATGGGCGCCGTGGTGAACCGGCGCCGGGTCGTGGACGGCCGGCACGCCCTCGACCCCGCCCAGTGGCGCGCGGCCGGCTGGGAGTACCGGGCGCTCGGCCGCAACTGACCGCCGACCGGCGCCGGTTCAGGCGAACTCGGCGAGGGCGCGCGCCACGATGGCCTCCAACTGCTGGTGGTGCGCGCCCTTCCAGTAGGCGCGGCCGCACTCCGCGCACCGCGCGAAGACGTCGTACGACTTCTGCGTCCCGCCCTTCAGCTGGTCCGCCACCTCCTCCTTCGTGGCCTCCTCCAGCAGGCCGTTGCAGGCCGTGCAGCGGGTCCAGGGGCGCGGGTCGGGGGCGAACCGGTCGAGGATGTCCCGGAGTTGGTCCTCGGGGCCGGTGCTGTACACGTAGGCGCCGGCCCAGAGTTCGCGGCGGCGCAGCAGGCCCCGGTCGCGGCTCAGCAGTACGCGCCGCTCGGCCGCCGAGCGGGCCGCGAGGGCCGGGTCGCCGATGTCCGTCGACTCGTACGCCGCGTCCACGCCGAGCAGCCGGAGTCGGCGGGCGAGGGTGCCGAGGTGGACGTCGAGGAGGAAGCGGAGCGGAGCGCCGGGGACGCGCTGGGGGCGCTGTACGGGGCGTACGGTCACCCGCTCGCCGTGCGCCGGGATGTGGGCCACGGGGACCTCCCGGCCGTCCACCACCAGGGCGCCGACCTCGGTCAGGGGGACGCCCAGGGACTCGATGACGTGGCCGAGGGTCGAGACGCCGTCGACGGTGAGGGGGTGGACGCCGACGCGGCGGGCGTGCGGGACGAACAGGGCCAGCCCGGGAGCGACTTCGACCTGGATCTCGGAAGCGTTCACCTGCTCAGGATGGCACGGGAGACGGCCGTGACCTCAGTGGTTTTCCGGGGGCAGGCCGTGCTCGATGACGTTCAGGGCGCGGTCGACGAGGGCGTCGTAGTCGGGCTCGTGGTCCTGCTCCGCCCAGTACATCGAGGTCTCCATCAGTCCGCCGACGATGGACATCGCGTAGACCCGTACCTCCAGGCTGTCCGGGTCGCGGCCGGTGCGCTCGCTGATGGCCTGCCGGAGCATGCGGCCGGTGCTCGACATGCTCTCCATCATCCGCGAGCGCACCGCCGGTACCTCGACCATCAGCCGGGTGCGCAGCCGGGAGACCACGGGGTCGTCCTTTATGCCCATCCTGATCGCCCGGTGCATCACATGGCGGAGGGAGACCGGCCACGGCTCGTCGGCGGGCCGCGCCCGGAGCTCCGCCATGATGAGCGGGTCGTACTCGTCCGTGAGGACGATGTCCTCCTTGGTCGGGAAGTACCGGTAGACCGTCGACGGCGACACCTCGGCCCGCTCGGCGATCTGCTCGATCGTCGTCGCGTCGTACCCCTGCTCCGTGACCAGCGCGTACATCGCGGTGCGGATCGCCTCGCGGGTCTTGATCTTCTTGCGTTCGCGCAGGCCGAGCCGGGGGTTGTCGGCGGGGGAGAAGGAGGTGTGCGGTGCCGTCATGCCGGTCATTGTCCGGCATCGGCGGTGGCGGGGGCCACGGCCGGGGACTCGTTCCCTTCGGTACGGCGCGCGGTGGGCGTGTTGGGCAGGAGCGCGGCGGCCAGCAGCGCGGTGGCGAGCGCGGCGATGCCGCAGACCATCAGGACCAGGCCCATGCCGTGGACGTACGAGGCGTTCGCGGAGGCGACGAGGTGGGCGGAGCCGGTCTTCCCGGCGACCAGGTGGGCGGCGACGACCGATTCACCGGCGGTGTGGCCGAGCGGGGCGGGCAGGCCGGTCACGTCCAGGCGGTCGCGGAAGGCACCCGCCAGCAGGCTGCCGAGCAGGGCGATGCCGATGGCGCCGCCGACCTGGCGCGTGGTCATCAGCAGCCCGGAGCCGCTGCCGGCCCGGTCCGCGGGCAGGGCGCCGAGCGCGCCGTCCATCGAGGGGACCACCGAGAAGCCGAAGCCGAGCCCGGCGATGGACAGCCACAGCGCGGTGAAGCCGTAGCCGTCGCTCACCGAGGTGCGGCTGCCGAGCAGGGCGGCGAAGGCGAGGACGACCAGGCCGGCGGCGACCACGGCGCGGGCGCCGAAGCGGGCGACGACCGGCTGGGCGGCCCGTGCGGCGATGATCAGGCCGCCCATCATGGGCAGCAGGCGCAGGCCGGTGCCGAAGGCGTCGTTGCCGAGGACCGCCTGGAGGTACTGCGGCAGCACGAACAGCAGGCCGGACAGCACGAACATCACGAGCGTCGCCGCGAGGGTGTTGAGCAGGAAGCCGCGGTGGGTGAGGAGCTCCATGTCGAGCATCGGGCGGTGGGCCCGGCGTTCGCGCAGCACCAGGGCGGTGACCAGGACGACGGCGATCGTGAACAGGGCCAGCACCAGCGGGTCGCCCCAGCCGCGGCCGGGGGCCTCGATGATCGCGTAGACCAGGGCGCCGAGGCCGATCGCGGTGAGCGCGGTGGAGAGGACGTCGACCTTGGGGGAGGCGGGGTCGCTGGTCTCGGGGAGCAGGAAGACGCAGGCGGCGATGCCGATGGCGGCCATCGGCACGTTGATCAGGAAGACCGAGCCCCACCAGAAGTGGTTGAGCAGGAAGCCGCCGATGATCGGGCCGAGCGGCAGGCCGAGCGCCGAGGCGGCCGAGACGATGCCGACGGCCCGGGTGCGCTCGCCCGGTCCGAACAGCGAGGGCAGCACGGACATCGCGAGCGGCATCACCAGCGCGGCGCCGACGCCCATGGCCGCGCGGGCGGCGATCACCCAGTTCACGTCGCCGGCCAGTGAACCCAGCACCGACCCGGCCAGGAAGACCAGCAGGCCGACGACGAGCATCCGGCGGCGCCCGAAGCGGTCGCCGAGGAGTCCGGCGGGGAGCATCAGCGACGCGAAGACGATGACGTACGCGTCCGCCATCCACTGCTGCTGACTGGTGGTGGCGCCGAGTTCCCCGGCCATCGTCGGGAGCGCCACATTGAGGATCGTCGTGTCGAAGCCGAGCACCAGCATGCTCGCGACCAGGGCACCGAGGGCCCACCAGCGGCGGGGGTTCTGGTGCGTCTCTTCAGGATGAGTGACAGTAGCCATGAAATGATAGTAGCTATCAAAATCCAGTTGCTGTCAATGAGGAGTTGATGTCGTAACATGGAGGAGGGCATGAAAAAAGTGGCCACGGCTCGGAAGCCGTGGCCACTCGAAGGAGCGGTGCGGGGTCTATGCGTGCTGGTAGGCCACCAGGGAGATGCCGACGTAGTGCACCACGAACGCGGCCAGCGTGAGGGAGTGGAACACCTCGTGGAACCCGAAGTAGCGCGGTGACGGGTTCGGGCGCTTGATGCCGTAGATCACGCCGCCCGCGCTGTAGAGGAGGCCGCCGACGACCACCAGGACCAGGACCGCGATACCGCCGGTGCGCATGAAGTCGGGCAGGTAGAAGACCGCCGCCCAGCCCATCGCTATGTAGCAGGGCGTGTACAGCCAGCGCGGCGCGCCGACCCAGAAGACCCGGAAGGCGATGCCCGCGGCGGCCGCGGCCCAGATGCCCCACAGCAGCCACTGGCCCTTGGTGCCCGGCAGGAGCAGCAGGGTCAGCGGGGTGTAGGTGCCCGCGATGATCAGGAAGATGTTGGCGTGGTCGAGTCTGCGCAGGATGCCGTCCATGCGCGGGCTCCAGTTGCCCCGGTGGTAGAGCGCGCTGACGCCGAAGAGCAGGCAGGCCGTCAGGGCGAAGATCCCGCAGGCGATGCGGCCGCGCGGTGAGTCCGCGAGGGCGGTGAGGACCAGACCCGCCACGAGTACGGCCGGGAACATGCCCAGGTGCAGCCAGCCGCGCAGCTTGGGTTTGACCTGTTGCGACAGGGAGGAGAGCGCAGCGGGAGCGCGGCCGGCGGCCGGCGGGTCCGTGGGCGCGTCGGGGGCGGACGCAGTCATGAAGGGCATCGTACCTACGGAACCGTAAGTAACAGGTCAGTCTCGCCGGATGACCGTCGCGGAGTGGCCATCATCTCACGGAGCCCCGGTCGCGCTCACAGATGTGTGCAAAAAGACCTTGAGGCGAACTCAATGTGGACGCAAAGAAACGCAGGTGGACGCAGAAACCGTGGTCTTCCTCACGTCGCTCATCTGTGACTCCCTCTGGACAGATGGGTGATCGAGTCGGAGGATCAAATGAGTGCGGTCGGCACCGGATGAGCGGCTACGAAGCATCCGGGTCGCAGCCCCCACGGGGCAACAAGGCCCGGAACAGGGCCACAAGATCAAAAATCCCTCATTTAGGAGCAATCGTGGCGCGCGACAACGCGGCTCCCACCGTCATCCCCACCCACCATCAGGAACTGATCTCGTGGGTCAACGAGATCGCCGAACTGACGCAACCGGACAGCGTGGTCTGGTGTGACGGATCCGAGGCCGAGTACGAGCGACTGTGCGAAGAGCTCGTGGCGAAGGGCACCTTCAAGAAGCTCGACCCGATCAAGCGCCCCCACTCCTACTACGCGGCCTCCGACCCGACCGACGTCGCCCGGGTCGAGGACCGTACGTTCATCTGCTCCGAGCGGGAGCAGGACGCCGGCCCGACCAACCACTGGAAGGACCCCGCGGAGATGCGGGAGATCTTCTCCGGCGAGAAAGGCCTGTTCCGCGGCTCGATGAAGGGCCGGACGATGTACGTCGTCCCGTTCTGCATGGGCCCCCTCGGCTCGCCGCTGTCCGCCCTCGGCGTGGAGATCACGGACTCGGCGTACGTCGCCGTCTCGATGCGCACCATGACGCGCATGGGCCAGGCCGTCCTCGACGAACTCGGCTCCGACGGGTTCTTCGTCAAGGCCGTCCACACCCTCGGCGCCCCGCTCGCGGAAGGAGAGGCGGACGTGGCCTGGCCGTGCAACCAGACCAAGTACATCTCGCACTTCCCCGAGTCGCGCGAGATCTGGTCCTACGGCTCCGGCTACGGCGGCAACGCCCTGCTCGGCAAGAAGTGTTACGCCCTGCGCATCGCGTCCGTCATGGCACGCGACGAGGGCTGGCTCGCCGAGCACATGCTGATCCTCAAGCTCACGCCCCCGCAGGGCGAGTCCAAGTACGTCGCCGCGGCCTTCCCGAGCGCCTGCGGCAAGACGAACCTCGCCATGCTGGAGCCCACCGTCTCCGGCTGGACCGTCGAGACGATCGGCGACGACATCGCCTGGATGCGGTTCGGCGCGGACGGCCGCCTGTACGCCATCAACCCCGAGGCCGGCTTCTTCGGCGTCGCGCCCGGCACCGGTGAGCACACCAACGCCAACGCGATGAAGACGCTGTGGGGCAACGCCGTCTTCACCAACGTGGCGCTCACGGACGACGACGACATCTGGTGGGAGGGCATGACGGAGGAGACTCCGGCCCACCTCACCGACTGGAAGGGCAACGACTGGACGCCGGGCTCCGAGACCCCGGCCGCTCACCCCAACGCCCGGTTCACCGTCCCCGCCGCCCAGTGCCCGATCATCGCGCCGGAGTGGGAGGACCCGAAGGGCGTGCCGATCTCGGCGATCCTCTTCGGCGGCCGCCGCGCCACCGCCGTGCCGCTGGTGACCGAGTCCTTCGACTGGAACCACGGTGTCTTCCTGGGTGCCAACGTGGCCTCCGAGAAGACCGCCGCCGCCGAGGGCAAGGTCGGCGAGCTGCGCCGCGACCCGTTCGCGATGCTGCCGTTCTGCGGCTACAACATGGGCGACTACATGGCCCACTGGATCGACGTGGCCAAGGACAAGGACCAGGCCAAGCTGCCGAAGATCTACTACGTCAACTGGTTCCGCAAGAACGACCAGGGCAAGTTCGTCTGGCCGGGCTTCGGCGAGAACTCCCGCGTCCTGAAGTGGATCGTGGAGCGGCTGGACGGCAAGGCGGCCGGTGTGGAGACGCCGATCGGTGTGCTGCCGACCCGGGACGCCCTCGACACCAACGGGCTCGACCTCGACGAGAGCGACCTCGACTTCCTGCTGACCGTCGACAAGGAGGTCTGGCGGGAGGAGGCGGCACTCGTCCCCGACCACCTCAACACCTTCGGTGAGCACACGCCGAAGGAGCTGTGGGCCGAGTACCGGGCGCTGGTGGAGCGGCTGGGCTGAGGTCCCTTCGGAAAGACTCCGCGGCCGGTTCGGATGTGCCCTGACCAGCGATCGTCACGACCGGCCGCGGTGTGAAATCGACGAGGCCGCGCACCATGGGGTGTGCGGCCTTCGCCTGTGGGGGGTGCGTTGTTGGGTGCGCGTGCGTGGGGGTTGATCGCGCAGTTCCCCGCGCCCCTGAAGGGGCGCTTCAGTTGCCCCTTTCTTCCAAGTAGCGGGTATGTGTCTCCTGGCGCCGGGCCTCTGTGTCCCTGAGGGTCGCCGCCAAGTGCTCTGCCTCCTCCTTGAGTACGGTCAGCTGGCGTTCCAGGTGGCGCTCCGGAGGTTCCTGGCCGGGTGTCAGGCGGGTCCACCATCGTGTGCGTACGAAGCTGTCCACCGCCTCCGGGATGTCCTGCCGTACCGTCCGGGACAGGACGTGTACGCCCTCCGGGTCCTGGGCGAGGAGTTCGGCGGCCCAGCCGGGGTCCAGCAACGCCGTGAGCAGGCCGGTCAGTTCGGTGAGCCGGGCTTGGGCCGTGGCCGGCAGGCCGACCTCCGCGAGGTAGGTCTCCAGCTTGCCGAAGTCGGTCCGGACCGAGTCCAGTTGCGCCGACGGCGTCGGGAAGTCCGGCAGCGGCGGGCGGTCCGGCGGGGCGATCAGCGCGCCCGCGCCGTACAGGCCCGCCACCACCACCGGCCAGTACGGGCCCGCCACGCCCGTGAACGTCAGGACCAGGCCCAGCAGGCCGCCCGCCGAACCGGCGAGGTTCTTACGGGATTCGAGGTAGGCGAGGGCCCTACTGGTAGCCACGGATCTCCTCGAAGGCGCCGTCCAGCGAGCCCTGTCGGGCATCGAAGAGACGGCCGCCGGTCAGGTCGGCGATGTGCCGGAGCTCGGCGCGCGAGGAGTCGCCGAAGAGGATGGGGAAGACCGGGATGTCGCGCTGGGCGACGGGCAGCGCGCGGTAGAAACCGTCGAAGTCGCCGGCCTTGGCGCCCGTGGTGTTCTCGCCGTCCGTCATCAGCACGATCGAGGTGAACGTGTCCCGTTCGGTGCGCAGGTTGTCGTACGCCTTCTCCAGGGAGGTGTAGATCGCCGTGTTGCCGTCGGCGTGCAGGGCGTCGGTGTCCTTGCGGATCGCGGCGAGGTCGGCCTTGTCGTCGACCACGTGGGTGCTGACGCTCTTCACGTCCGAGCCGAACGGCATCAGGGTGACCTCCTCGCGGTTGCGGAAGTCGCTGGTGAGGCCGGTGAGGGCCGCCTTCAGACGGGAGAGGCGGTCGCCCTCCATCGAGCCGGAGGTGTCCAGGACGTAGACCGTGCGGGAGGGGCGGCGCAGGTCGTTCTCGTAGGCGGAGACGAGCCCGTCGGCCACGGACCGGCTGCCGGGGAAGGGGAGTTCACGGCGACGGGTGGTGTCCAGGCCGGCGGCCGGGGCCACGGAGGCCACCACCGGGCGGCGGTGCGTGCTGTCCGTGATGAGCTTCTGCACGGCCGCGGTACGCAGGTCCTCCGTCACCCTGCGGACGTCCTCACGGGTCGCGGAGGAGGTCGAGGCGAGCGAGGAGAACGGGTAGTCGGCGGTGACCACGCCATCGCTCGGGCGGATCACGGTGAGGCCCGGGATGCCCTGGAGCACCGACTCGTAGTTGAGCAGGGCGTCGACGTCACCGCGCCGCCGGTAGGCCGAGGCCAGCCAGCCGGAGGAGCCCGAGGTCAGCTTCTGGCCCTTGAAGAACTTGCGCAGCCGCGGGGTCGCCTTCGTCACGTCGTCGTCGGTGAGCGCCGACTGGGCGCCGGAGAGCGCGGAGGCCACCGAGACCAGCGTGGCGAAGCCGGAGTTGGAGCGGGCAGGGTCCGTCATGCCGTATGTCAGCTTGCCGGCTTCCACGGCCTGCTCGATCGTGGACCAGGTGACGTCGGCCGGCTTCCAGCCGAGCGCCTGCACGGTGGCCGTCTTCACGCCGATCGCGACCGGGCTGGACATGACCGAGGTCTCGGAGACGACCTTCTTCGCCGCCTCCGGGCGCAGCCGCAGATAGTCGTCGGAGGACAGCCAGAGCGCGTCGTACCTCCCGTCCGCTCTGCCCTTGGCCAGCAGGTCGATCGCGTCCAGGGTGCCCATGTAGGTGGGGCGGATCGTGACCCCGGTGTCCTTGCGGACCCAGTCGAACACGGCCGTCATGTCGCTGAGTTCGGAGGAGGCGAGGACCCGGAGGGTGCCGGGCTTCGGGGCCGTGGCGTCGTCGCCGTGGTCCTCGGAGGTGCAGCCGGCCAGGACGACGGCCGTCGTCGCGAGGAGGGCGAGGAGGGGATGACCTTTCCTGCGGGGTCTGTTCATGCGAGGCCGCCCTCCAGTGCACCCTTCGCCCGGCTGCGCTCCAGGTAGGCGCTCGCCTGCTGGAGTTCGTCCGTGAGGGACTGCACGGTGTTCGCCATCGCCTCGGTCGCCTGCACCTTGTACGTGTCGATGGCGTCGAGGGTGCGGTAGATCTGCTGGAAGGCGGCGCGCAGCGTCTCGGCGCCCACGGCCGGGTCGGCGGCGATGCGCTGGATCTCCCCGCTCTGGCTCGCCAGCATCTCGGCGTTGCCCCGGATCAGGTCCTCGGTCGTCCCGCGCAACGCGTTGACCTGCTCGATCACCTTCTTCTGGGTGTCGAGCGCGGAGGCCAGCATGACCGAGATGCGCAGGGCCGACACGGTGGTGGTGGCGGCCCGTTCGACGCCCTTGATCAGCTCGTCGTTGTTGCGCCGTACGACGTCCATCGCCAGGTAGCCCTGCGCGGACACCGCGAGCTGGGTGAGCAGGTCCTGGTGCTTCTGCCGGACCGGGAAGAGCACGTCCGCCCGTACGGCGTCGGCCTCCTGGGGGTCCGGGATCCGGGTGACGTGCTGTTCGACGGCGGTGTCCAGGGCCTGGGTGAGGACGACGTACTCCTGGAGCTTGCCCATGGTCTCCCAGAGCCGTACCCGCTCGGTCTGCAACGCCGCGTTGTCCCGACGCAGTTCGTCCTGCCCGCCGCGCAGCGAGCCCACGATCTTGTTCAACGTGCCCTGCGCGGAGGCGTACTTGGCGACGTGGTCGCGGAGCTTGTTGCCGCCGGGCAGCCGGGAGAGGAACTTGCGGCCCTTGCCCGCGGGCAGGTCGCGCGGGTCCAGGTCCTCGACGACCCGGCGGAGTTCGACCAGCGAGCCGGCCACCTTGGCCTGGGCGTCACCGCCCCTGTCGGGCAGGCTGCGGACGGCACGCTCCAGCATGCGGTTGGACTGCGAGGCGGCGGTGCGCATCTCACCGGCGCCGAGGCCGGTGATCTCGCCGACCTTGCTCGCGAACTCCGGTGACCGGGCGTCCAGGGCGGCGAGGTCACGGACGTAGTCGGAGGCCTTCCGCGCCATGTCCGTACGGACACCGTCGTCCACGGGCACCAGCCCGCCGGCCTTCTCGCGCGGCACGGGTGCGACCGCCTCCGGCGGGGTCAGCGTGAAGACGTCGTCACCGCTGAGCGTGGGCGTGGGGTCGGCGCCGCTCGGCACCGGCTTGTCGAAGTTGCTCACAGGATTCCCCCCCGTCAGCCGCGCGCCCGGCGGGCCATCTCGTGCAGCACCGCGGAGGTGGGCACGGGCGCCTGCCGGACGCCGGTCAGTGTCTGGTTGAGGTAGGCGGCGCGGTCGGCGGTGGCCCGGACGAACTCGGCGGAGTCGCCCTGGGGCCGGAAGCCGTGCCGGACGGCGAGCCTGCGCAGGGTCGGGTCGGTGCTGAGGAGTTCGCCGAGCGCCCGGCCCGCGTCGTCGAGCGGCACGACGGTGTGGTCGCTGTTGACCGTGGTGTCCGGGTAGAGGACGACGAGGTCGTCGTCCGCGCTGTGCTCCGCGCCGAGCAGTGACACGACCTGGGACTCGTAGAGGCAGACCAGCGGGTTGCCGGCACCGCTGATGAAGTCCCTGAACACCGAGTCGCTGCTGGGCTGTTGGGCCCCCTGCACGCTGACCAGCTGGTGCAGCAGCGGTGCGGTCCTCGCGATGTCGCCGTCGTTCGCCACCACCCGTCCCCCGTTGGCGACATAGGAGGCGGCGGCGAGGTAAAGCGCGCCGGAATTGGAGGTCTCCGGATCGGTACTGGCGATGAAGAGCGTCCCGGTCAACTCCCCGTGCGCCTTGGCCCCCTTGAGCTGCTGCCAGGTCCGGTCGTGCCGGGCGGCGTCCAGGTAGGCGGCCATCTTCAGGGTCCCCTTGCCCTTCCCGTCCAGCACGGCGAGGCCGTTGGCGGCCAGCACCTGGGCGGCGCTGCGGTGGGCCACCACCACGAGGGGCGAGTAGAAGGGGCGGGGGAGGGGCTGGCGGGCGTGGTACTTCTCGGCCAGCTCGTCGGCGGGCGCCGAGCTGGACGGGAAGGCGAAGTCATAGCCCTTCAGGTCCAGGCCGTCCATGGCCCAGGAACCCGACGCCTCCGTCCTGACGGTGTAGCCCTTGGCGGCGAGGGCCTTCACCACATCGGGATCGGCGAAGAAGTCCGACTTCTCCGAACCGATCACACCACGCACGGTCTTCGTTGCCGTGCCCTTGCCGTCCCCCTGCCGGCCTGCGACGACGGCAGCCACCACGCCACCGATCAGCAGCACCGCGAGGACGATTCCTGCGATACGTCTCACGAGGGGGAGAGTGCTCCCGGAATCCCTCAGTCCTGGGTGGAACGGGTGAACGAGGGGTGAAGGGGGCGCCCCGGAACGCAACCGGAGCGCCGGGCTCCGCGGGGCGTCGTCAGGCGGGGGCGTTCCCGGCCTTGCCGTAACGACGGAAGGCGGAGGTCTCCACCTGCCAGGGGCCGAAGGGCACCAGGTCGCCGTAGATGTACGGGTCCATGCGCAGGTACCGGTCCCCGCACGGGTCGGAATGCACCTCGATCGTGCCCCTCCGGGGGTCGACGATCATGTAGTGGGCGATGCCCATCGCCGGGTATTCGCTGATCTTTTCGACGTAGTCGTTGTCCGGGTTGGACGGTGAGACGATCTCGACGACGGCCAGCACGTGGGAGGCATCGACGGCAATACCCTCCTCGTCGAGCACGTCCTCGGGGATGACAACGGCGTCGGGGCGGCGCATGCGGCCGAGGGCGGGGTGCTCGATCTCCGGGCCGTTCTCGCACATGTAGCCGGGGTGCGTGACGCGGAGTTGGGTGTTGAGCTGATTGCGGATGCGGCTGACCGTGCCCTCATGCCGTTTCGACGGGCACATCATCGCCAGTATCGGGCCGGAGGGTCCGATCTCGACGCTCCAGGTCCCTTCGAGCTGCTCGGAGTAGGCCCCGAGCTGCTCGGCGATCACGCGCATCTTCGGGTAGTCCATGCCCATGACCTCAGCGTACTGACATATGGCAACCCGGTCCGCGCGTCGCTGCGGGAGCGCGCGGACCGGGGCCGTTCGGGGGTGGGTCAGCTTGCCGTGGTGAGGGTGGCGTGGGCGTCCATGCGTTCCGCGGCGAGGATCGCCGCCGCGGTGTCCGCCCGGGACGCCGCGACCACCAGGGCGCGGCCGGCGAGAGCGTGCGCGCGCTCGTGCAGCGCGGCCGGCTCCGGTACCGCCGTCAGTGACGCCCGGACCGGCGTACGCCCGCCCCGCAGCCGGGCCACCTGGTCGGCCAACCGGGTCGCGGCGGCGTCGAGGTCGGTGGACGGAGTGAGTGCGCGCAGCTCGTCGGTGACGGCCAGCAGTGCCGCGAGGTGTCCCGCGAGCTGGATGTCCAGCTCCTCCTCGCGCGTCCGGTGCGGGAAGTCGGAAGGCGTGCCGGCCATCGTGCTGTGGACCGACTTGGTGCGGATCGGCTCGTACATGGCGATGGCCTCCTGTGCTCTGACAGGAAGCCATCCTAGCTTGGATTCCGTCTAAAGTTGACCCGGTTCACGGACGGTGCTGCGGCCGCTACCTACGGCTGGCCGTACCCGTCCAGGAACCGGCCGATCCGGGTGATCGCGTCCCGCAGATCCCCGGCCGTCGGCAGGGTCACCACCCGGAAGTGGTCCGGCTCCGGCCAGTTGAAGCCGCTGCCCTGGACGACCATGATCTTCTCCTGCCGCAGCAGGTCCAGGACCATCTGCCGGTCGTCCTTGATCTTGAAGACCTGGGGGTCGAGCCGCGGGAAGAGGTACAGCGCGCCCTTGGGACGGACGCAGCTCACCCCCGGGATCTGGGTGAGCAGGTCGTAGGCGAGGTCCACCTGCTCCTTCAGCCGCCCGCCCGGCAGGACCAGGTCGTTGATCGTCTGGCGTCCGCTGAGCGCGGCGACGACACCGTGCTGGCCGGGCATGTTCGCGCACAGCCGCATGTTCGCGAGGATCGTCAGACCCTCGATGTAGGAGTCGGCGTGCGCCCGGGGTCCGGAGATGGACATCCAGCCGACCCGGTAGCCGGCCACCCGGTACGCCTTGGACATGCCGTTGAAGGTGAGCGTGAGCAGGTCCGGGGCGACGGCCGCGGTCGGCGTGTGCGTGGCGCCGTCGTAGAGGATCTTGTCGTAGATCTCGTCCGAGCAGACGAGCAGGTTGTGGCGGCGGGCGATGTCGGTCAGCCCGCGCAGCATCGCCTCGTCGTACACCGCACCCGTCGGGTTGTTCGGGTTGATGATGACGATCGCCTTGGTGCGGTCGGTGACCTTGCGCTCGACGTCGGCGAGGTCGGGCATCCAGTCCGACTGCTCGTCGCAGCGGTAGTGCACGGCGGTACCGCCGGAGAGGGAGACCGCCGCGGTCCACAGCGGGTAGTCCGGAGCCGGGACGAGGACCTCGTCACCGTCGTCCAGCAGGCCCTGCATCGCCATCACGATCAGCTCGGAGACGCCGTTGCCGATGAAGACGTGCTCGACGTCGGTCTCGATGCCGATGGTCTGGTTGTGCATGACGACCGCGCGCCGGGCGGCCAGCAGACCCTTCGCGTCGCCGTAGCCGTGTGCCGTGGAGACGTTGCGGAGGATGTCCTCCAGGATCTCCGGCGGGCACTCGAAGCCGAAGGCGGCCGGGTTGCCGGTGTTGAGCTTGAGGATGCGGTGCCCCGCCGCCTCGAGCCGCATCGCCTCCTCGAGAACCGGGCCCCGGATCTCGTAACAGACATTGGCGAGCTTGGTCGACTGGATCACCTGCATGTCGGTGAGCTTACGGGGCGGTAACGCCCGCCGGGCGGTGTTTTCCACCACGTGAGACACGTGTGGGGGACAGCTCGGGCCGGTGCGGGGCCCGTCGATTTGGCCTGTTATCGCCGGTAGCTGTCTCAAAGGTGCCTCCGCTCTCTACAATCCGCGTCCATGCCGAGACCTGCCGAGGACGAGACCGGGGCTCCCAACGTCTACCTGCGCCAGGAGGGCGGACCGGTCCCCGCGTACGAGGAGTACCGGGATCCGGCGACCGCGCACGGCTGGCTCAACGCGTACGACGAGACGCGTGAGCTGCCCCGGATCACGCCCGACGGACCCGCATCCGCACCGGCGGTCGCACCGGCGGTCGCACCGGCGGTCGCACCGGCCGTCGCGCCGGCGGCGGGCCGGGCCGACCGGCGGCGGGCGGCCCGTGGCG
>NZ_JBSHBL010000053.1:0-74839 GCF_053611985.1 Streptomyces sp. NPDC054770
CTCCGAGAAGTACCAGCTCAAACCCCGCGACTGGACCCGCGCCGACACCGACGGCATCGCCCCCCTCATCACCCGCCTCAACACCGTCCGGCGCAACAGCCCGGCGCTGCGGCAGTTGCGCGACCTCCACTTCCACCACGCCGACCAGGAAGCAGTGATCGTCTACAGCAAGCGGAGCGGATCGAACACGGTTCTGGTGGTCGTCAACCTCGACCCCCACCACACCCAGGAGGCCACCGTCTCGTTGGACATGCCGCAACTCGGCCTGAACTGGCACGAGTCGGTGCCGGTGCGCGACGAGCTCACCGGTGAAACCTACAACTGGGGCAGGGCCAACTATGTGCGCCTGGAACCGGGTCATCGGGCCGCGCACATCCTCACCGTCCTGCGACCGTCCCCGCAGATCGGAGGGTCACCCATACAATGATCGTCAACGAACCCGTCCCGGACACCTTCGAGGACACTCCCGCAAAGGACCGGGACCCGGACTGGTTCAAACGTGCCGTCTTCTACGAGGTCCTGGTCCGCTCCTTCCAGGACAGCAACGGCGACGGTGTCGGCGACCTCAAGGGCCTGACCGCGAAGCTGGACTATCTGCAGTGGCTCGGCGTCGACTGCCTCTGGCTGCCGCCCTTCTTCAAGTCCCCGCTGCGGGACGGCGGTTACGACGTCTCCGACTACACCGCCGTACTCCCCGAGTTCGGTGACCTCGCCGACTTCGTGGAGTTCGTCGACGCCGCCCACCAGCGCGGCATGCGCGTCATCATCGACTTCGTCATGAACCACACCAGCGACCAGCACCCGTGGTTCCAGGAGTCGCGCAAGGACCCCGACGGGCCGTACGGCGACTACTACGTCTGGGCGGACGACGACAAGCAGTACCAGGACGCGCGGATCATCTTCGTCGACACCGAGGCCTCCAACTGGACCTACGACCCGGTCCGCAAGCAGTACTACTGGCACCGGTTCTTCTCGCACCAGCCGGACCTCAACTACGAGAACCCGGCCGTCCAGGAGGAGATCCTCTCCGCGCTCCGGTTCTGGCTGGACCTGGGTATCGACGGCTTCCGGCTGGACGCGGTGCCGTACCTCTACCAGCGCGAGGGCACCAACTGCGAGAACCTCCCCGCGACCCACGACTTCCTGAAGCGGGTGCGCAAGGAGATCGACACGCAGTACCCGGACACCGTGCTGCTGGCCGAGGCCAACCAGTGGCCCGAGGACGTGGTCGACTACTTCGGGGACTACCGCAGCGGCGGCGACGAGTGCCACATGGCGTTCCACTTCCCCGTCATGCCGCGGATCTTCATGGCCGTGCGCCGGGAGTCCCGCTACCCCGTCTCGGAAATCCTCGCCAAGACCCCCGCCATCCCCTCCGGCTGCCAGTGGGGCATCTTCCTGCGCAACCACGACGAGCTCACCCTCGAAATGGTCACCGACGAGGAACGCGACTACATGTGGGCCGAATACGCGAAAGACCCGCGTATGCGCGCCAACATCGGCATCCGGCGGCGCCTCGCCCCTCTCCTCGACAACGACCGCAACCAGATCGAGCTGTTCACCGCCCTGCTGCTGTCCCTGCCCGGCTCGCCGATCCTCTACTACGGCGACGAGATCGGCATGGGCGACAACATCTGGCTCGGCGACCGCGACGCGGTCCGCACCCCCATGCAGTGGACCCCCGACCGCAACGCGGGCTTCTCCTCATGCGACCCGGGACGGCTCTACCTGCCCACCATCATGGACCCCGTCTACGGCTACCAGGTCACCAACGTCGAGGCCTCCATGTCCTCGCCGTCCTCCCTGCTGCACTGGACCCGCCGCATGATCGAGATCCGCAAGCAGAATCCTGCCTTCGGACTCGGGTCCTACACCGAGTTGCAGTCGTCGAACCCGGCGGTGATCGCGTTCCTGCGGGAGTACGAGGAGGACCTGGTCCTCTGCGTGCACAACTTCTCGCGGTTCGCGCAGCCGACGGAGCTGGACCTCCGGCGCTTCGACGGCCGGCATCCGGTGGAGCTGATCGGCGGGGTGCGGTTCCCGGCGATCGGCGAGCTGCCGTACCTGCTCACCCTGGCCGGACACGGCTTCTACTGGTTCCGGCTGCGCACGGAGACGGTCTAGCCGGCGGAGCGCTCAGGCACAGTCCACCCCGGGCGGCGGCGGTTGGTTTCCTCCGGCCCGCCCGGGGCACGCATCACTAACGCCCCCGACGACGGGGAAAGGACGTACCGCCATGGCGGAAACGGTCAGCCCCTCCACGCCCGCTCTCCTCGCCTCACTCGACCCCCTGCTGCGCGAGTGGCTGCCCCGGCAGCGCTGGTTCGCCGGCAAGGGGGCCCCGGTCACCGGCTTCTCCCCGGTCGCCGAGACCGAACTCCTGCCCTCGGACGGCCGGCTGGGCCTGCGCCATCTGCTGGTCCGCGCCCATCAGCCGCCCGCCCCCGCCGAGGCCGGCGACTGCTACCAGCTCCTCATAGGAGCGCGTGAGGCGCTGCCGCCCCGGCTGGCGCCCGCGCTGATCGGCCACGTGACCGACGGCCCGCTGGCCGGGCAGACGGTCTACGACGCCCTGTACGACCCCCGGCCGGCCGAGGTGCTCCTGGAGGCCCTGCGCAGCCGGGCCCGCATCGGCGGCCTGCGCTTCGAACGCGACCCGGGCCGGGAGATACGCGACGGGCTGGTGGCCCGCCTGCTGACCGCCGAGCAGTCCAACTCGTCGGTCGTCTACGGAGATACGTTCATCCTGAAGCTGCTGCGCCGGGTCGTGCCCGGCGTCAACCCCGACCTGGAGATACCCCTGGCCCTGGCCCGCGAGGGCTGCGCCCGGGTGCCCGCCCCGACGGCCTGGCTGCGGGCGGAGCTGGGCGGGGAGCCGTACGTCCTGGCCGTCCTCCAGCCCTTCGTGCGCGGCGCGACCGACGGCTGGGAGCTGGCGCTGCGCGAGCTGGCCAAGGGCGAGGACTTCGCCGCCGAGGCACGGGCGCTGGGGCGGGCCACCGCCGAGGTGCACACGGCACTGGCCCGGGCGCTGCCGACCGTCACCCTCGGGCACAGTCAGCTGGAGCCGATGGTCGCGGGCATGACCGAGCGGCTGACGGCGGCCGTGCAGGCGGTGCCGGCGCTGCGGCCGTACGAGGAGGGGCTGCGGTCCGCCTACACCGCGCTGGCCGACCTGGCCGCCGAGGGCCGTACCTGGACCGCCCAGCGGGTGCACGGCGACCTGCACCTGGGGCAGTGCCTGCGGGCGCCGTCCGGGGAGTGGTCGCTGATCGACTTCGAGGGCGAGCCGGCCCGCCCGCTGGCCGAGCGCCGGATGCCGCAGCCGCCGGTGCGGGACATCGCCGGGATGCTGCGTTCCTTCGACTACGCGGCCCACTCGGTGACCCCGGCGGCCCCCGGCTGGGCGCGGCTGTGCCGGGCGGCCTACTGTTCCGGATACGCCGAGATCACCGGCGTCGACCCGCGCACCGATCCCGTCCTGTTGCGGGCCCACGAGACCGACAAGGCCGTCTACGAGGTCGTCTACGAGGCCCGGCACCGCCCCGACTGGCTTCCCGTCCCGCTGTCGGCCGTACACCGCCTCGCCACCTCCGACCCGACCTGATCTCCGGGAGACGCGTCCGTGACCTCCAAGAACCCCGTGCCCCTGGCCGCAGACGACCGCGACCGGCTGCTGCACGGCACCCACCACGACCCGCACTCGGTGCTGGGCGCGCATCCGGTCCCGGACGGGATCGCCCTGCGCGCGTTCCGCCCGTACGCCCGCGCGGTGACGGCCGTCGCGGGGACGGAGGGGCAGGACCTGCGGGCCGAACTGCACGACGACGGCGACGGCTTCTTCTCCGCCCTGCTCCCCGTCTCCGAGGTGCCGGAGTACCGGCTGCTGGTGGCGTACGAGGGGACGGTCCAGGAGACCGAGGACGCGTACCGCTTCCTGCCCACCCTCGGCGACCTGGACCTGCACCTGATCGGCGAGGGCCGGCACGAGCGGCTGTGGGAGGTACTCGGCGCGCATCCGACGGTCCACCAGGGCGTGGCGGGTACCCGGTTCTCGGTGTGGGCGCCGAACGCCCGGGGCGTGCGGCTGGCCGGCGGTTTCAACTTCTGGGACGGCACCGGGTATCCGATGCGTTCGCTCGGCTCCTCGGGGGTCTGGGAGCTGTTCGTGCCGGGCATCGGCGAGGGCGAGCTGTACAAGTTCGACATCACCCGCCCGGACGGCTCGCGGACGCTGCGGGCGGATCCGATGGCCCGGCGTACGGAGGTGCCGCCGCACACGTCGTCGATCGTCACCGCGTCCCGCCACGAGTGGTCCGACGCGGAGTGGATGGCGCACCGGGGCGACACCCCCGTCCACGAGGCCCCCTTCTCGGTCTACGAGGTGCACCTGCCGTCCTGGCGCCCCGGCCTGACCTACCGCGACCTGGCCGAGCAACTGCCCGCCTACGTAGGCGAGTTGGGCTTCACCCATGTCGAGCTGATGCCGGTCGCCGAGCATCCCTTCGGCGGCTCCTGGGGCTACCAGGTCACCGGCTTCTACGCGCCGACGGCCCGGCTGGGCACCCCCGACGACTTCAGGTACCTGGTCGACGCGCTGCACCGGGCGGGCATCGGGGTGCTGATGGACTGGGTGCCGGCGCACTTCCCGCGGGACGACTGGGCGCTGGCGGAGTTCGACGGCCGCCCGCTGTACGAGCACGCGGACCCGCTCCGCGCCGCCCATCCCGACTGGGGCACCCTGGAGTTCGACTTCGGCCGCCGCGAGGTGCGCAACTTCCTGGTCGCCAACGCCGTGTACTGGTGCGAGGAGTTCCACATCGACGGGCTGCGGGTGGACGCGGTCGCCTCGATGCTCTACCTCGACTACTCGCGCGAACCGGGCCAGTGGACGCCGAACGAGCACGGCGGCCGGGAGAACCTGGACGCGGTGGCGTTCCTCCAGGAGATGAACGCGACGGTCTACCGCCGGGCGCCGGGCGTGGTCACCATCGCCGAGGAGTCGACGGCCTGGGAGGGCGTGACCCGCCCCACCGACGGCGGCGGTCTCGGCTTCGGCCTGAAGTGGAACATGGGCTGGATGCACGACTCGCTGGAGTACATGTCCCACGAGCCCGTCCACCGCAGGTTCCACCACCACGAGATGACCTTCTCGATGGTCTACGCGTACAGCGAGAACTACGTGCTGC
Source organism: Streptomyces sp. NPDC054770 (assembly GCF_053611985.1). NCBI lineage: Bacteria > Bacillati > Actinomycetota > Actinomycetes > Kitasatosporales > Streptomycetaceae > Streptomyces > Streptomyces sp. NPDC054770. The sequence goes on from NZ_JBSHBL010000053.1 coordinate 5,190, forward strand.
CCATCTCCCACGACGAGGTCGTGCACGGCAAGCGGTCGCTCGTCTCGAAGATGCCGGGCGACTGGTGGCAGCAGCGCGCCAACGTCCGTGCCTACCTGGCCTTCATGTGGGCCCACCCCGGCAAGCAGCTCCTCTTCATGGGCCAGGAGTTCGCCCAGGGCGCCGAGTGGTCGGAGGCGCACGGCCCGGACTGGTGGCTGCTCGACCCGGAGTACGGCGCCGAGGCCGACCACCGCGGCGTGCGTGACCTGGTCCGCGACCTCAACGCGGTGTACCGGGCGAACCCGGCCCTCTGGCAGCGGGACACCGCACCCGCCGGTTTCCGGTGGATCGTGGGGGACGCGGCGGAGGACAACGTCTTCGCCTTCCTCCGCCTGGACGCCGAGGGCACACCGCTGCTCTCCGTCTCCAACCTCTCCCCCGTGGTCCGCCACGACTACCGCCTGGGCGTCCCGGACGAGATCCCCGCCTGGCACGAGACCCTCAACACGGACGCGGCGGGCTACGGCGGCAGCGGCGTCACCAACCCCGACCCGGTGAAACCGGAGCCGCAGAGCAGCCACGGCCACCCCGCAAGCATCCGCCTCACCCTGCCCCCGCTGGCCACGGTGTGGCTGCGGCCGGCTTAGCGCCACCGGCCGGGCCCAGTGGAACTCACTCTGCGGGCTCGGCCAACGCCTCTACCAGTTCAGGGAGTTCACGAAGCGTACGGAGGGTCCGCGGGACCTCCCGGACGATCGCGTCGGCCTGCCCTCGGCTGAACACGAAACGCACATCGTCCTGCCGGGCCTTGTCGGCCACCAGATCCAGCGTCTCCCGTGCCCGCCGCGTCTCGTCGAGCAGTCTGCCGACTCGGACGCGCACCTCGTCGGCCAGCTGCTCCAAAGGGGAAGAGCCGTCGGGGGCGGGCCCTGGCCCGGGCAGCGGCGAGGCCTCGGGGGCCTGGTCCGTACCGGCCGCCTGCCGCGGTTCGGGCGTGGGCGTGGACTCGAACCCGGGCAGGGTCCCGGGAACACTCGGCAATCCAGGCGATACCGGAGGCGGCTCGGCCGGCGTGGCGTCGACGGTGGGTGGGGCGGCCGGGCGCTCGTCGCCCTTGCCGGGTGCGGCGGGTGGCCGTGCCGGGTGGGCGCGCGGTGCGGGGGGTTTGTTCAGGCGCTTTCCGGTCTCCTTGGGGAACTCGCGGTTGAACCAGGCTCCCTTCATGGGCTCGTACAGCAGTTCGCCGCTCCGGCTGACCTTGCGCGGGGGACGGTCCTGATCCATGGCCTTGGCGAGTTCCCGTAGCACGGCCACGGCCTGGATCCTGCTGTTGTTCCGCAGGGCGTTCAGGGCGTTGCGTACCGTCCGCCGTACGCGGGTCGCCTCCGTCCCATCGTCCTCGTCGGACTTCTGCCCGGTCAGCGAGCCCCGGTCGGCGTCGATGAGGCCGTAGGTGGCCAGCCAGTGGGCGGCTCGATAACTCACCAGTTCTTCGAAGGCGTCCTCCTCGGTCTCGGCGGACGCGAGGAGGTCCCGCAGCGGGCGCCCGGAGAGTCTGATACCGCCCCGCACATCGCCCACCTGGAACATCTCACCGATGCGCGGATTCCAGGCCTTCGGGTAGCTCTCGGAGGTGAGAGCGGACCAGGCACGGGCGCGGCGGGCCACTTCGGGGGCGCTGAGCTGAGAGGGCGGCGACTCGCTGAGCGCCCGCCTGATCAGGAACTGTTTGTCCCGGTCGACGGGGAAGAGCTCGCCGAGCAGCATCATCGAGCGCAGGTCCCTGAGTTCGCTCACCGAGGCGTCGCTCGACGCACCCGGCAGGTCGGTGATCGGCGCGGCCCCCGAGAGGACCTCCGCGGTCCTCTCGTCCAGACATCCCGCTGCCACGTACGCGCCGAGGACGCTGCGGGCGACGGCCCGGCTGCGGTCGTTCTGCTCGAATTCCAGGGGCGGGTGCACATGGTCACGCCGGTTGCTCATCTGCACGATGCGGTACAGGCGGCGCGGTGTGGGGCTGCCCACCACAAGGTGAGCCTCGACCACGGCGACCTTCTTGGCCTGCACTGCCCGGAGCGGGTTGTCCGGATCCCAGTGGTCGACGGTGCCGTACTCGTCGTTGAGGGTTTCTGACAGTCGGGCAAGCCAGTCGGAGGGATCGAAGACGAGTGTCTCGCCCTCCCCGCCCAGCTTTTTCAGGGGTACGCCGGTCAGCACCTCCGCGGAGGAGAGACCGAAGATCTCCTGCCGCTCCTTCGTACGGTTGTTTCCACGAACAGCCATCCAGCCCCAGTGTTCGACGGGATGCAGTGGCCGCCCGTCCTCACCCGCCAACGGAGGCTCTTCGAGCTGGAACTGCTGGGCGACGAAGAGGCCGGGTTCCTGCTGGCCGTTGAGTACGAGGTCCTGCTTCAGCACATACGGGCGGTGACCGACCCGTTTCTCCAAGGCCTCCGCCGCCTGGTGCACATTGGCGATCAGCTCCGCCCTGCTGGGTACCTCACTGCGCAGGGCGGCATACGCCTCTTCCTGCCCGTCGGCGTTCATCGCCGACCAGGAATGCACCCGGGCGAGCGCCCTCCGCTGGTCCGTCAGCCCCGACGGGTCGGCGGGCGAATGCCAGGCCGAACTGATCCGCTCGTTGTTCTCCCAGACAACGCCCCCGGCACCGTGCATCCGTACCGCGACAACCGTCGCCTCACCGGCGTCAGTGGTGATGCGCCGCAGGGTGCTCCCCAACAGACGGCGGCGGCCCGCAGGGCCCGTCAGCCCCAGCAGACCGCCCGGCTCCACAAGAAACGGAGCGATATTGGCGAGCGCCTCCCGAGGAACGTTGACTCCCGGTGTATCCACCGCGGCCTGAATCCATTCCTCCTGCTGCTCCCTGGAAGCAGGAAGCGGAAAGGGACGCTCATTCCCGGCCATCGGATCCCCCTTCTCCGGAAAGGCTTTCATCCAGAGACTGACAGGAAAGCATCCAGGTGAGGACCGAACGACACATTGAGTGCCACTTCCGATCGGAACCGACCGGAAGTGCACATCGCTATTTTACAAATTTATCGAAGATAGTCACGATCGGGGACAGAAAAGGAAGCGCCGCGGTCAGGCGACCCCGCCTCCTCTGCCGTCGATCCATCTCCTCGATGTACCCGCGTATCCCCTCGGTGCTGCGCTTCACCTCGGCCACCTGCCGATTCAGCTCGGCCAACTGCTGACTCAGGGCGTCCGTTTCGCCAGGCGCGAACGAACCACCGTTCCCGGGTGCGGGCATGAAGGATCCTTAGATGTGCTCTATGGCGTCGGACACTCCGCCCGACACCAACCGAGTCTCCCCGGAAGCCAGCGCGCCGTCCATTGCCCGCCCCTAATTGATTGCCTCTTTACGCAACTTCCCGATTGAGTCAGAGGTTGACCCGTTCGCATCACCAGAAATGAAAAGTAGTGGCCAATGCTTCGGATTACCAAGCACCAAAGGCTCGCTACGGCATCCCCTTCCCGAACACGTGAGCCCCGAAAGGAAAGGGGAAAGAAGCCACAGAAAAGGGTTGCGACAGCGGAGAAGAAGTGCTATTCGCGGTATGTCTGTTCGGCCAGCGCCCTCGGCAGCTCCCCCGTGTACAGCACCCCCAGCCGCTGGGTCGCCCGGGTCAGGGCCACGTACAGGTCGCTGGTGCCGTAGCGGGACGGTTCCACCACCAGGACCGAGTCGAATTCGAGGCCCTTGGCCTGGCGCGGGTCGAGGAGGACGACGGTCTGCGTCAGGTCGGGTTCGGCGCCGGCCGTGACGCCGTCCAGGCGGGTGGCCAGAGAGCGGTGCAGGTCGCGCGGGGCGATCACGGCCAGGCGGCCCTCCGCCGGGGTGAGTTCGGCGACCGCCTTCTCGACGGCGCCGGGCAGGTCGTCGTGCGCCGGGCGGATCCACGGCCGTACGCCCGTCGAGCGGACCGAGCTCGGCGGCTCGAAGTCCGGCTGCTCGGCGCGGACCACGGCCGCCGCGAGGTCCATGATCTCGGACGGGGTGCGGTAGTTGACGCCGAGGCGGGTGTGGTCCCAGCGGTCCTCGACGTACGGCCCGAGGATGTCCGCCCAGGAGCCGACGCCGGCCGCCTCCGCGGTCTGGGCGGGGTCGCCGACCAGGGTCATCGAGCGGGTCGGGCTGCGCCGCATAAGGAGCCGCCACGCCATCGGCGACAGCTCCTGCGCCTCGTCCACGATGATGTGCCCGAAGGCCCAGGTGCGGTCGGCCGCCGCCCGCTCGGCCGCGCTGCGGAAGTCCTCCTCCTCCTGGCGCTCGGCGAACCGTTCGGCGTCGATGATGTCGTGCGCGGACAGCACCTCGGAGGAGTCGGGGTCGCTGTCCTCCTTGTCGTCGAACTCGTAGGTGCGGGACGCGTAGGAGACGTCGAGGACGCCCTGGGCGTAGGCGATCTGGGTCTCCCGCTCACGCTCCGCCCGGGCCCTGGCCACTCGCTCGTCCACGCCGAGCAGCTCCGCGGCCTCGTCCAGGAGGGGCACGTCCGGGACCGTCCAGGTCCGGGTCACCGGGCGGCGGATCGCGGCCGCGTCCGCGTCGCTCACGTACCCCTCGGGCGCGGCGAGGAAGTCGGCGACCAGGCGCTGCGGGGTCAGCCGCGGCCACAGCTGGTCGATGGCCGACCAGACCTCGGGGTTCTCGGCGAGCTCGTCGCGGATCTGGGTGATGTCGGAGGGGTCGAGCAGGCTGCTGCCGTCGAAGGGGTCGGTGCCCACGCGTTCGGCGTACAGGTCGGTGAGGGTGTTGAGGATGTGGCCCTCGAAGTACTCGCGGGCCACGTTGTGCGGGAGCCGGGCGGCGCGGGTGCGCTCGCGGGCCATGTTCACCAGGCCGTCGTCCAGCATCAGCACCTCGCGGTCGTGCTCGACGGTGACGACCGGGTCGGGCAGCGCCTGCCGGTCGCGTACGACGGCGGCGAGCACGTCGGCCATGTCGGCACGGCCCTTCACGGCGGCCGCCTCCGGGGTGTCCGCGACCGTCGCCTTCACCCCGGGGAACAGCTCGCCGACCGTCGCCAGCAGCACACCCGTCTCGCCCAGCGAGGGCAGCACCTCGCCGATGTAGCCGAGGAAGGCGGGGTTCGGGCCGACGATCAGCACGGCCCGCTTGGCGAGCAGTTCCCGGTACTCGTAGAGGAGGAAGGCGGCGCGGTGCAGCGCGACCGCCGTCTTTCCCGTGCCCGGCCCGCCCTCGACCACCAGGACCCCGCGGTACGGCGCCCGGATGATCTCGTCCTGCTCGGCCTGGATGGTCTGCACGATGTCGCTCATCCGGCCGGTGCGGGCCGAGTCGAGCGCGGCGAGCAGCACCGCGTCGCCGGACGGGTCCTCGTGGCCGGTGCGCTCCCGGTCGCCGAGGTCGAGGATCTCGTCGTGCAGGGAGGCGACCCGGCGGCCGTCGGTGGCGATGTGCCGGCGGCGGCGCAGGCCCATCGGGGTGTGGCCGGTGGCCAGGTAGAAGGGGCGGGCGACCTCGGCACGCCAGTCGACGAGGAGCGGGGTGCGTTCGGCGTCGTCCAGGCGCAGCCCGATCCGGCCGATGTGGTGCCTGGTCCCGGAGATCAGGTCGATCCGGCCGAAGCAGAGGGACCCGTCCACGGCGTTCAGCGCGGCGAGCAGCCCGGAGCGTTCGGCGACCAGGATGTCCCGCTCCAGGCGGGCCTGCATCGGCTTGTCGCCGAGGGCGAGGGCGTCCGCGACCGAGTCCTCGGTGTCGCCGCGCAGCGCGTCCACCCGTGCGTACAGTCCGTCGATGAATTCCTGCTCGTGCCGCAATTCATCGTCCGGAAATTCGGTGTTTGACAATTCCGCTCCCGCCCGGATATACTGTGCCCACTGAACTTCTTCGTAACCCGATCGACTTCACCGTCGACCCGAAGTCACGAACTCTTGAATATACGCAAAGAAATCCCCCGAGCGCAATTGCTCGGGGGATTCTTCGTATAACCGGCCGGTTCAGCGCAGCATGTCCGGCAGTACGTCGGACAGCTCCTCGAGCAGCCGCCGCTTGGGCCGGGCGCCCACCATCGACCGCACCGGCTCACCGTCCCGGAACAGCATGAACGTCGGCATCGACAGCACCTTGTAGGCGTTCGTCGTCTCCGGATTGGTGTCCACGTCCAGCTGCACCACCTTCAGCCGCCCGCTCTCCTGTGCCGCGAGGGCGGTGAGCACCGGCCCCATCTGCCGGCACGGCGGGCACCAGTCGGCGGTGAACTCCACCAGCACCGGCAGTTCCGCCCCGATCACCTCCGCCGCGAAGTCCGCGTCGGTCACCTCAGCCACACCCGCCGCCTTGATCATTGCCCGGGTCCTCCCAGCTCACAGGTCGGCTCCGGACCCCCCGGAACCAGCGCCTCGACGGCCAGCACGTCCCGGGCCCGCTCGGCCCGCTCCAGCTGGGCCCCGACCGTCATCCGTACGGCCTGCAACTCGCCGATCAGCGAGTCCAGCTCCGCCAGCTTGCGCCGGTAGACCGCGAGCGACGCAGGGCAGGTGTCGCCCTCCGCATGCCCGGACCGCAGGCACTCCACGAACGGCCGGGTCTCCTCCAGCTCGAACCCGAAGTCCTGGAGCGTCCGGATCTGTGTGAGCAGCCTCAGATCGCTCTCGTCGTACGTCCGGTGCCCGTTCCCGGCCCGCCGCGCGGGCAGCAGCCCGCGCGCCTCGTAGTACCGCAGGGCACGCGTGGTGGTCCCGGCCCGTGCGGCCAGCTCGCCGATTCGCATGCCTACGACGGTAGGACCTGACGCCGACGTCAAGGCAAGCCCGGCCGCACAGCGGCCCCGGCGTCACGGCAAGCCCTGCAGCACGGCGGCCCCGGCGTCACGGCAGGCTCGGCTCGACCCCCGCCGATTCCTCGACCTCCAGCAGCGAGGCGCTCTGCCGCTCCTCGTCGAAGGCCCTGCGCCCGCCGCGCAGCCCGAAAAGGCGCTTGGCGAGAGCGATGTAGAGCACGGCGAGAATGTTCAGCACGAGAGTCGCGATCTTCAGATAGCTGACTTTCTCGGTGAGTTCGTAGATCTCCAGCGGCAGGAAGGCGGCGGTGGCGATCACCGTCAGATACTCCGCCCACCGCTTGGCGTACCAGAGCCCGACCGCCTCCACGAGTTCGATCAGCGCGTACGCCAGCAGCAGCCCGGCCACCAGCAGCAGCGTGGAGTGCTTGTAGCCGAAGGCCTTCTGGATGGACCCGACGACCGGTGAGTGGTCGAGGTCGTAGTGGAAGTGCTTGAAGACCGGCCGGAACGTGTCCAGGTACTCGTTGAAGAGCCTGCGCACGGCGTCCTGGCTGTTGCTGAACTTCCACACCGCGACCGCGACCAGCACGATGAACACCCCGCGCACGGCCCGCTCGATCGCCAGGAAGCGCAGGATGAACAGGTCCCGCAGCACCTTCCCGCGCGGCACCAGCGGGGCGTCGGACGCGGGCCCCGAGCCGTGCGGCTCGCCCAGCACGAAGTCGCCGCAGCGCAGGCAGCGCCAGGCCTCCCCGATCGCGGTCTGGGTGTGCAGCCGCACCCGCAGCCGCGGATCCTCCGGGGCATAGGTCACATGCCCCTTGCGCGCGCAGTGCCGACGGTCCCAGTCGATCGCCATCCCCCGTGCCTCCCCATACCGCCGTGCCGTTCCCGCCGGACGATTCCCGCCGGACGATTCCCGTCGGCCAGTTCCCCTTGGCCAGGAACGGCACGTTAGTGGATACGGCTGACAAGCGTGGCCGAGGGGTCGGCGGGCGGGAGGTGAAGCCCCCGCGGAGGGACGGTGAACGCCGCCGCGGGGCGGGCAGAATGGCTGCCATGACCACGGGTAACACGGCTGACTCGGGCAGGCCGGTCGCCGGCTCCCGCGCCGACGCGAACCGGCGGCGCATCCTCGATGTCGCCCTCGCCGAACTGCTCCACGACCCCGATGCCTCGATGGACCAGATCGCGCGCGCCGCGGGGGTCGTACGACGGACCGTGTACGGCCACTTCACCAGCCGCGAGGTGCTGATCGGCACGCTGGTCGAGGACGCGGTGGAGGCGCTGGCGGCCGCGGACGCGGGGGCCGGTGCGGAGGCCGGGAAAGCGGCGGACCCGGCGGAGGAGGTGGCCCGTTCCGTCCTCGCCGTCTGGGAGATCGCCGACCGCTACCGGCTGCTGGTCGGCCTCGCCCAGCGCACGGTCACCATGCGGGGCATCCGCGACCGTCTGGCTCCGCTGCGCGCACGCAAGACGGCACTGCTGCAACGCGGTCTCGACGAGGGCGTGTTCAGCTCGCCGCTGCCCGCGCCGGCACTGGCGTACGTCCACGAGCAGCTGCTGTTCGCGGTGATGGAGGCCGTGAACGACGGCCTGCTGGACGCGCGGGAGGCGGGTCGCTCGGCCGCGGTCAGCGCACTGACGGCGGCGGGCGTACCCGCCTCCAGGGCCACCGAACTGGTGGCCGGACTGAGCGTGTGACGCTCGTGGACGTGCCTCCGGGCGGCCGGGGCAACGGGGGGAGTTCCCAGCCGCCCGGAGAGCGGTGGCCGGACGGCCGGCCCGGGTTCAGGCCGGGCCGGACGTCCGGCGGTCTTCGGAGGAGGCTAGGCCTTGGCCAACTCCTCGCGCTGCTCGGGCAGTTCGGGCTCAGCGCCCGCGCCCTCGTCCAGCAGCGTCGTCTCGTCGAACGGCAGCTCTCCCGCGAGCACCTGCTGCATCCGGGCCTTGTCGATGTCCTTGGTCCAGGTACCGATCAGGACGGTGGCGACCGAGTTGCCCGCGAAGTTCGTCAGGGCGCGGGCCTCGCTCATGAAGCGGTCGATGCCGACGATCAGACCGACGCCGTCGACCAGCGCGGGCTTGTGCGACTGAAGGCCGCCGGCCAGCGTGGCGAGCCCCGCGCCGCTGACGCCCGCCGCGCCCTTGGAGGCCAGCAGCAGGAAGAGCAGCAGGGGGATCTGCTCGCCGACCGACATCGGCGTACCGAGGGCGTCGGCGATGTACAGCGACGCCATGGTCATGTAGATCATGGTGCCGTCGAGGTTGAAGGAGTAGCCGGTCGGGACGGTGATACCGACCACGGCCTTGCTGACACCCAGGTGCTCCATCTTCGCGATGAGCCGCGGCAGCGCGGACTCGGAGGAGGAGGTGGACAGGATCAGCAGGAACTCACGGGCGAGGTACTTGAACAGCGTGAGGATGTTCAGTCCGGCGACGATCCGCAGCAGCGCGCCGAGCACGACGAAGACGAACAGCACACAGGTCACGTAGAAGCCGAGCATCAGCACGGCGAGACTCTTGAGCGCGTCGAGCCCGGCGGACCCGACCACGGCGGCGATGGCACCGAACGCACCGATCGGCGCGGCCCACATGATCATGCCCAGGATGCGGAAGACGAGCCGCTGGATGTGCTCGACACCGCGCAGCACCGGCTGGCCGACCGACCCCATGGCCTGGAGCGCGAACCCGGCGAGCAGCGCGATGAGCAGCGTCTGCAGCACCTGGCCCTCGGTGAAGGCGGAGACGAAGGTGGTCGGAATGATCGACAGTACGAAGTCGACGGGGCCGAGCGCCTCGGAGTCGACCTGGCTGTGTCCGGAGGCCTTGAGGGCGTTGGTGAGGTGCAGCCCGTCACCGGGGTGCAGGATGTTGCCGACGACGAGCCCGATGGCCAGTGCGACCAGGGACATCACCAGGAAGTAGCCGAGCGCGATACCGCCGACGGCTCCGACCTTGGCGGCCTTCCGTACGGATCCGATCCCGAGCACGATCGTGCAGAAGATGATCGGCGAGATCATCATCTTGATGAGGTTGACGAACCCGGTACCGAGGGGCTTGAGCTGCACCCCGGCGTCGGGCCAGATGAGCCCCACGGCGATTCCGAGGGCGACCGCAACGATCACCGCGATGTAGAGGTAGTGGGTGCGGTCTCTCTTAACGGCGGGTGTTGCCGTAGGCGTCGTCGTCACGGCTCGCCTCCTTGACGTCATCGTCGGTATGACCGGCGTGCGGCTCACGTCCGGGGGATGTGGGGGATGCCGTGACTATCTCCCGTTCTGTGAGGGCGGTCACCCTTCCGTTCATTTAGTTCGCGCTTAACCCAGGGGGCACACTGCTGACATGCGTTTTCCGCCAGTCCCCCGCCCCCGCAGCCTGGCCGGCCAGCTCTTCGCCATGCAGGCCGTGCTGATAGCGGTGCTGGTGGCCGGTTACGCGCTGTTCACGTACGTCAGCGACCGCCACCAGGCGGAGGCGGCGGCGACCCGGCAGGCGACGGCGGTGGCATGGTCGGTGGCGGACGCGCCGTCGGTCCGCGCGGCGATCCACACGACGAACCCTTCGAAGGAGCTCCAGCCGTACGCCCTCCAGGTGATGCGCGACACAGAGGTCGACTTCATCACGATCATGACCCCGAGCGGCATCCGCTGGACCCACCCCGAACAGAAGGAGATCGGCAAGCACTACCTGGGCCATATCGAGGCGGCCCAGCAGGGCCACACCTACAGCGAGACCTACAAGGGCACCCTCGGTGCGTCGGTGCGCACGGTGACGCCCGTGTGGGACAAGGGCCGGGTGGTCGGCCTGGTGAGCGCCGGCATCAAGGTGGAGGCGATCAGCCAGCGGGTCCAGGAGCAGGTGACGGCGCTGCTGGGGGTGGCGGCGGGTGCGCTGGCGCTGGGCGGGATCGGCACGTACGTGATCAACGCGCGGCTGCGCCGCCACACCCACGGCATGAACGCGGCGGAGCTGAGTCACATGCACGACTACCACCAGGCGGCGCTGCACGCGGTGCGTGAGGGGTTGCTGATGCTGGACGGCCAGTACCGGGTGGCGCTGATCAACGACGGGGGGCGGGAGCTGCTGGGGGTGGGCCCGGAGGGGGAGGTCGTGGGCCGCTCGGTGGCCGAGCTGGGCATGCCGGCGCCGTTGACGGGTGCGCTGCTCGCCTCCGAGCCCCGGGTGGACGAGGTGCATCTGACGGCGGACCGGGTGCTGGTGGTGAACACGTCCCCGGTGTCCGGGGGCGAGCGCCGAGGCACCGTGGTCACGCTGCGGGACGTCACCGAACTCCAGTCCCTGATGGGCGAGTTGGACTCTGAGCGAGGCTTCACGCAGGCGCTGCGCTCGCAGGCCCACGAGGCGGCGAACCGCCTGCACACGGTGGTCTCGCTCATCGAACTGGGCAGAGCCTCGGAGGCGGTCGACTTCGCGACGGCGGAGCTGGAGCTGGCGCAGGCGCTGACCGACCAGGTGGTGGCGGCCGTCAGCGAACCGGTCCTCGCCGCCCTGCTGCTGGGCAAGACCGCCCAGGCGAACGAGCGGGGCGTGGAGCTGGTGGTCTCGGACGAGAGCCGGCTGGATGACGGTTTGCTACCGGAGAGCCTGTCGGCGCGCGATCTGGTCACCATCCTCGGCAACCTGATCGACAACGCGGTGGACGCGGCCCAGGGGACGGCAGGGGCGCGCGTGACGGTGACCGCGTACGCGGAGGACGCCGAGTTGGTGATGCGGGTGACGGACACGGGCGCGGGGGTCGACCCCGCCCATGCCGAGCTGGTCTTCCAGCGCGGCTTCTCGACGAAGCCGGCGGGACCGGGCGGGCGGGGGCTGGGCCTGGCCCTGGTACGGCAGGCGGTCGTACGACTGGACGGGACCCTGACCGTGGCGGAGGGGCCGGAGGGCGGAGCGGTGTTCGAGGTACGGCTGCCGTTGCGGGGTGACGGGTGATGGGCGGGGAACCGATTCGCGTACTGGTCGTCGAGGACGACCCGGTGGCCGCCGACGCACACGTCATGTACGTGGGCCGGGTGCCGGGGTTCGTGGCGGTGGGCAAGGCGCACACGGGGGCGGAGGCACGGCGGATCATGGATCGTACGCCCGTGGACCTGCTCCTCCTGGACCTGCACCTGCCCGACGTGCACGGCCTGCAGTTCGCACGCTCGCTGCGGGCGGCGGGGCATCAGGCGGACGTCATAGCGGTGACGTCCGCGCGGGATCTGGCGGTGGTGCGGGAGGGGGTCTCGCTGGGTGTCGTCCAGTACGTCCTGAAGCCGTTCACCTTCGCGACACTCCGTGACCGGCTGACCCGGTACGCGGAGTTCCGGGCGGCGGCGGGCGAGGCGAGCGGACAGGACGAGGTGGACCGCGCACTGGCGGCACTGCGGGCGCCGTCGCCCGCGGCGCTTCCGAAGGGGCTGAGCGCACCGACGCTGGAGCGGGTGACGGTCGCGCTGCGGGAGTCGAAGGAAGGGCTGACCGCGGCGGCGCTGGCGGAGAGCGTGGGGATCTCGCGGATCACGGCTCGCCGGTATCTGGAGCACTTGGTGGAGGCGGGGCGGGCGGGGCGGAGTCCGTTGTACGGGCAGGTGGGGAGGCCGGAACTGGTTTATCGGTGGGGGCGGGGGCGGTAGGGGCGGAAAAGGGAGAGCCGAGGAGGGCGGCGTAGGTGCGGACTTCAGTGGCTTCGGCGGCAGCGTCGGCGCGGGTGTAGGCGTCGGCGGCCTGAAGGTAGTAGGTGCGGGCTTCGGCGAGGCTGTGGGCGACCTGGTGGGTGAGGGCCAAGTTGTGCAGGGTCTGGCCGACTCTGTACCAGTCCTCGAACTCCAGAAAGATCTCCAGGGCTTTGGAGTGGGCGTCGATCTCCTCCGCCGGGCGGCCCACCTCTCGCAGGGCGAGGCCGAGGTTGGTCCACCCCATGCCCTCGCGATGGCGGTCCCCCACGGCCTGGAACAGGTCGAGGGCGCGGAGGACGGCCTCGACCTCCTCCTCCGGCCGCCCCGCGTTCGACAGGGCGAGGCCGAGGTTGATCCACGCGATGGCCTCGCGCTGGCGGTCCTTTGCGGCGTGGTGCAGGTCGCGGGCGCGGGTATGGGCGCTGATCGCCTCCTCCGTCCGGCCCGCCTCCCGCAGGGCGAGGCCGAGGTTGGTCCACGCCATGGCCTCGTCACGGCGGTCTCCGACGGCCTGGAACAGGTTCCAGGCGTGGGTGTGGGCGTCGATCGCCTCCTCCGTCCGGCCCGCCTCCCGCAGGGCGATGCCGAGGTTGTCCGACGCCCTGGCCTCACGCAACTGGTCCCCGGCCTGATGAGCGGACTCCCGCGCTGCCTCCATGACGGAGATGAGATCGTCGAAATACCGCCGCCAGAGCAGATACTCCCCCAGCGACCCGGCCAGCGAAGCCGTCATTACCGCGAACCGCTTCTCCCGCGCCCACCCGGCCGCCGCCACCAACCCCACACGCTCCCCGTCCAGCCACGCCATCGCCTGCGCCCGGTTCTCGAATCGTTCCGGTTCCGGCATCCCCGGTAGCCACTTCAAGCGCTGATCGGCCGCTTCTGCCCACCACGCGTACGACGCCAACACCCGCTCCCGCGCCGCTTCGCCCTCCTCTCGCAACCGCCCGTCCCCCGCCACCACGCCCGCTCCGAACACCCGCACCAGGTCATGCAACCGCCACCACCCGCGGCCACTGCCCCGCTCGACCATGTGCGCGCGAGCCAGACCCTTCAACTCCCGCAGCGGAGGAGCATCGGCCCCCAGCAGCGCGGCGGCGACCTCGCCGCTCACCTCGGGTCCCGGCACAAGGGCAAGCAGGCGCAACAGCCGGGCCTGCTCGGGCGGCAGACGACGATAGGACAGCTCAAAGGCCGCGCGAACGCTGCGTTCCCCGTCATCAAGGTGAACGAGCCGGTCATGCGAAGCCCCCAGCTCGGCGACGAGTTCCGCGACCGCCATACCCGGATCCTCCGCCAGCAACGCTGCCGCGATCTGAAGAGCAAGCGGCAAATGCCCACAGAGCCCGGCGAGTTGCCCGGCGGCCTCGGGGTCGTCCGCCACGCGGCTGTCCTCGGGATCGGCGATCCTCAGGGCCGATTCGAGAAGCCGTCGTGCCTCCTCGGGCGTGAGCTGGCCCAACGGCACAAGCCGCGCCCCGAGTTGAGGCAGCCGGTCGCGTGACGTCACCAGCACCCGATGCCGGCCCTTCCCCGGCAGCAACGGCCGTACCTGCCCCGGCGACGAAGCGTTGTCGGCCAGCACCAGCACCGCCGCTCGCTGGGCGAGCACTGATCGATAGAGACTCGCCCGGTCATCGGCCGTAGCCGGAATCTGCTCCGGCGGCACCCCGAGCGCCCGCAGCAGTGACTGGAGGGCCTGGCCGGCGCTGACCGGCTGCTCGTCATACCCATGCAGGTCGACGAAGAGCACCCCGCCGGGGAACCACCCCTTCCCGCACGCCAGATACGCCGTCTCGACGGCGAGCGCCGTCTTGCCGATGCCCCCGAGCCCGGACACGGCACTGACGAGCGCCGCGGCGGAATCATCGAGCGCACGCAGCAGCTCAGCCGTCTCGTCCTCCCGCCCGGTGAACCCACTCGGCTTCGGCGGCAGCGAAGCCAACGCCTCCGGCGCCGCCGCACCTCCGCCCTGCTGGATCACGACCTGGACCCCGACCACCTCGCGCAGAAAGACCCCGCCACGGAAGTCGGAGTGATCACCCCCGTACCAAGCGGCCGCGCTACCCGGCGCATGCCGCTCCATGGCAGCCGCAACGGCACCCGCAACCCGCGGGTCCCCGCCGAGCAACTCCGCAACCCGGTCACCCCAGGCCCGTAACGCCTCCGGCCGCCCCGAACCGTCCGCCGCCTCGGCCAGCACCCGCCCGGCATCCCCACCCGCGCCCTCGGCCAGAGCCGCCAGCAAAGCCGATAAAGCCGTTCCCATGTGCCGTTCCGTCCCCCGATGCCCCCAATGCGTGAGCATCAACGGTACGGCGTCAGGCCGGCGTCCGTGCCGGTCTTGCCGGCCTCATGTACAGCAGGACCTGCGCCCCGAGCCCCACCACCGCGAGCGCCTCCAGCACCGACAGCCCGACCAGCAACCCACCACCGTCCCGGCCCGCCCAGAACACCACCAGCGCCGCCAGTGGCACCGCACAGAACGCGGTCAGATCGATCACGGCCTGGAACATCTTGCGGGTCCGCCGCCGGACGTCGGTCCGGTGGTACGCCTCCCAGCCGAAGGTGCTGAAATCCCCGCCATCAGACGCCAGTTGAGCGAGTCGGGGCCCCAACTCGTCCCGCACGTAGTACCCGATCGCCGTGATCTTCTCGTCGTTGACCAGGTACGTCCACCCGAGCACCACACACACCGGCGGCAACGCGAGCAGCATCGACGCCTGCTTGGCCTGTGCCGCCGCGGCGATGACGGCGGCCACCACCCCGAGCGTCACGTACAGCAGGTTGTCCCGGAACCCGATCCGCGCCTTCTGCTCGTCCTTGACCGTCTGGTACTCGGCGAGCAGCAACTGCCCGACGGTGACACCCTGCTCCGGCATACGGCTCTCCCCCACCCGACGGCCCGACCCACGCCGGACGACCATACTGCCTCCGACCTGCCCATTCTCCACTTCACTCGTTTTTTCCTACCGCTGGTATTGCGTTTTGTGAGTGAGCAGTCATGGCGTTTCCCCCACGCCGGAGCGGGCCGGCAAGCGGTCCGTGTCCCTCCCCCAGTCGTTGATAAGGGAAATCGAGGCCAGGACCGGCAGGACGGACTTCTCCGCCGTCGTGTCCGAGGCCCTGGAACAGTGGCTGGCCACCCAAGCTGTGCGCCGCCGCCCATGAGCTGCCGCAGCTGGCCTCGATCGGCCTGATCACCGTCTGATCCGTGGCACGGGGCAACGTCCCGGCCCCGCAGGCGACTTGGCGCTACCGTAAACAAATGCCCGCGAAGCGACCGCGTCCCACCGCCGCAGCCGTCATCCTCACCGCTCTGCCGGAGGAGTACGACGCCGTGCGCGCCCATCTCGTCGGCGCCGAGGAGATCGTCCACCCCAAGAACGGCACCCGGGTCGAACTCGGCCGGCTCGCGGACACCGCTTGGACCGTCGCGCTCGCCGAACTGGGTGTCGGTGCCCTGACCGCCGCCTCGCTCACCACGCAGATCGTCGACTGGCTCGACCCCGAGGCGGTTCTCTTCGTCGGAGCCGCGGGCGGCCTCAAGGACGACATCGAGATCGGTGACGTCGTGGTCGGCACGAAGGTGTACGCCATCCACGGCGGCAAGCAGACACCGAACGGCTTCCAGGCACGCCCCGAGGTGTGGCAGGGCTCGCACCGACTGGTGCAGGCGGCGCGCTCGGCCCTGCGTGACATGCCGGACGTGCGGGGACACCGCAAGCCGATCGCCGTCGGCGATGTCGTCCTGGCCGACGACAGATCGGCCTTCGCCGCCCATATCCGCCACCACTACAACGACGCCTGCGCGATCGAGATGGAGGGCACGGGCGCCGCGCACGCGGCCCACCTGAACGGCCAGTTGGACGCCCTGGTGATCCGCGGCATCAGCGACCTCGCCAACGCCGACAAGCACACGGCAGACGCCTCGGGCTCACAGCTACTCGCCGCCGAAAGGGCCGCGTCGGTGGCGGTGGGGATCCTGCGCAAGCACCAGCCCCGGGAGTCCTCGGACTCCGAGGAGGATCCCCAAGCACGGTACGGCGGCGACCACATCGACTTCAGGGGCGGCACCTTCCACGGCCCCGTCACCGGCAAGCGGACCGGACGCTAGCGGCAAGGGCCCGGTCCCTCACGCTTCGGCGACCCTGCCGTCGCGTCCGCTTGGCTTCACCGGCCGGTCGGCGGAGCTGGACCGCCTGCTCCCGCACCTTTCCCCCGGCAAGACCGCGCTGGCGGTGGAGACGGCACATCGGGCGCGCGCGAAGGGGTGGTTCCCGGGCGGCACGCTCTTCGTGGACCTGCGCGGCTACGACGACGCCCCGGTCACCGCGGACCAGGCGGTCCTGGCCCTCCTCGACGCGCTCGGCGTCCGAGGGACGGATCTGCCGCCGACCACGGAACGCCAGTACGACACCTACCGCGCGCTCCTCACCGCCCAGCAGGACCGGATGCTATGGAGTTCGGCGGCCCGAAGGCGGCGGCGCGGCGACAGCTCGACCACCTTTGCGGATGTCCGAGCGCGACCGTGTCACCCTGCGGGTCATCCCGTTCAAGGCCGGCCGAGCCGACCACCTGCTCTAGCGCTCCAACACCCCCGGCCGGAACGGCTCCACGCCCACCACCCGTCGTACCTTCACCGGCTCGATGAGCAGCATCACCCGTCGCTCCCCGGGCAGCAGCCACGGGTACCGGTCCTCCCCGATGTACTTCCGGGTCAGCCGGTCCATGGACCGCTCCGCCTCCTCCCCCTCCACGAACCGCACCACCCGCCCCCGGATCTCCACCCGGTCGTAGGGGTTGCCGGGGTCGTGGTGCGAGAGCGAGACGGCGGGGTTGCGCCGCAGGTTCTCCTCCTTCACGCGGCCGATCGCCGTGTTGACCATGACGTGGTCGCCTTCGAGGTCCACCCACATGGGCGACACCTGCGGCGCACCGTCGGGCCCGACGGTCGCGAGATGCCAGAAGTTCGGCGCCAGCAGCCGCTCACGAACCTGCTCGTCCAACCTGCCTGTGCGGTCCACGGAATACATGGGGGGAGCCTCACCTGCTCCCTCCCCCAGCAAACCCCCGCAGACTCATTGACCTGACTAGACCACTCCACTTACCTTCACAGCGCAGGAGAGAGACGAACCCCCAGGCCACAGCGCAGTGGCCGCCGAGGAGGTCGTGCCCGTGCGCCCCACCGCCGTCAGCATCGTTGCCCTCACTCTCGTCACCACAGCCGCCACCGCATCCCTCACCGCGTGCGGCGGCGGATCCGGCAGCAGCCCCGACACTGTCAAGATCGCCTTCAAGCAGTCCACGGACAACTCCATCAAGGTGATGGACACGTTTCTCGCGGACATCAAGAAGCAGTTCGAGAAGGAATATCCGGGCAAAAAAGTCGAGCTCGTCCCCATCAAGGCCGCGGACGCCGACTACTACACCAAACTGGAGCAGATGCTCCGGTCGCCCAGGACCGCCCCCGACCTGGTCTACGAGGACACCTTCCTCATCAACTCGGACATCACCAGCGGCTATCTGAAGCCTCTCGACTCCTACCTCGCCAAGTGGCCGGACTGGAACCAGTTCATCGCCACGGCGAAGACGGCGGCCCAGGGCGAGGACGGGAAGACCTACGGCGTGCCCGACGGGACCGACACCCGCGGACTCTGGTTCGACAAGGCCGTGTTCAAGAAGGCCGGGCTGCCTTCCGACTGGCAGCCCAAGAACTGGGACGACGTGCTCGCCGCCGCCCGGACGATCAAGCAGAAGGTCCCCGGCGTCACACCGCTCAACGTCTACACCGGCAAGGGCGTCGGCGAGGCGGCCACCATGCAGGGCTTCGAGATGCTGCTGTACGGCACCAACGACGGAACCACCGACCCGCTGTACGACAAGACCACCAAGAAGTGGATCGCCGGCGGCCAGGGCTTCAAGGACGCGCTGTCGTTCGTCCAGTCCGTGTACAAGGACAAGCTCGGACCCGACGTCTCCGACGCCCTCGACCCCAACTTCGCCACCAACGTGAACGGCGAACTGCTCCCCCAGGGCAAGATCGGCATCGACCTCGACGGGTCCTGGCTGCCGCAGAACTGGCTGCCGGGAAGCGGGCACGCATGGCCCGACTGGTCGAAGGACCTGGGCCTCGCCTACATGCCGACCCAGAACGGGCAGGCACCGGGCAAGGTGAGCATGTCCGGCGGCTGGACCTGGGCCATTCCGTCCAAGGCCGGCAACCCCGACCTCGCCTTCGACTTCGTCAAGACCATGCAGACCGAGGCGAACGCCGAAAAATGGTATATCGCCAACTCCGGCATCGCGGTGCGCAAGGACGTGGCGAGCGACCCGTCGTATGTCGGCGCCCAGCCCGGCATCAAGTTCTTCACCGACCTCGTCTCGAGCACGCACTACCGGCCCGCCTACCCGGCCTACCCGAAGGTCTCCGTCGCCATCCAGGAGGCCATGGAGGGAGTGACCACCGGTGACGCCTCCGTGGACAAGGCGGCGAGTCAGTACGACTCGACGCTGAAGGACGTCACCAACAACCAGGTGATCACCAAGTGAGCCAGGTGAGCACCGCTTCCCGGAGACTGTTCCGGGTCCTCCCCCTCACTCCCGCTCTGATCGTCCTGCTGCTCTTCCTCGCCGGGCCCATCGGTTACTGCGTCTACATCGCCTTCACCGACCTCCAGCTCACCGGCCAGGCGCACGCCTCCTTCGTCGGTTTCGCCAACTTCCGTACGGCGTTCAAGGACGACGAGTTCCTGAACGCCGTATGGCTCACCCTCGTCTTCACCGTGCTGTCCGCGCTCGTCGGGCAGAACACGCTGGGGCTGGCGCTCGCCGCGCTCATGCGGCGGGCGTCCAAGCCCGTCCGGACGGTCACCGGCGCGATCGTCATCACGGCATGGGTGCTGCCGGAGGTGGTCGCCGGCTTCCTGCTGTACGCGTTCTTCCGGCGGGAGGGCACCCTCGACGCCATCCTCGGCTTCCTGCACCTGCCGAGAGAGAACTGGCTGTACACCCTGCCGATCCTGGCGGTGTCGTTCGCCAACATCTGGCGGGGCACCGCCTTCTCGATGCTCGTCTACTCAGCCGCCTTCGACGAGATACCGGTCGAGATCGAGGAGTCGGCGGAGGTCGACGGCGCCGACGGCTGGCGGCGGATGTGGCACATCACGCTGCCGATGATCCGCCGTTCCATCGCGACGAACCTCATGCTCAACACCCTCTCGACGCTCTCCGTCTTCGGGCTGATCTGGGTGATGACCCGGGGCGGACCAGGCAACAGGAGCCAGACCCTGCCCCTCTTCATGTACGAACAGGCCTTCCAGAACAGCATGATCGGGTACGGCACCGCCGTCGCCCTTCTGCTGCTCCTGGTCGGCTCGCTCTTCTCCGTCGTCTACATGCGCCTGCTGCGCACGGAGGTGTGAGCCGACGATGTCCCGCAACCGACGTTCCCGCCGCCTCGCCGCCGACCTCGGCCTGCTCGTCGTGGCCGCCGCGTTCGTGCTGCCGCTCGCCTGGGTGCTGCTCTCCGCCTTCGACCCGCACGCCGATCTCCGCGTGAAGATCCCGGACGGGCTCACCTTCGGCAACTTCGACGCGATCCTGACCCCCGACATCACCTTCACCCCGCTGCTCAACAGCCTGATCCTGTGCGGGGGCGGCACCGCGCTGACCGTCGCCTGCGCCGCCCTGGCCGCCTACCCGCTGTCCCGCTACCGCTCCCGGCTCAACCGGCCGTTCCTGCTCTCCATCCTCTTCGCGACGAGCCTGCCCATCACCGCGATCATGGTGCCGGTGTACGCGCTGTTCGTGCAGATCAACCTCATCGACACCATGCAGGGCACGATCCTGTTCTTCGCCGCCTCCCAACTCCCCTTCGCCATCTGGCTGATGAAGAACTTCATGGACGGCGTACCGAAGGAACTGGAGGAGGCCGCGTGGACGGACGGCGCCAACTCCGCCCAGTCGCTGGTGCGGATCGTGCTTCCGCTCATGGGACCCGGTCTCGCCGTCGTCACCGTCTTCGCCTTCGTGATGATGTGGGGCAACTTCTTCGTCCCGTTCATGCTGCTGCTCTCGCCGGACCAGATGCCCGCCTCGGTCAGCATCAACGACTTCTTCGGCAACCGCGGCACCGTCGCCTACGGCCAGCTCGCCGCCTTCTCCGTCCTCTACTCGACGCCGGTGATCCTGCTGTACGTCCTGGTCGCGCGCAGGCTGGGAGGCGGGTTCGCGCTGGGCGGCGCCGTCAAGGGATGAACAGGTCATGCGTACCTACGAAACCGTACCTTCGCACAATCCGTGTTCCTGGCCGAACGGACCGTAGTCAGTTGCCCTGAACGCCCCTACCTTGTCGGCTGTGCGCCGACCCCCAGCTCTTCCGAACCAGCCAGGTCCTCCCTTCAACGCCCCGACCGCCCGCAGGCTCCGTGCCGCTCTCGGGATGGGGCCGGAACATGTGGCCCACGACCTGCGGGCCTCGTACGGGCTGCCGTACGCCACGCCCGATCTCGTCCTGGCCTGGGAGCGCGGGGCGCTGACCCCGACCAGCCCCGAACTCACGGCTCTCGCAGGCGTGTTGTGGTGCTCCCCGGGCGAACTGATCGGCCGGCCGCGGACCCTGCGCGAACACCGCATCGCCCGCGGGCTGGCCCCGGAGGACGTGGCACTGGCGGTCGGCCTCGACCTTCTCGGCTACCTCGCGATGGAGGAGGACGAGGACTGGCAGGGCACGGAACGGCAGTCCGCCGCCCTGGCCGAGGTCCTCCGGCTCTCCCTGCCCGACTTCATCACCGTCACCGGCAAGGAGGAGAAACTGGCGGAGCTGCTGCGGAGCGCGGTCACCACGCGGTGGCAGGCCTACGTCCGTCAGGTGGGCAGGGTCGTCCCCCTGGACAAACACCTGATCGAGCACACCCTGCGCGACCTGCACGAGAGCTACCAGGTCCAGATGACGGCAACCCTGGCCTGGGGCAACATCCCGACAACCGATTCAGCGGAGGACAGGGGAAAGGACTTCCTGGCGGGGGTCGTCACCCAGTTCTGGAACAGGGTGGAGAACTCGACCCCGTAAGGACAAGCGCCCCGCAAGGGGCGCGGGGCTGTGTTCGATATGCGGCTCCGCCGCGTAGGCGCGCTCAACCCCCACCGGCCCGCAGCCCGCCCACAACCGAACCGCCCCTTAAAACACCGACTCCGCCTCGTCCATCCGATCCTTCGGCACCGTCTTCAGCTCGGTCACCGCCTCCGCGAGCGGCACCATCTCGATGTCCGTCCCCCGCAGCGCCGTCATCTTCCCGAAGTCGCCCCGGTGCGCCGCCTCCACCGCATGCCACCCGAACCGCGTCGCCAGGACGCGGTCGTAGGCCGTCGGCGTGCCGCCCCGCTGGACGTGCCCGAGAATGACCGGCTTGGCCTCCTTGCCGAGCCGCCGCTCCAGCTCGTACGCGAGGGCCGTGCCGATGCCCTGGAAGCGCTCGTGGCCGTACCGGTCGATCTCGCCCTTGACGTAGTCCATCGTGCCCTCGGCGGGATGCGCGCCCTCCGCGACGCACACCACGGCGAACTTCTTGCCGCGGGAGAACCGCTCCTCGACCATCTTGACCAGGTCGGCGGGGTCGAAGGGCCGCTCGGGGAGGCAGATGCCGTGGGCACCGGCGGCCATGCCGGACTCCAGGGCGATCCAGCCGGCGTGCCGGCCCATCACCTCGACGACCATCACCCGCTGGTGGGACTCGGCGGTGGTCTTGAGGCGGTCCATCGCCTCCGTGGCGACCCCGACCGCCGTGTCGAAGCCGAAGGTACGGTCGGTCGACGAGATGTCGTTGTCGATGGTCTTCGGGACACCGACGACCGGCAGGCCCGCGTCGGACAGCATGCGGGCCGCGGTCAGCGTACCCTCGCCGCCGATCGGGATCAGCGCGTCGATGCCGAACTCCTCGACCATGTCGGTGGCCCGCTCGCAGGCCTCGCGCAGCCGGTCCCGCTCCAGTCGCGACGAGCCGAGGATGGTGCCGCCGCGGGCCAGGATGCCGCTGACGGCCTCCAGGTCGAGGGGGGTGTAGTGGCCTTCGAGCAGCCCCCGGAAGCCGTCCTCGAAACCGATGACCTCATCCTCGTACTGTGCGACAGCCCGATGCACCACCGATCGGATGACGGCGTTCAGGCCGGGGCAGTCGCCGCCTGCGGTGAGAACTCCGATGCGCATGGTGGTGTGTCTCCTGCTCGCTGTCGTGACCGGTGAGCCGATCCGATTGTTTCATGTCGGACCGGGCACCGACGATTCCGCGACGGGCGCCATAGCCATGCCCAGGGGTATTGTCAAGAGGGTTCCGCTCACCCCGGTGGGCGATTTTTGTACGCGGCCTTTTGTGACAGGGCGAGGACGGAACGGAGTGCACACGTGACGCGCAGCGTGTACGTGACCGGGATCGACCGCGGCGACGGCCGCCAGGTGGTCGAGCTGGGCGTGATGGAGCTGCTGACCCGGCAGGTCGACCGGGTCGGTGTCTTCCGCCCCCTCGTCCATGACAGTCCCGATCGCCTGTTCGATCTGCTGCGTGCGCGGTACCGCCTCTCCCAGGACCCGGCGACCGGCTACGGCATGGACTACCACGAGGCCTCCGCCCTCCAGGCCGAGCGGGGCGCCGACGAACTGGTCTCCACCCTCGTCGAACGCTTCCACCTGGTCGCCCGCGACTACGACGTCGTCCTCGTCCTCGGCACCGACTACGCCGACACCCAGTTCCCGGACGAGCTGTCCCTCAACGCCCGGCTCGCCAACGAGTTCGGCGCCTCGGTGATCCCGGTGGTCGGCGGCCGCGACCAGAGCGCGGAATCGGTGCTGGCGGAGACCCGGAACGCGTTCCGGGCGTACGACGGTCTCGGCTGTGACGTGCTGGCGATGATCGCCAACCGGGTCGCCCGCGAGGACCGGGACGAGATAGCCGGGCGGATCGACGGGCGGCTGCCGGTGCCGGTGTACGTGCTGCCGGACGAGCCCGCGCTGGCCGCCCCGACGGTCGCCCAGATCGCGCACGTGCTGGACGCGAAGGTGCTGCTCGGCGACGACTCGGGGCTCGCCCGGGACGCGCTGGACTTCGTCTTCGGCGGCGCGATGCTGCCGAACTTCCTGCCCGCCCTGACCCCGGGCTGCCTGGTCGTGACCCCGGGCGACCGCGCGGACCTGGTGGTCGGCTCGCTGGCCGCGCACAGCGCCGGCACCCCGCCGATAGCCGGTGTGCTGCTCACCCTGAACGAGCGGCCCACCGACGAGATCCTCACCCTCGCCGCCCGGCTGGCCCCCGGCACCCCGGTGCTGTCCGTACCCGGCAACAGCTTCCCGACGGCCGCGCAGCTGTTCTCCCTGGAGGGCAAGCTGAACGCGGCCACCCCGCGCAAGGCGGAGACCGCGCTCGGCCTGTTCGAGCGGTACGTCGACACCGCCGGCCTCAACAAGCGGGTCTCGGCGCCGAGCAACGACCGGCTCACCCCGATGATGTTCGAACACAAGCTCCTTGAACAGGCGCGTTCCGACCGGCGCCGGGTGGTGCTGCCGGAGGGCACCGAGGCGCGGGTGCTGCATGCGGCGGAGGTGCTGCTGCGCCGGGGGGTATGTGACATATCACTGCTCGGGCCCGTCGACCAGATCCGCAAGAAGGCCGCCGACCTCGGCATCGACCTCGGCGACGCCCAGCTGATCGACCCGGCCACCTCCGAATGGCGCGACGCCTTCGCCGAGCAGTACGCCCTGCTGCGCGCCCACAAGGGGGTGACGGTGGAGCTGGCGTACGACGTGGTCGCCGACGTCAACTACTTCGGCACCCTGATGGTGCAGAAGGGCCTCGCGGACGGCATGGTCTCCGGGTCCGTGCACTCCACGGCGGCGACCATCCGCCCCGCCTTCGAGATCATCAAGACCAAGCCGGGGTCGTCGATCGTCTCGTCCGTCTTCTTCATGTGCCTCGCCGACAAGGTGCTGGTCTACGGCGACTGCGCGGTGAACCCGGACCCGGACGCCGAGCAGCTCGCCGACATCGCCGTCCAGTCGGCGGGGACGGCCGCCCAGTTCGGGGTGGAGCCGCGGATCGCGATGCTGTCGTACTCCACGGGCACGTCGGGTTCGGGGGCGGACGTGGACAAGGTGCGGGCGGCGACCGAGCTGGCGCGCTCCCGGCGGCCCGACCTGAAGATCGAGGGGCCGATCCAGTACGACGCGGCGGTGGAGCCGTCCGTGGCCGCCACCAAGCTGCCGGGCTCCGAGGTCGCCGGGCAGGCCAGCGTGCTGATCTTCCCGGACCTCAACACCGGCAACAACACCTACAAGGCCGTGCAGCGGTCGGCCGGCGCGATCGCGGTCGGGCCGGTGCTGCAGGGGCTGCGCAAGCCCGTGAACGACCTGTCCCGGGGCGCCCTCGTCCAGGACATCGTCAACACCGTGGCCATCACGGCGATCCAGGCCCAGAACCCGGCCGAGGATCCTGCCCAGAGCCCGGCCCGGCCCCCGGCCCAGAGCCCGGCTCAGTCCCCGAGCGAGAAGGCAACCGCCCAGTGAGCCACCGTCCGACCCGTGTCCTCGTCCTCAACTCCGGCTCCTCGTCGGTGAAGTACCAGCTGCTCGACATGCGGGACAGCAGCCGGCTGGCGGTCGGGCTCGTCGAGCGGATCGGCGAGCAGACCTCCCGGCTGAAGCACACCTGCCTCGGCACCGGTGACACCCGCGAGGCCGTCGCGCCGATCGCCGACCACGAGGCCGCCCTGAAGGCCGTCGCGGAGGAGCTGGCCAGGGACGGCCTCGGGCTGGAGTCGCCGGAACTGGCCGCGATCGGGCACCGGGTGGTGCACGGCGGGCTGTTCTTCACCGAGCCGACGGTGATCGACGACGCGGTGCTCGCCGAGATCGAGCGGCTGATCCCGGTCGCCCCGCTGCACAACCCGGCCAACCTGACCGGGATCCGCACCGCGCGGGCGCTGCGCCCGGACCTGCCGCAGGTCGCCGTCTTCGACACGGCGTTCCACACGACCATGCCGGAGTCCGCGGCGCGTTACGCGATCGACCCGAGGATCGCCGACAGGTACCGGATCCGCCGCTACGGCTTCCACGGCACCTCGCACGCGTACGTGTCCCGGGCGACCGCGAGGCTGCTGGGAAAGACACCGGAAGAGGTGAACGTCATCGTGCTGCATCTCGGCAACGGGGCGTCCGCGTCGGCGGTGCGCGCGGGCCGGTGCGTGGACACCTCCATGGGCCTGACGCCTTTGGAGGGGCTGGTGATGGGAACCCGTTCCGGTGATCTGGATCCGGCCGTCATTTTCCATTTGGCCCGAGTTGGCGGAATGTCCATGGACGAGATCGACACTCTTCTCAACAAGAGGAGTGGTTTGTTCGGTCTGTGCGGTGACAACGACATGCGGGAGATCAGGCGCCGGATCGACGAGGGCGACGAGACGGCACGGCTCGCCTTCGACATCTACATTCACCGCCTGAAGAAGTACATCGGCGCGTACTGCGCCGTCCTCGGCCGGGTCGACGCGGTGGCCTTCACCGCGGGCGTCGGCGAGAACGCGGCCCCGGTGCGGGAGGCGGCCGTGGCGGGTCTGGAGGGGCTGGGGCTCGCGGTCGACCCGGAGCTGAACGCCGTACGGGCGGACGAGCCGCGGCTGATATCCCCCGCCGGCGCGCGTGTCGCCGTCGCGGTGGTGCCGACGGACGAGGAACTGGAGATCGCGACCCAGACGTACGCGCTCGTCGGCACCGGATCGGCACCCGTCGGAAATAACAGCTGAGCACATTAGCGCCCATTTGTATCTTCCACCAGACGGAATATTCCGTAGCGAAACAAACCGATAGGATCGCCCCATGCGCCGTTCGAAAATCGTCTGTACTCTCGGCCCCGCGGTCGACACCCACGAAATGCTCGTCGCCATGATCGAGGCCGGCATGAACGTGGCCCGGTTCAACTTCAGCCACGGCTCGCACGCCGAGCACCAGGGGCGGTACGACCGCGTCCGGGCCGCCGCCAAGGAGACCGGCCGCGCCATCGGCGTCCTGGCCGACCTCCAGGGCCCGAAGATCCGTCTGGAGACCTTCGCCGAGGGACCGGTGGAGCTCGAGCGCGGTGACGAGTTCGTCATCACGACCGAGGACGTCCCGGGCGACAAGACCATCTGCGGTACGACCTACAAGGGCCTGCCGGGCGACGTCTCGCGCGGCGACCAGATCCTCATCAACGACGGCAACGTCGAGCTGAAGGTCCTGGACGTCGAGGGCGCGCGGGTGAAGACGATCGTCATCGAGGGCGGTGTCGTCTCCGACCACAAGGGCATCAACCTGCCCGGCACGGCCGTCAACGTGCCCGCGCTGAGCGAGAAGGACATCGAGGACCTCCGGTTCGCGCTGCGCATGGGCTGCGACCTGGTCGCCCTGTCCTTCGTCCGGGACGCCAAGGACGTCAACGACGTCCACCGGGTCATGGACGAGGAGGGCCGCCGGGTTCCCGTCATCGCCAAGGTGGAGAAGCCGCAGGCGGTGGAGAACATGGAGGACGTCGTGATGGCGTTCGACGGTGTGATGGTCGCCCGCGGTGACCTGGCCGTCGAGTACCCGCTCGAGAAGGTCCCCATGGTCCAGAAGCGGCTCATCGAGCTGTGCCGGCGCAACGCCAAGCCGGTGATCGTGGCGACCCAGATGATGGAGTCGATGATCACCAACTCCCGTCCGACCCGCGCCGAGGCCTCCGACGTGGCCAACGCGATCCTGGACGGCGCCGACGCGGTCATGCTCTCCGCCGAGTCCAGCGTGGGCGCGTACCCGGTGGAGACCGTCAAGACGATGTCGAAGATCGTCTCGGCGGCCGAGCAGGAGCTGCTGAGCAAGGGCCTGCAGCCGCTCGTCCCCGGCAAGAAGCCGCGCACGCAGGGTGGTTCGGTCGCCCGTGCCGCCTGCGAGATCGCCGACTTCCTCGGCGGCCGGGGCCTGGTGGCCTTCACCCAGTCCGGTGACACGGCCCGTCGCCTCTCCCGCTACCGCGCGCAGCAGCCGATCATCGCCTTCACCACCGACGAGAACACCCGCAACCAGCTCACCCTCAGCTGGGGCGTGGAGTCGCACGTGGTGCCGTTCGTGAACACCACGGACGAGATGGTCGACATGGTCGACCAGGAGCTCGCCAAGATCAACCGCTTCAACCCGGGCGACACCGTCATCATCACGGCCGGCTCGCCCCCCGGCGTCTCCGGCACCACCAACATGCTCCGCGTCCACCACATCGGCGGCATCAACAAGTGACGCCCCCGTAGCGGGCCTTGCACGACACTGAGGGCGCCTCCTGTGACAGGGGGCGCCCTCAGGTGCGTGGGGGGCCGGTCGCCCCCGGTCAGGACGTACTCAGCGGTCGAACCGCCGGAGTCGACGACCTCCGCTCGTTCCTGCCTGGCCCGCTCCCGTTCCTCGGCCTCCGCTCGTGTGGCCGCCTTGTCCGCCTGGTCGGCGTACGTGTCGGCCTTGTCCGCCGCGCCCTGCGCTGCGGTGGCGTCGCTCTCCGCCTTGGTGGCCGTCCGGTCGGCCGCAGCCGCGTCCTGTTCGGCGCTGTCGGCGGCGGAACGGGCGCCGGCGGCGTCCTTCTCCGCCTCCGTGGCGTCGCGGTCGGCCTGGGCGGCCGCCGATTCGGCCTCGTTCGCGGCGAAGTTGGCGTAGAAGGCGTCGGTGCCGGCCTGCTCGTCGTACTTCCGCGCGTTCGCGTCCGCCTTCTTTGCGGCTGCCGCGTCGGCTGCCGCAGCGGTCGCCGACGCGTTGGCCGCCGCTGCGGAGTTCACCGCCTGCACCGCGTAGTCCGCGGCGTCAGCAGCCGCCTGGAGCGCGGTCTTCGCGTCCCCGGCGGCCTTGTCCGCGAGCGCCTTGGCCTGTGCCGCCGCCTTCTTCGCCTCGTCCGACTTGGCCGTCGCCGCCGACGCCTGCTGCTCGGCGAGCGTCTTCGCGGTCTGCCCGATCAGCACCGCGTACGCCGCCGAGGCGTCGCTCTCCTGGTAGGGAGTGCCCAGGCTGATCGCTTCGTCGGCCGTCTTCGCGGCCTCGGCCACCGCCGCGGTGGCTTCCTTGCGCGCGGTGGCGGCCGCGGTCTGGGGACGCGATCATCCTGCCAGAGCAGGGGATTTCGAGAAAGGAATAACGGCACTTTACTTTCCCTTTTGAATCGACCTCGCACCGGGAGGAGGCCGAACAGGACTGTGCCCCG
Organism: Streptomyces sp. NPDC054770; assembly: GCF_053611985.1. Lineage (NCBI taxonomy): Bacteria > Bacillati > Actinomycetota > Actinomycetes > Kitasatosporales > Streptomycetaceae > Streptomyces > Streptomyces sp. NPDC054770. Next base: position 33,855 of record NZ_JBSHBL010000053.1, read on the forward strand.
CCGAGTTGACACTCGGCGGGGCACAGTCTTCTTGCGGCTCCCGAACGGGTCTGTGGTGACGCTCAGCTTGTTCCGTCGGTGGTGTAGACGTGCATCCCGGGCACGTGCAGGGTGCCGCCGAACTGGGCCGCCTGGACGACCTTCACGTTGGTGAAGTAGATCAGCGGGATGTTCAGCGGCGGCGGGTTGTCCGGGGTGAACGTGATCGGGATCAGGCCGAAGAGGTTGCCGGAGATGGACTCCGTGTACATCGTCGTGGCGCCGTCGCGGATCGTGGACGTGGAACCGGCCGCGGCCTGCACGTGGTAGGTCTTGTTGATGGTCGTGTCCTTGACCGTCTGGTGCAGGTCGCCGATGTCGGTGCCACCCGAGATGACGTACTTCAGCACCTTCTTCGTCTTGCCACTGGCCGTCTTCACCGTGACGATGCCCTGGTAGTCGGCGCTCTTCAGCGTCAGCGAGCTGGCGCTCAGGTACCAGGGGTCGTCCGCCACCGCGACCTTGTTGTCGACACCGCTCACGTCGTCGGTGGCGGCCTTGCAGTCGTCGGCCGACGTGCCGGAGCTCGCGGAGGCGCTGGGCGAGGCGCTGGAGGTGGCGTCCGCGGCGGCCTTGGTGGCGTCGTCCGCCGCCTTGGTAGCCGTGTCGGTGGTGTCCTTCACGGTGTCCGTGACCTTCTTGACGGTCTTGGACACGGCATCGGAGCCGCTGTCGTCGCTCGACGAGGAGGACGAGTCCGACTTCTCCGCGGACGACGAGGAGGAGTCCGAGGACGCGGACGCCGACGGCGAGGGAGTGGCGCTCGCGGTGGAGTCCGACGAGGACGAGCTCGTCGTGCTGCCGCCGCTGAGGATGCTGCCGATCGCGTCGCCGATCGAGCCCAGCAGGCCACCGCCGCTGCTGCTCGCGGAGGCGGACGGCGACGGGGTGGCCGTGCTGCCGGAGTCCGACGAACCGGAGGACCCCGAGGAACCCGAATCGCCCGAGGACGAGGACGACTTGGACGCGGACGGCGTCGGCGTGGCCGTGCCGTCGGAACCTGAATCCGACGAGGACGACTTGCCCGACGACGACGTCGAGTCCTTGGCGTCGTCCGACGCCGTGGCGGACGGCGTTGCCGAGTCCGTGGCGCCGTCGCTCGCGCTCGCCGAGGCGGAGGGCGAGGCCGAGTCCAGGGCCGCGACGCAGTCCTTGTAGTCCTCGGCGAGGCTCTTCGACGACGAGGACGCCGTGTTGTTGGTGTCGGCGATCGCGAGCGACGACGTGAACCCGAAGCCCATGAGCACGGCCGTCGGCATCGCCACGGACGCTATCGCCTTGCCCGCCGGCATGTGGAACCTGGTGAACAGCGGCTTTCTGGGTGCCGCATGGCGGGGCCCGGTTCTCACACGGGACTCGTCCACATCAGTCCCGTGGGTCACCTCGTCAGCCGGCACTGTGCCTCCCGTTCGCCCCGTTCACCGGGCTCGTTCCTGACAGGTCGTTCGACTCGCCCACGCCGTCCGGACCCGTGTAGTAGGCGGCCTCTTCCGGGGCGTCGTCCCCGGCCGGCGGGATCTCGCCCTCCGGCTGCGGCTTCGGGGGCGCACCCGGGGACCAGGCCACGGCCATCGCACCGCCGATGAGGGCGAGCAGGAAGCCCATGACGAAGCCACCGAAGTTGGACACGGGGAGGGACACCAGCGCCAGCAGGATCGCGGCGATACCCGCGAACGTGCGGATGTGCTTCTGGAACCAGAGGCTGACGCCCAGGACGACGAGCAGCACACCGATGATCAGGGATCCGGCACCCGCGGTGGTCGCCATCGCCACCGTGAGGTTGCCGATCTGGAGATGTGCGTACGGGAAGTACATGATCGGGAAACCGGCGAGCAGGATGTACAGACCGGCCCAGAACGGCCGGGTGCCCCGCCAGGAGCGGAACTGCAGCCTCCGGCGGGTGAACTGGCCGGGTGCGGCAGGAGTCTCGGCGCTCATGGAAAACAGCTCCCTGGTGCGGCGTTGCTGTGGTGGTGATGCTGTGTGATGCGGTGATGGTTCCTTGTACCGCGTGTGTAGACCGTGGGAAGAAGGTGGAGGGCGGGGGTGCCGTCGGCGCCCCCGCCCGTCACGGAGTGCTTAGTAGCACTCCGCTCCCTTCGTCGAGATCGACATGTGCAGATTGCTCAGCTTGAAGGTTCCGGCGGTGGTGGCCCACGCCGTCTGCTTCACACCGGTCAGCGAGGCGTGGTCGGCCTCCTGCGCGAACCCGTTCGGGTTCGTCAGACCGGCCTTGGCCTCGTCGGACTTGATGCCCGGACCCTTGGTCGAGCTGCCCGCGGCGACACCGATGTTGATGTTGGTGAACGTCGCGTCGGCGCTGAGGTCGTCGAGGTCGATGTACAGCTTGCTGGCCTCGACCGGCTTCTTCGCGTCAGTGCCCGCATGCAGGATCAGGCTGACGTTCCCGAAGATCGGGACGTTCGGCGTGACCACGGACTGGCACAGGTTGGTGATGGTCGCGGTGTTGAACGCCGAGACCGCCACCGGATGAATCGTCTTGTCACCGGCGAGGGTGACACCCGAGTCGACAGCGCCGTACTGAACGAAGCCGTCGCCTTCCAGCGAGTCGGCCGTGACCTTGAACTGCTGGCCCGACACGCTGAACGACGCGGCGAGAGCACCCTGCGCGAGGGCGACACCTATACACGCCGTGGCGGCAACGCTGGGCACCATGACCACAGCGAACCGCTTCCATCTGGTCCCGCCACGCACCTGGGACTCCATATTTCCTCCTTCTCGGACGTACATCTCCTGGCCCGGAATCGCCCCCAACGGCGGCTCGGCCGGGCAGGGATGGGAGAAGTGCTACGTCCTCGGAAGGGGAGCGCCCGCACTCGGAGGCACGAACCGCACCTCGATCACCGGCGATCACCCCCGAGCGACAACCACTGGTCGCGCCTGACACGCATCACGCACAACCTTGCTGGACAGGCTTCACCACAGGGCGAAGACCCCCCTGCCCAAGAGCCGGCGTCACTGCCGCCGACTCTGCTCGGTGGGGACCCAGATGAGCCCGCGGCCCGACCGGCTGTCGGGGTACGGGAATGGACCGAGCGTCGCCGATCGTGGTGCATTCTCGCCGCCCGCACAAGGGGCTTCGTTACTGGGTAGTAACGGCCGGATAACCGAAGGACGACCCACCGGTCTCGAAGGGCCACTCTGGGTGGCAGTCAGGGGCAGAGCAAAACAGTTGATCAGTGGACAGAATCAGACAGATCAACAGCCCTGATTTACTCCGAGTAACAGCGGCCGCGATTACCAAGATTTGGTAAAGAGCGGCCGCTGTGACCCCGCGTCGGCAAATCTTTCACTCCGGCATCACAGGACGTGACGTTTAGCGACTGGTCAGAACCGTGTTCAGACCGTGATGCGGACCGTGCTTCAGAACAGCGCCCGGGCCAGCGCCCGGCGCGCACCGACGACCCGCGGGTCGTCGGTGCCCACGACCTCGAAAAGCTCAAGAAGCCGCCGCCGTACGGCATCCCGGTCGTCCCCGGCCGTCCGCTGCACGGTCTCGATCAGCCGCCCGAAGGCGTCCTCGACGTGCCCGCCCACCAGATCCAGATCGGCGGCCGCGATCTGCGCCTCGGCGTCGGCCGGCCTCTCGGCCGCGTCCCTGCGCACCGCCTGCGGGTCCATCCCCTGCACCCGCTGGAGCAACTCGGCCTGCGCGAGCCCCAGCTTGGCCTCGCTGTTGCCCGGGTCGTCGGTCAGCACGTTCTTGTACGCCTGGACCGCACCGCCGAAGTCCCCCGCGTCCAGCGCCCGGACGGCGGCTTCGAGGAGCGCGTCGTACGGCCCCGCCGCCACCGTGGGCTCCGGCTGGACACCCGGCTCCGCGTCGGGGTCGACGACGAGCCCGGTCAGCCCGAACCGCTGCTCGGCGACCTGCACCAGCTGGTCCAGCGTCTCGCGGATCTGCTGCTCACCGGCCGCACCCTGGAAGAGCGGCAGCGCCTGACCGGCGACGACGGCGAACACCGCCGGGATCCCCTGGACCCCGAACTGCTGCATCAGCATCTGGTTGGCGTCGACATCGATCTTGGCCAGCAGGAAGCGGCCGTTGTACTCGACCGCGAGGCGCTCCAGGACCGGGCTCAGCTGCTTGCAGGGCTGACACCACTCGGCCCAGAAGTCGATGACGACAGGGACTTCGGCGGATCGCTGGAGGACATCGAGTTCGAATCCGGCTTCGTCGACATCGATGACCAGATCGGCCGGGGAGACGGCACCGGCCCCACCCTGCCGGGCCGCTTCGGCGCGCGCCTGCTCGGCCTTGGTCTTGGCCTCCTGGGCCGCCTTGACCGCGGCGAGGTCGACGACGCCGCTCATGGACATGTTCCGTGGCTGCATGCGTCTATCCTCCCCCGTTCCCGCGCGCAAGTGAAAAGCGTTGTGGAAGCTGGCCGAACGTGTGTTCATCAAGCGGCGCCGGGTCCCCACCCCACGCCATGGTCGTCGCCCGCGCGGTCACCCACGAGCTTTCGCTACGACCCGTAGCGTAATGCCATCGGGGACCCGCGCGACACCACATTCCGGTGATCTCCCTCACGGCATCACATGAACCGCCGGTTATGGTCGTGGAATGCAGAGCCGCACCCCCGCCGGACGCACCGGCCGCCCGCGCAGCGCCGCCGCGGACGCGGCGATCCTGGAGGCGACGCGGCAGGCGCTGGTCGACCTGGGCTGGTCCAAGCTCACCCTGGGAGACGTGGCCACGCGGGCCGGGGTTGCAAAAACGACTCTCTACCGCCGCTGGGCGGGCAAGAACGAGCTCGTCGTCGACGCGGTGGCGGAACTCTTCGACGAACTGGAGCTCCCCGACCGCGGCAGCCTGGCGAACGACATCGAGGGCGTGGTGCTCCAGTTCGCGGCGATCCTGGACCGTCCGGAGGCCCGCAGCGGCCTGATGGCGGCGGTCGCCGAGTCGACCCGGGACGACGCGCTGCGGGAACGTATCCGCGCCTCCATCGTGGACCGCCAGAAGCGGCTGGTCCTGGAGGGCCGGGCCCGCGCCCAGTGCCGGGGCGAACTCCCGTCCGAGCCGGACCCGGAGGAGGCCGCCCGCACGGTGGACCTGATCTTCGACATGGTGGCGGGTGCGGTGGTCCACCGCACCCTGATGAGCGGCAAGCCGGCCGACGAGGCGTGGGTCCGCGACTTCACCCGCGTCCTGTTGCTGGGCCTCACCACCCAGCCGCCCGAGCTTCCCTGAGCGCTCCGCCGGAAGTGGCGCGATGTGCCGTCTGCTCAGCCACGCCGAGCGCACCGGGGCAGCCGCCTCCCGACCCACCGAGCCGACCCGGGCGGCCACTTCTCGGCCGGCCGAGTCGGGTGGTGGGTGGGCACAGGTCTCGGGGGTCCAGGGGGCGGAGCCCCCTGGTACGCGGCTAGAACCCCGCCGGCTCCGTGTACACGCCCCACTCGTCCCGCAGCACCCCGCAGATCTCACCCAGGGTCGCTTCGGCCCGTACGGCGTCGAGCATGGGCTCGATCATGTTGGCACCGGACCGGGCAGCGGCCAGCATCGCGTCCAGCGCCGCACGCACCGCCGCCTCGTCCCGCGCCGCCCGCCGTGCGCCCAGCACCCGCACCTGCTCCCGCTCCACCTCGTGCGAGACCCGCAGGATCTCCAGGTCCCCGGTGACGGAACCGGTGTGCACGTTGACGCCGACGACCCGCTTGTCGCCCTTCTCCAGCGACCGCTGGTACTGGAAGGCCGACTCGGCGATCTCGCCGGTGAACCAGCCGTCCTCGATGCCCCGCAGGATCCCGGAGGTGACCGGCCCGATCGGGTGCCGCCCGTCCGGATGGGCCCGCAGCCCCCGCTCCTTGATCTGGTCGAAGATCTTCTCGGCGTCGGCCTCGATCCGGTCGGTGAGCTGCTCGACGTACCAGGAACCGCCCAGCGGGTCCGCCACGTTGGCGACCCCGGTCTCCTCCATGAGCACCTGCTGGGTGCGCAGCGCGATCTCGGCGGCCTGCTCGCTCGGCAGCGCGAGGGTCTCGTCGAGGGCGTTGGTGTGCAGCGAGTTGGTCCCGCCGAGCACGGCCGCCAGCGCCTCCACGGCCGTACGCACCACGTTGTTGTACGGCTGCTGGGCGGTCAGCGAGACCCCGGCGGTCTGCGTGTGGAAGCGCAGCCACTGGGACTTGTCCGACCGGGACCCGTACACGTCCCGCATCCACCGCGCCCAGATCCGGCGCGCGGCACGGAACTTGGCGATCTCCTCGAAGAAATCGACGTGCGCGTCGAAGAAGAAGGAGAGGCCGGGCGCGAAGACGTCCACGTCGAGCCCGCGGCTCAGCCCCAGCTCCACGTACCCGAAGCCGTCCGCGAGCGTGTAGGCCAGCTCCTGCGCGGCCGTCGCACCCGCCTCGCGGATGTGGTAGCCGGACACGGACAGCGGCTTGTACGCGGGGATGCCGGCCGCGCAGTACTCCATCAGGTCGCCGATCAGCCGCAGATGGGGCTCGGGCTGGAACAGCCACTCCTTCTGGGCGATGTACTCCTTGAAGATGTCGGTCTGGAGCGTGCCGTTGAGGACCGCCGGATCGACGCCCTGCCGTTCGGCGGCGACGAGGTACATGCAGAAGACGGGCACGGCGGGCCCGCTGATCGTCATGGACGTCGTGACGTCGCCCAGCGGGATGTCCTTGAACAGGACCTCCATGTCGGCGGCGGAGTCGATGGCCACCCCGCAGTGCCCGACCTCGCCCAGCGAGCGCGCGTCGTCCGAGTCGCGCCCCATGAGGGTCGGCATGTCGAAGGCCACGGAGAGACCGCCGCCGCCGTTGGCGAGGATCATCTTGTAGCGCTCGTTGGTCTGCTCGGCGTTGCCGAACCCGGCGAACTGGCGGATGGTCCAGGTCCGCCCGCGGTAGCCGGTCGGATACAGCCCGCGCGTGAAGGGGTACTCCCCCGGCCAGCCGATCCGCGCGAATCCCTCGTACGTGTCCCCTGGCCGGGGCCCGTACACCGGCTCCACGGGGTCCCCGGAGAGCGTGGTGAAGTCGGCGTCCCGCTTGCGGGCCGCGTCGTAACGGGCCTGCCAGCGTCGGCGGCCCTCCTCGATGGCGTCAGCGTCCATACCCTCGAATTTACTAGGACGTCCAAGTAAATGTCGATGGAGAACCGCCGCACGGGTGTCCGCGCGGCGGTATACGACCCGAGGGCCTGCGGCCTAGGCCTGGACCTTCGCGGCCACCGGAGTCCCGTCGGTGACCTTGGCGTCCAGCTCGCGGGTGACCTTGCGCTCCACGAAGAACGCGGCGGTCGGGATGGTCCCCGCCAGCAGCACCCACAGCTGCTTGCCGACCGGCCACTTCGCCTTGGAGCCCAGGTCGAAGGCGAAGACCAGGTAGACGACGTAGAGCCAGCCGTGCGCGATGGCGACGACCCGTGTGACGTCGGCCGCACCGTCGATGTCCATCCCGTACTTGGCGATCATGCTCAGGCACAGCAGCACCAGCAGCACACCGGTGACGTAGGCCAGGACGCGGTAGCGGGTCAGCACGCTCTTTTTCATGGGGACGAGCGTAACCACCCGTTCCGGGAGATCTTGCCGCGGGTCACCGCTCGGCGGACGGCGGATTCAGTCCTCGTCGAAGTCGCTCGCGGCGATCCGCAGCGGCCGCAGCATCGCGAAGATCTCCCCGCACTCCTCGGCGTCGTACACCCCGAGCCCGAAGTCCATCGCCATCAGGTCGCGGGTGGCCGACTCGACGACCTCGCGGCCCTTCTCGGTGATCGTGGCGAGCGTGCCGCGCCCGTCGTTGGGGTTGGGCCGCTTGTCGACCAGGCCGGACTTCACCAGCCGGTCGACGGTGTTCGTCACCGAGGTCGGGTGCACCATCAGCCGCTCGCCGATCTTCGACATCGGCAGCTCGCCGGCCTTGGAGAAGGTGAGCAGCACCAGCGCCTCGTAGCGCGCGAACGTCAGCCCGTACGGCTTGACCACCGCGTCGACCTCGGCCAGCAGGATCTGCTGGGCCCGCATGATCGAGGTGATCGCGGCCATCGACGGGACGCTTCCCCAGCGCCGCTTCCAGAGGTCGTCGGCTCGGGCGATGGGGTCGAAGGGAAGACTGAGAGGCTTTGGCACGCCACCGACCCTACCGGCCGGTCATATAGCGGTCAGCCGTGTCTCGGCTTTCGGTCACCTTTGCGAGGGGTGCCGACGGCAGGCCCGCCGGGCCGCCGCCGCGAGCACCGAAGGCAGGCCTTCCGGAGCAGCCGTCACGACGCCGGCCGCGGTGTCCGCCGGGCGGCCGCCGCCAGGCCGCAGCAGCACACCGCCCCCACCGCCCCGGCGCCCGCCACCGCGGCCCGTACCCCCACCGCCTCCGCGGCCACCCCCGCCAGCGTCATGCCGACCCCCTGCACGGTCATCAGCCCGGCGCTGAGCACCGTCATGGCCCGGCCGCGCAGCTCCTCCGGCACTGCCTGCACGAACCACTGGTCCAGACCCAGCGTGTACGCCGACCCGGCGCCCGCCGCCAGCAGGAGCAGCAGCGAGAGGACGAGGGACGGGTGCAGGGCATAGCCCAGGTACGGCAGCAGGGTGAGGCAGACCAGCGGGAGGGCGATCCGCTCCCGGGCGGCCGGGCCGAGCCGGGCGCCGGCATACAGCTCCCCGGCGACCGTGCCGACCGGCAGCGCGCACATCAGCAGCCCGAGCCCGGGGGATCCGGCGCCGAGCGCGTCGGCGTAGGGGGCGGCGAGCGCCTCGGGGACGACGGCGAACATCGCCGGGATCCAGAAGAGGAGCAGCAGGCGGCGGATGCGGCGGTCGGCGAACAGCTGCCGGGTGCCGCCGCGCTCCCGGGTACGGAGGCGGGCGGGGCGGTGCCGGGTGCCGAGGCGGAGCAGGACGGCCGAGGAGAGGAAGGTGCCGACGGTGATCAGCAGGGCGTGCCGCGGGGCGAGGACGGCGAGGAGCAGTCCGCCGAGGCCGTAGCCGGCCAGCAGCGCGCTCTGCGCGACGATCCGCAGCAGGGAGCGGCCGAGCACGAACAGCTCGCCGCCGCCGAGGACGTCGGAGAGGGTCGCCATCCGAGTGCCGGCGAACACCGGCGAGACGACGGCGAGCGCGCAGCGCAGCCCGAGCAGCACCCCGATGCCGGTGCCCGGGACCGCCATCACGGCGACGCACCCCGCGCACACCAGGTCGCACACCACCAGCACCCGGCGGGCCGGGTACCGGTCGGCGACCGGGGCCAGCAGCGTGCCGCCGACCAGGTAGGGCAGGAAGCCCAGCGCGAAGGTCAGGGCGCTGAGCAGCGGCGATCCCGTGAGGTCGTACACCAGTACGGTGAGCGCGATCTCGCTGACGATCACGCCGAGCATGGACAGCACATGGGCGGCGAAGACGGCACGGAACTCGGGCACGGCGAGGACCCGGCCGTAGCCGGCGGGTCGCTCCAGGGCAGGCGCGGACATGGACGGCAGCGTGCCCGCGCCACGGCCGGCCGCTTAGAGTTTCGGCACCAGCCGAATCTTCCGCCTCTCCGCCGGGGACCCCGCCATGCCCTCCCACCTCCACTTCGACGAGGACGACTTCCTCCGCTGCCGGTTCGCCGTGTCGCCGTTGTGGGAGACGCAGGAGGCGGTGCGCACGCTGCGGCGGCCGGACCGGCACGGCTACCACGCGCCCTGGCTGCGGCGGATCAGGGCGGCGGCGGCCGGTCTCGACCTGGCCCCGCTGTGGCTGCTGATGCCCCGGCGCGGTCACTCCCCCGACTGGCTGGTGCCGCCGCCGACCGGTCCGGCGGCCTCCGTGGCGGAGGAACTGGCGGCCCTGCGGGCGGTGGACCCGGAGACGGCCCGGGCCGACACCGCCCGCTCGCTCGCCGACACGCCGGGCGCGCTGGAGACGGCCACGGCCCGGGCCTGGCTGGCGGATCCGGCGCGCCTGGTCCGGGAGCTGACGGACGCGCTGGAGGCGGCCTGGCGGGTCCTGGTGGCGCCGGACTGGCCCCGGCTGCGCGCCCTGCTGGAGGCGGACATCGCCTTCCACTCCCGGCGGCTCGCGGAGGTCGGTCTGGGTGGGCTGCTGCCGGAGATCCACCGCCGGTGCGGCTGGCGGTCCGGAACGCTGACCGTGGCGTCGCCCGGCGCGTACGAGCGGCGGCTCGGCGGGCAGGGCCTGGTGCTGATGCCGAGCGTGTTCACCTGGCCGGACGTGATCAGCACCTTCGACCCGCCGGCCCGGCCCACGCTGGTCTACCCGGCCCGGGGCATCGGCGGCCTGTGGACCGACCCTGCCGACACCACGCCCGACACCCTGGTACGGCTGCTGGGCCGGGGCCGCGCCGCCGTCCTGGCCGCCCTGACCGAACCGGCCGGCACCGGTGCCCTCGCCCACCGGCTGCGGCTCGCCCCGTCCTCGGTCTCCGCGCACCTGGCGGTCCTGCGCGACGCGGGCCTGCTGACCTCCCACCGCTACGGCCATCAGGTGCTGTACGAACGGACCCCGCTGGGCATCGCGCTGGCGTCCGGGACACCGGGCGGCTGACCCCTACGGGGCGAGGTACTGCTCGACCGTCGCCACCTTGCTGGTGAGTCCGTCGGTGACGCCGGGACGGATGTCCGCCTTGAGGACCAGGGAGACGCGCGGGGCGCGCTCCTCGACGGCGGCGACGGCACGCCTGACGACGTCCATGACCTCGTCCCACTCGCCCTCGATCGAGGTGAACATGGCGTCGGTGCGGTTGGGCAGCCCCGACTCGCGGACCACCCGGACCGCGTCGGCGACGTACTCCCCCACGTCCTCGCCGACGCCGAGCGGCGTGACGGAAAAGGCGACGATCATGCCTTCACGGCCCCTTCCTGCTCCTGGCGGGCGCGGGAGGCGATGACCGCGTCCTCGGCCTCACGGCGCAGCTTGCGCTCGGCGAAGAAGCCGCCGGTCGGCAGGACGGAGAGGACGAAGTAGAAGGCGGCGGTCTTCGGGGACCACTTCGTGCGGTTCCAGGCGTCGGCCCAGAAGATCACGTAGAGGATGAACAGGACACCGTGGATCGCGCCCATCACGGGCACCGCGTTGAAGTCCGTGGTCCGCTTGAGCACCGAGCAGACGAGGAGGATCAGGAAGGAGACGGCCTCCGGGGCGGAGACCAGTCGGAGGCGGCGGATGGCGGTGGCGGTCTTGATGTCCACGAGTCACCTTCGGTGGGAGAGACGTCCACTCTTTGTGAACGCGAGCACAAACGTCCGGCCATTGTGGCAAAGGGGCTGCGCGGACCCGGCGCGGGGGTGGGAGGCAGAGCGAGCCCGAGGAGCGGCACCCCTAGGGGACGGATCCGGGGTGACGTCCACCCACGGGACCTGTCGCCGTCATCCGCCTGCGGCTACCTTCGCAGCGTGGCGATGTTCCGACTCCAGGGCAGCAAGGTGCTCGCCGTCGAGATGACCGGGGACGCCGTGAAGGCGAAGAACGGCTCGATGGTCGCGTACGACGGGCAGATGGCGTTCAAGAAGCTGAGCGGCGGCGGCGAGGGGCTGCGCGGGATGGTGACCCGGCGGCTCACCGGCGAGCAGATGACGGTGATGGAGGTGAAGGGGCACGGGACGTGCTGGTTCGCGGACCGGGCGTCCGAGATCAACCTGGTCGGCCTCCAGGGCGACAAGCTGTACGTCGAGTCCAGCAACCTGCTCGCGACCGACGCCGGCCTGCGCACCGGCACGACGTTCACGGGCCTGCGCGGCGCCTCCCAGGGCAATGGACTGTTCACCACCACGGTCGAGGGCCGCGGCCAGGCGGCGATCATGTCGGACGGCCCGGCGGTGGTGCTCAGAGTCAGCCCGCAGTACCCGCTGACCGTCGACCCGGGCGCCTACATCGCCCACCAGGGCAACCTCCGCCAGTCCTTCCAGTCGGGTGTGACCTTCCGCACGTTCCTCGGGGAAGGCGGCGGGGAGGCCTTCCAGATCCGGTTCGAGGGGGACGGCCTGGTGTACGTACAGCCGAGCGAGCGCAACACGATCGCGGGGGACGTCTGACATGGCCCTGCGCGAGGTGAACTCGAAGATGGTCGAGGCGACCGTCGTCCCCGGGCAGCGGCTGTTCAGCCAGCGCGGGGCGATGCTCGCGTACAAGGGCGAGGTGTCCTTCACGCCCAACATCCAGGGCGGCCAGGGCGGGCTGATGTCGATGCTCGGGCGCCGGGTGGCCGGCGAGGCGACCCCCCTGATGACGGTCGAGGGCAGCGGCACGGTCTTCTTCGGGCACGGCGGCCACCACGTCCACGTCATCACCCTCACCGGCGACACGCTCTACGTCGAGGCGGACCGGCTGCTCGCCTTCGAGGGCACGCTCCAGCAGGGGACGATGTTCATGGGCTCCCAGGGCGGCGTGATGGGCATGGTGCGCGGCCAGGTCACCGGCCAGGGCCTGTTCACCACCACCCTCAAGGGCCACGGCGCGGTCGCCGTGATGGCCCACGGCGGGGTCTTCGAGATCCCCGTCACTCCGCAGCGCCCGGTCCATGTCGACCCGCAGGCCTACGTCGCCCACCACGGCGACGTGCGCAACAAGCTGTCGTCCGCGCTCGGCTGGCGGGAGATGGTGGGCCGGGGCTCCGGCGAGGCGTTCCAGCTGGAGCTCAGCGGCAACGGCATGGTGTACGTGCAGGCGTCCGAGGAGAAGCTGTGAGCGCATACGGAGCCGCCGGAGCGGCCGGTCCGGTCGTGTACGACCCCATGACCCTCCCCGTCGACGACAACGTGAACAAGTACACCTTCTGCGTGGAGCTCAAGAGCGGCCAGTGGTTCCTGCAGAAGGGGAAGATGATCGCCTACTACGGCGCGATCGACTTCAACGGCATCGGACACGGCCGTTTGGACCGGCTTGTCCGTACGTCCTTCCATTCGCCTCTGCACGCGAGCGACTGGGTGGTGGCGGAGGGGTCGGGCAAGATGCTCCTCGCCGACCGGGCGTTCGATGTGAATTCGTACGACCTGGACGACGGCAACCTGACCATTCGCTCTGGCAACCTGCTCGCTTTTCAGCCAAGTCTCGCCCTGAAGCAATCAATCGTTCCCGGTTTTCTGACCCTTATCGGAACCGGAAAGTTTGTGGCCGCGTCCAACGGTCCGGTGGTGTTCATGGAACCCCCCATCCGGGTGGACCCGCAGGCACTGGTGGGGTGGGCCGACTGCCCCTCTCCCTGTCACCATTACGACCATGGGTACATGACCGGCGTGATGGGCGGTCTACGTGCACTGACAGGCCTCGGCGGGGCCTCCGGAGAGGAGCATCAGTTCGAGTTCGTAGGGGCCGGCACGGTCCTGCTCCAGTCCACCGAGACCCTGATGGCCGAGCAGCCCGCGGGAGCGGTTCCGCACCAGCCCGGAGTGCCCGGCGGAGGCGGCCCCTCCACAGGTCATTCACAACAACAGGGCACACCGCGCCTTCCCGGACAGCTGGGGGACCTCCAGCGTCGCTTCGGGCTGTGAGCGGTAGTCTGCGGAGTGTGACATCGAACGCGTGCGCACAGTCACACCACCCTCACTAGTTCGCCTTTCAACATTTTAGGTAGACTTGATTCATGGAGACCGAGACGGCCACGCGCTGGCTGACCGATGCGGAGCAGTGCGCCTGGCGCACCCACCTGGAGGTCAACAGGCTGTTGACGTACCAGCTCGAAAAGGATCTCCAGCCGTTCGGCCTGACGATGAACGACTACGAGATCCTGGTGAACCTGTCCGAGTCGGAGGACTACCGGATGCGGATGAGCGACCTCGCCTCCGCCACCCTCCAGTCCAAGAGCCGGCTGTCCCACCAGATCACCCGCATGGAGAACGCGAACCTGGTCCGCCGCGAGAACTGCGAGTCCGACCGCCGCGGACTGTATGCCGTCCTCACCGAGCACGGCATGGAGACGATGAAGAAGGTGGCGCCACATCATGTCGCCTCCGTGCGGCGGCACTTCATCGACCTGCTGTCGCCGGAGACACTCCTGGAGCTGGACAAGGGCCTCAAGCCGATCGCGGAGCACCTGCGGGGGCAGCGCGGGCGCCCGTGACGACAGACAGCAGCTGAAAGCGGCGGACGGGTGTTCAGGTCCCGTCCGCCGTTCGCTGCCTGCCGGGCGAAGCGCCCCGTCAGGCCCGCGGCCCGGAGACAGCCCGCACCCCGACGGCGGACACGACCGCGACACCTCCGGCCAGCGCGAAGCAGACCGCCACCGGCAGCCGCCCGGCCAGCAGCCCCGCCACGGCAGAACCTCCCGAGCTGCCGGCGTTGACAGCCGCGTTCACCCACGCGCCGGCCCGCGTCCGCTCCCCCTCCCCCGCCGACTCGTCGGCCAGCAGATACGCCGTCGTCAGGACCGGTGCCACGAACGCCCCGGCCACCGCCATGGCTCCGGCCAGCGCCCACATCCCGGGCGCGAACCCGGCGACCACCAGAACCACCCCCAGCCCCGCCGACAGCCACGCCAGCCGCTCCGCCGCGGGCCGACGCCACTCCACCACCCCGTTGAGCAGCCCTCCCGCCGCGCTGCCCGCCGAGAGCGCACCGAGCACCCAAGGGACGACCTGCGTGCTGTACGACCGCTGCTCCGCGAAGGCCATCACCAGCAGGTCGGCCGCGCTCAGCGCGAGCCCTAGGCCGGCGACCGCCACCACCGGCGCCGCCGGAAAGCGTCCGGGCGTGCGGCCGGTCTTCCGCTTCGGCGGCACCGCGCCCCGCACCGCCGGTGACACCACGAACGCACATGTGCCGGTGAGCATCAGCACCGCGCTCAGCAGCAGCCCGGCCGGGGGCGGCCCGAACCGCAGCAGCAGGCCCACCAGCGCCGGACCCGACACGTACAGCAGTTCCTCGGCGACCCCGTCCAGGCTGTACGCCCGTCGCAGCAGGGCGGGATCCTCGGCCAGGCGGCCCCACACCGCCCGCATGGTGGGGCCCAGCGGCGGCGCGCAGCAGCCCGCGAGCGTGACCGTGACGGCGAGCGCGACCGGCGGCCCGCCCGGGCGCCAGGTCAGGGCCGCCAGCAGGCAGAGCACGGAGCTGTACGCGGCTGCCATCGGAGGCAGGGCGCGGCGCGGGCCGTACCGGTCGACCAGGGCCGCGCGGACCGGCATCAGCACGACCGCAGAGCCGCCGAACAGTGCCATCACCAGCCCGGACAGGGCGTACGAGCCGGTCGCCCGGGTCACGGACAGCAGCACCGACAGCGAGACGGTGCCGTAGGCGAGGCGGGCCGTCAGGGCGGCCAGGAAGGTACGGCGCGCGTGCGGGACGCGCAGGACGGCGGCGTAGGAGGGCCGCTGGGCAGTTGAAGGGCGCGATGAAGTCAGCGCGGACATGGGTGAGTTCCTCGGGGAGAGGCGGAAGAGGGGACACCTGATCGCGCCACGGCACGGGGCGTTCACATGCCGGTGGCGGCGTCGGGTGCGCTCTTACGCCAAGGAGAGGAACATGCCGCCCAAGTTAGCAGCACGGACGGGGGGTGTCGCTTACCGGCGCCGGCCGGGTGCCGCTGCGCCCACCCGTGCCGCCCTGCGGCACGCCTGCCCGCAGCTGGGTAGCTGTACAGGAGCGGCTGGGCAGCGCCCCGCAAGGGGTGCGGGGCCCCAGCCGATATGCGGCTCCGCCGCGCGGGCGCGACCAGCCCCCACCGGCCCGCGGCCGGGGGACGATCCGGGCCCCGCGACGTCGGCCAGGCCAGGCGTCAGCCTTCCGTCAGGCCCGCCACCAGTTCGTCCGCCGCGCGGTAGGGGTCCAGTTCGCCGGCGACGATGCGTTCCGCGAGCGCGCCGAGATGGCGGTCTCCGTGGAGGTCGCCGATGCGTTCGCGCAGGGCCGTGACGGCGATGGTCTCGACCTCGCGGGAGGCGCGGGCCAGGCGGCGTTCCGTCAGGACACCTCGCTCCTCCATCCAGGCGCGGTGCTTCTCCAGGGCCTCCACCAGTTCGTCGATGCCCTCCGCACGGGCGGCGACCGTCTTGACGATGGGCGGGCGCCAGTCGCCTGGGCCGCGGGACTCGCCGAGGCCCAGCATGTGGTTCAGTTCGCGGGCCGTGGCGTCCGCGCCGTCGCGGTCGGCCTTGTTGACGACGTACACGTCGCCGATCTCGAGGATGCCGGCCTTCGCCGCCTGGATGCCGTCGCCCATGCCGGGGGCGAGCAGGACGACCGAGGTGTCGGCCTGGGAGGCGATCTCGACCTCGGACTGGCCGACGCCGACGGTCTCCACGAGGATCACGTCGCAGCCCGCCGCGTCCAGGACACGGATGGCCTGGGGGGCCGACCAGGCGAGTCCGCCCAGGTGGCCCCGGGTGGCCATCGAGCGGATGTAGACGCCGGGGTCCGAGGCGTGGTCGGACATGCGGACGCGGTCGCCCAGGAGGGCGCCCCCGGAGAACGGGGAGGACGGGTCGACGGCCAGCACGCCGACCCGTTTGCCCTGTTTGCGATAGGCGGTCACCAGCGCCGAGGTGGAGGTCGACTTGCCGACTCCCGGAGAGCCGGTCAGGCCTACCACGAAGGCGTTGCCCGTCAGCGGGGCCAGCGCCGCCATGACCTCCCTGAGCTGCGGGGACGCCCCCTCCACCAGGGAGATCAGGCGGGCCACCGCACGCGGTCGGCCCTCCCTGGCCTGGGTCACGAGCGAGGAGACGTCCTGCATCACAGCTCCGTTCACGAAGAGAAACTACTCAGGCCTTCGGTACCCGCACGATCAGTGCGTCACCCTGACCGCCGCCACCGCACAGCGCGGCCGCGCCGACCCCGCCGCCGCGGCGCTTGAGCTCCAGGGCCAGGTGCAGGACGAGCCGGGCGCCGGACATGCCGATGGGGTGGCCCAGGGCGATCGCACCACCGTTGACGTTCACCGTTTCGGTGGACACGCCGAGGTCCTTCATTGACTGCACGGCGACCGCGGCGAAGGCCTCGTTGATCTCGATGAGGTCGAGGTCGGAGACCTCCAGGCCCTCCTTCTTCAGCGCGTGCCGGATGGCGTTGGACGGCTGGGACTGCAGGGAGTTGTCCGGTCCCGCCACGTTGCCGTGCGCGCCGATCTCGGCGAGCCAGGTCAGCCCCAGCTCCTCGGCCTTGGCCTTGCTCATCACGACCACGGCCGCCGCGCCGTCCGAGATCTGCGAGGAGGAGCCGGCCGTGATCGTGCCGTCGCGGGTGAACGCCGGCCGCAGCTTGCCCAGCGACTCCGCCGTGGTGTCGCCGCGGATGCCCTCGTCCTTGCTGAAGACGACCGGCTCGCCCTTGCGCTGCGGGATCTCGACCGGGGTGATCTCGGCCTCGAAGACGCCGTTCTTCTGCGCGGCGGCGGCCCGCTGGTGGGACAGGGCCGCCACCGCGTCCTGCTCCTCGCGGCCGAGGCCGAGGCGGGTGTTGTGCTTCTCGGTCGACTCGCCCATCGGGATGTTCTCCCAGGCGTCGGTCAGGCCGTCGTACGCCATCGCGTCGAGCATCTCGACGGCGCCGTACTTGAAGCCCTCGCGGGACTTCGGGAGCAGGTGCGGGGCGTTGGTCATGGATTCCTGGCCGCCCGCGACCACGATGTCGAACTCGCCGGCCCGGATCAGCTGGTCGGCCAGGGCGATGGCGTCGAGGCCGGAGAGGCAGACCTTGTTGACGGTGAGCGCCGGGACGCTCATCGGGATGCCGGCCTTCACGGCGGCCTGGCGGGCCGGGATCTGCCCGGCGCCGGCCTGGAGCACCTGCCCCATGATCACGTACTGCACCTGGTCGCCCCCGATCCCCGCACGGTCGAGGGCGGCCTTGATCGCGAAGCCGCCGAGGTCGGCTCCGGAGAAGGACTTCAGCGAGCCCAGCAGTCGTCCCATGGGCGTCCGCGCGCCCGCGACGATCACCGAGGTGGTTCCAGAGGTTCCAGAGGTCATGAGCTGCGAATCCCCTTACCGGCTGCACTGCCGAGGAGTGAACGAGGGTTTACTTCGAATGTATTGCGTGGCACTCCGTGCCGTCATCGGGCCGTCAGTGTGATCGCTGGCACGTTGCGTAACCGTCGTCGTGGCGCTGCACTGAATCCATGCTGACGCGAATCGACCACATCGGGATCGCCTGCCACGACCTCGACGCGACCGTCGAGTTCTACAGGGCCACCTACGGCTTCGAGGTGTTCCACACCGAGGTCAACGAGGAGCAGGGCGTGCGCGAGGCCATGCTCAAGATCAACGAGACGTCCGACGGGGGTGCCTCCTACCTGCAGCTTCTGGAGCCGACCCGGGATGACTCGGCGGTCGGCAAGTGGCTCGCGAAGAACGGCGAGGGTGTGCACCACATCGCCTTCGGTACGGCGGACGTGGACGGCGACGCGGCCGACATCCGTTCCAAGGGCGTACGCGTTCTGTACGAGGAGCCACGGATCGGCTCCATGGGGTCGCGAATCACCTTCCTGCACCCGAAGGATTGCCACGGCGTACTGACAGAACTGGTCACTTCGGCGGCTGTTGAGTCACCTGAGCACTGACCCTCGTACATATGGGCCGGTAGGGTTGGGGGCGGTCGTCCCTTCGCAGGTTCGCAGGGCCGGGGCGGCCGCATGCCGGGGTCCGGGTTTCGGGGGACGAGCGTCGGGGCAGCAGCCCGTGCTCCGCCGTTGATCTGACACCATTCCCCGGGGGCCCCGTTCGGCGGATGGACGGAGCTCGTTCGGAAAAGGTTGCGACCAGGGGACGGATGGGACCGCGCAGTGCGGGGCTACGAGAGCCAGGAGCGAGAGCCGGCGGCTGACGTCGACCACCTCTCTCGGTTCGAGGCCGAGATGAAACGGCTGAAGACCGAGCGGGAAAAGGCGATCCAGCATGCCGAGGACCTCGGCTACCAGGTCGAGGTGCTGCGCGCCAAGTTGCACGAGGCGCGCCGCACCATCATGTCCCGGCCCGCGTTCGACGGCGGTGACATCGGCTACCACGCCGAGCAGCTGCTCCGTAACGCCCAGGTGCAGGCCGACCAGATCCGCCAGGAGGCGGAGCGGGTGGCCGCGGAGGCCCGGGCGCAGACCCAGCGGATCCTCCAGGAGCACGCCGAGCAGGCCTCGCGGCTCCAGGCCGAGCTGCACCAGGAGGCGGTGACCCGCCGCCAGCAGCTGGACCAGGAGCTGGCCGAGCGCCGGCAGACCGTCGAGTCGCACGTCAACGAGAACGTGGCATGGGCCGAGCAGCTGCGGGCGCGCACCGAGTCGCAGGCCCGCCGGCTGCTCGACGAGTCGCGGGCCGAGGCCGAGCAGGCCATGACCGCCGCCCGTACCGAGGCCCAGCGGCTGACCGACGAGGCCCGGCAGCGGCTGACCAATGACACCGAGGCGGCCCGCGGCGAGGCCGAGCAGATCCTGCTGCGCGCCCGCCGGGACGCCGAGCGGCTGCTGAACGCCGCGTCCACGCAGGCCCAGGAGGCCACCGACCACGCGGAGCAGCTGCGCAGCTCCACCGCGACGGAGTCGGACACGGCCCGTCGGCAGGCGGGCGAGCTGAGCCGGGCCGCCGAGGAGCGGATGGCGGAGGCCGAGGAGGCGCTGCGCAAGGCGCAGTCCGAGGCCGAGAAGCTGGTCACCGAGGCCGAGGCGAGCGCCACGAAGGCCCTCTCCAGCGCCGAGGCCACCAACCAGCAGCGCACCCAGACCGCCAAGGAGCAGGTCGCCCGGCTGGTCAGCGAGGCCACCAAGGAGGCGGAGGCCACCAAGGCGAGCGCCGAGCAGATCGTCGCGGACGCCAAGGCCGAGGCCGAGAAGATCACCGCGGAGGCCTCCGAGAAGGCCCGCAGCCTCACCGCCGAGGAGAGCGCCTCCCAGCTGGCGAAGGCCGCCAAGACCGCCGAGGACGTCCTGAACAGGGCGGCCGAGGAGGCCAAGCAGACCACCAAGGCCGCCGCCGAGGAGGCCGAGCGGATCCGCACCGAGGCGGAGACCGAGGCGGACCGGCTGCGCGCCGAGGCGCACGACATCGCCGAGCAGCTCAAGGGCACGGCGAAGGACGACACCAAGGAGTACCGCGCCAAGACGGTCGAGCTGCAGGAGGAGGCCCGCCGGCTGCGCGGCGAGGCCGAGCAGCTGCGGTCCGACGCGGTCGCCGAGGGCGAGTCGATCCGCGCCGAGGCCCGGCGCGAGGCCGTGCAGCAGATCGAGGAGGCGGCCAGGTCCGCCGAGGAGCTGCTCGCCAAGGCCAAGGCCGACGCCGACGAGCTGCGCCAGACCGCGACCACGGACAGCGAGAAGGTCCGCACCGAGGCCATCGAGCGCGCCACCACGCTGCGCCGGCAGGCCGAGGAGACCCTGGAGCGCACCCGGCAGGAGGCCGACCGGCACCGCGAGGAGGTCCTGGAGCAGTCCGAGGGGATCAAGGCGGACGCCGAGCGGGCCGCGGCCGAGCTGCGCGAGGAGACCGAGCGGGGCGTCGAGGCCCGACGCGCGGAGGCCGCCGGGGAGCTGACCCGGCTGCACACCGAGGCCGAGGACCGGCTCGCGAACGCCGAGCAGGCGCTGACCGAGGCGCGTGAGGAGGCCGGCCGGATCCGCCGGGAGGCCGGCGAGGAGACCGACCGGCTGCGCTCCGAGGCCGCCGAGCGGATCCGTACGCTCCAGCAGCAGGCCGAGACCGAGGCCGAGCGGCTGCGCGACGAGGCCGCCGCCGACGCGTCGGCTTCTCGCGCGGAGGGCGAGAGCATCGCCGTACGGCTGCGGTCCGAGGCCGCGGCCGAGGCGGAGCGGCTCAAGCAGGAGGCCCAGGACACCGCCGACCGGGTGCGTGCCGAGGCGCAGGCGGCCGCCGAGCGGCTGTCCACGGAGGCGTCCGAGACGCTGGCCGCCGCCCAGGAGGAGGCCACCCGCCGCCGCCGGGAGGCCGAGGAGCTGCTCGGTTCGGCGCGCGAGGAGGCCGGCCAGGAGCGGGATCGGGCCCGCGAGCAGAGCGAGGACCTGCTGGCCCAGGCGCGCAACCGCGTCGAGGAGGCGCAGGCCGAGGCGGTACGGCTGGTCGAGGAGGCGGACCGGCGGGCCACCGAGATGGTGTCGGCCGCCGAACTCCACGCCCAGCAGGTACGGGACTCGGTCTCCGGGCTGCATGAGCAGGCGCAGGAGGAGATCACCGGGCTGCGCTCGGCGGCCGAGCACGCCGCGGACCGTACCCGGCGGGAGGCCGAGGAGGAGTCGGACCGGGTCAGGGCCGACGCCTACGCCGAGCGGGAGCGGGCCAGCGAGGACGCGACCCGGATCCGGCGCGAGGCGGCCGAGGCGTCCGAGGCGGCGAAGGCCCTTGCCGAGCGGACCGTCGCCGACGCGATGACCGAGTCCGAGCGGCTGCGGTCCGAGGCGGCGGCGCACGCCCAGCGGGTGCGCACCGAGGCCTCCGACGCCATCGCCCAGGCCGACCAGGACGCCACGCGCACGCGTGCCGAGGCGCGCGAGGACGCCAACCGGATGCGTTCGGACGCGGCGACCCAGGCCGACACCCTCATCACCGAGTCGCGCAGCGAGGCCGAGCGGCTCCAGAACGAGACCATCGCCGAGGCCGACCGGGTCCGCGCCGACGCCATCGCCAAGGCGGAGAAGCTGATCGCGGACGCCTCCGGCGACGCGGAGCGGCTGCGTGCCGAGGCCGCCGAGACCGTCGGTTCCGCCCAGCTGCACGCCGACCGGACCCGCGCGGACGCCGAGCGGCTCAAGGCGGACGCGGAGGCGGCGGTCGAGCACCTGCTCAACTCCGCGCGCGAGGAGGCCGAGCGGACCCTCGACGAGGCCCGCAAGGACGCCAACAAGCGGCGCCAGGACGTGGCCGAGCAGGTCGACACGCTCATCAACGAGACGGCCGCCGAGGCCGACAAGCTGCTCACCGAGGCGCAGCAGCAGGCGATGAAGACCACCGCGGACGCCGAGTCGCAGGCCGACACCATGGTGGGCGCGGCCCGCAAGGAGGCCGACCGGCTGGTGTCCGAGGCCACGGTCGAGGGCAACTCGACGGTGGAGAAGGCCCGTACGGACGCGGACGAGCTGCTCGTCGGCGCCCGCCGGGACGCCACCGCCATAAGGGAGCGCGCGGAGGAGCTGCGCGACCGCATCACCACCGAGATCGAGGGGCTGCACGAGCGGGCCCGCCGCGAGGCCGCCGAGACCATGAAGTCCACCGGCGACCGCTGCGACGCGCTGATCAAGGCGTCCGAGGAGCAGCTGGCCAAGGCCCAGGCCAAGGCCAAGGACCTGGTCTCGGAGGCGAACTCCGAGGCGGGCAAGGTCCGGATCGCCGCCGTCAAGAAGGCCGAGGGGCTGCTCAAGGAGGCCGAGCAGAAGAAGGCCACGCTGGTCCGGGAGGCCGAGGAGCTCAAGGCCGAGGCGATCCGCGAGGCCCGGGCCACGGTCGAGGCCGGCAAGCGCGAGCTGGAGATCCTGGAGCGTCGGCGGGAGAACATCAACGGCGAGATCTCCCGTGTCCAGGACGTCCTGGAGGCGTTGGAATCCTTCGAGACCCCGTCGTCCGCCAAGGACGGCGGAGTCAAGGCGGGCAGTACGGTGGGCGCCCCCCGATCGGGTGGCAAGTCGTCAGAAGGCTAGAGACCTAGGCCGGTTCTGTAGTCTTCTGGGGCATTTAGCCGGACCTTTGGCAGAGGCTTTGGCAAGCGTTCTCACAGCCAGCCACCCAAAAGTGGTGTCATTCTCCAGATCAAACACGCATCCGCTCGATGACACACCGCATCGGCCCCTAGGATTCCACCTATCACCTCACCGGTCTCACTCGACAGGAAACCCATGAGCGACACTTCCCCCTACGGCTTCGAGCTTGTGCGGCGTGGGTACGACCGCGCTCAGGTGGACGAACGCATCTCCAAGCTCGTCTCCGACCGTGACAGTGCTCTCGCCCGCATCACCGCTCTGGAAAAGCGCATCGAGGAGCTCCACCTCGAAACGCAGAACGCCCAGGCCGCCGTGACCGACGCAGAGCCGTCGTACGCCGGTCTCGGCGCGCGTGTCGAGAAGATCCTCCGCCTCGCCGAGGAGGAGGCGAAGGACCTGCGCGAGGAGGCCCGGCGCGCCGCCGAGCAGCACCGCGAGCTCGCCGAGTCGGCGGCCCAGCAGGTACGCAACGACGCAGAATCGTTCGCTGCGGAGCGCAAGTCCAAGGCCGAGGACGAGGGCGTCCGGATCGTCGAGAAGGCCAAGAGCGACGCGTCGCAGCTGCGTGCCGAGGCCCAGAAGGACGCGCAGTCCAAGCGCGAGGAGGCGGACGCCCTCTTCGAGGAGACCCGTGCGAAGGCCGCTCAGGCCGCCGCCGACTTCGAGACGAACCTCGCGAAGCGCCGCGAGCAGTCCGAGCGTGACCTGGCGTCCCGCCAGCAGAAGGCGGAGAAGCGCCTCGCGGAGATCGAGCACCGCGCGGAGCAGCTGCGCCTGGAGGCCGAGAAGCTCCGCACGGACGCCGAGCGCCGCGCCCGCCAGACTGTGGAGACGGCGCAGCGTCAGGCCGAGGACATCGTCGCGGACGCGAACGCGAAGGCCGACCGGATCCGTTCGGAATCCGAGCGCGAGCTCGCCGCGCTGACGAACCGCCGCGACAGCATCAACGCCCAGCTGACCAACGTCCGCGAGATGCTGGCCACGCTGACCGGTGCCGCGGTGGCCGCCGCCAGCTCCCCGGCGGAGGACGAGCCGATCTCCCGCGGGGTTCCGGCCCAGCAGTCCCGGTGATCGTTAGCGACAACAAAGGCCCGCATTCCCTTCGGGGGTGCGGGCCTTCGTCGTGGGGTGCGGTGGGTTGTCCTCGGGGTGGCTGATCTTCGTTCCGACGGTGCGGGTGGTCGGTGGTTGCTCGCGCAGTTCCCCGCGCCCCTAGAAGAAGGGCACTGCGGCTGGCGCCCCTGAAAGGGGCGCGGGGAACTGCGCGATCGGCCCCCACGGCGCCGCACCCGGCCACGGCGCTCCGGTGGCAGCCCCCGTAGGGCGGTCTTAGCGTGGCCGCATGATCGAGCTGGCGGGCCTGACCAAGCGCTACGGAGACAAGACGGCGGTCGACGACCTCACGTTCACCGTCCGGCCCGGCATCGTGACCGGGTTCCTCGGGCCCAACGGTGCCGGGAAGTCCACCACCATGCGGATGATCCTCGGGCTCGACCACCCCACGGCCGGCCGGGTGCGGATCGACGGCAAGCGGTACGAGCAGCTCAAGGACCCGCTGACGTACATCGGGGCGCTGCTCGACGCCAAGGCCGTGCACGGCGGGCGCACCGCCTTCAACCACCTGCTGTGCCTCGCGCAGAGCAACGGGATCCCGAACGCGCGGGTGGCCGAGGTCCTCGACACCGTCGGGCTGACGGCGGTGGCGAAGAAGAAGGCCAAGGGCTTCTCGCTCGGGATGGGGCAGCGGCTCGGGATCGCGGGGGCGCTGCTCGGCGATCCGCGGATCCTGATGTTTGACGAACCGGTGAACGGGCTCGACCCCGAGGGCATCCACTGGATCCGGACCCTGATGAAATCGCTGGCCGCCCAGGGCCGGACCGTGTTCGTCTCCTCGCACCTCATGAGCGAGATGGCGCTGACCGCCGACCACCTCGTCGTCATCGGGCAGGGACGGCTGCTCGCCGACACCTCCATGGCGGAGTTCATCCGGACGAACTCACGGTCGTACGTCCGGGTCCGCTCCCCGCAGCGCGAGCGGCTGCTGGACGTGCTGCACGGGGCCGGGATCACCGTCGTCGAGACCGGGACCGGAGCCCTTGAGGTGGAGGGCGGGAAGGCCGAGCCGATCGGGGAGCTGGCCGCGCAGAACGGGATCGTGCTGCACGAGCTGAGCATCCAGCAGGCCTCGCTGGAGGAGGCGTTCATGCAACTGACGGCGGAGTCCGTGGAGTACCACGCGCACACCGACTCGCCCCCGGTGCCACAGGCCTGGGGCACCGGCTGGGACAAGGGGGCATGACATGGCCGTCGTCACTCAGGTCGTACGGTCCGAGTGGACCAAGATCCGGTCCGTCGCCTCGACGGTGTGGACCCTGTCCCTGGCCGTGGTGGTCACCGTGGCCCTCGGGACGCTGCTCTCCGCGCTGGCGAACAGCCAGTTCTCCAACATGCCCGCGCGCGAACGGCTCTCCTTCGACCCGACGAACATCAGCTTCGCCGGGATGACCCTGGGCCAGCTGGCGATGATCGTGTTCGGGGTGCTCGTCGTCTCCAACGAGTACAGCACCGGGATGATCAGGGTCTCGCTGGCCGCCGTGCCGCAGCGGGCCACCTTCCTGTTCAGCAAGATCGCGGTGGCGGCGGCCCTGGTGCTGGTGGTCGGCATGGTGACCAGCTTCGCCGCCTTCTTCCTCGGGCAGGCCATGCTCGGCTCCCACCGGGCCCACCTCGGCGACCCCGGGGTGCTGCGCGCGGTCGTCGGCGGCGGGCTCTACATGACCCTCATCGCGATGTTCTCCATGGGCGTGGCCGCGATGCTGCGCTCGCCGATGCTGTCGCTGGGCATCCTGATGCCGTTCTTCTTCCTGATCTCCAACATCCTCGGCAACGTCGACGCCACCAAGAAGATCGGCCGGTTCCTGCCGGACCAGGCGGGCAGCCACATCATGCAGGTGGTGCCGAGAGTCGGCGACGACGTCCCGTACGGGCCCTGGGGCGGGCTCGGGATCATGGGGCTGTGGGTGGTGGCCGCACTGGCCGGCGGGTACGTCCTGCTCAAGCGGCGCGACGCCCAGTGACCGCGTGGCGGGGGCCGTGGCAGTGGCCGTGGCCGTGGCCGTGGCCGTAAGTCTTTGCATGCTCTTGGGCGGAACCGTCAGCTCCCCGATATCCTCCTAACCCTTACGGGGGGCGTCTGCCCCGCTGTCCTGATCCTTTCGATGGGTGCGGAGCATGATCGAGGCTGTAGGCCTGACCAAGCGCTACGGCGACAAGACCGCCGTGCACAACCTTTCCTTCCAGGTACGACCCGGAGCCGTCACCGGCTTCCTCGGGCCGAACGGTTCGGGCAAGTCGACGACCATGCGGATGATCCTGGGTCTCGACAACCCGACCGCCGGTTCGGTGACGATCGGCGGCCACCCGTACCGCAAGCTCCAGAACGCCGCCCGCCAGGTCGGCGCGCTGCTCGACGCCAAGGCGGTGCACGGCGGCCGGTCCGCCCGCAACCACCTGCTCTCGCTGGCCCAGCTGTCCGGCATCCCGGCCCGCCGGGTCGACGAGGTGCTCGGGGTGGTGGGCCTCCAGGACGTGGCCGGAAAGCGCTCCAAGGGCTTCTCGCTCGGCATGGGCCAGCGCCTCGGCATCGCCGCCGCGCTCCTCGGCGACCCCCAGGTGCTGCTCTTCGACGAGCCGGTCAACGGCCTCGACCCCGAGGGCATCCTCTGGGTGCGCAATCTGATGAAGTCCCTGGCCGCCGAGGGCCGCACGGTCTTCGTCTCCTCCCACCTGATGAGCGAGATGGCGCTGACCGCCGACCACCTCATCGTCATCGGCCGGGGCCAGCTGCTCGCCGACATGAGCGTGACGGACTTCATTTCGGCCAACTCCGCCGACTTCGCGCGGGTCCGCACCCCGGACACCGAGCCGCAGCTGCGCGAGAAGCTCAGCTCGGCGCTGACCGAGGCCGGCGGGCATGTCCTGCCGGAGCAGGACGGGGCGCTCAGAGTGACCGGGCTGCCGCTGCCCCGGATCAGCGACCTCGCGCACGAGGCGGACGTCCGGCTGTGGGAGCTGTCCCCGCACCAGGCCTCCCTGGAGGAGGCGTACATGCGGATGACGCAGGGCGCCGTCGACTACCGCTCCACCATCGACCAGAAGGCCGGCTTCCAGCAGCCCCTGCCGCCCGGCGCCCAGCCGCCGATGCCGGTACCCGGGCAGGGCCAGCCGGGCTGGTACGCCCCGCCGCCGCCCCAGCAGGGCGGCCACCCGTTCGCGGGGCCGTACGGAGCACCCGGGGCACCCGCGGCGCCCGCAGTGCCCGCGGGCGGGTACGGCGCCCCGCAGGGCCCGTACGGGGCTCCCCAGGCCGCTCCGAACCCCTATGCGCAGCCGACGCCCGCCCCGGCGCCCGCGCCGGCCGCCGCCCCTGCCCCTGCCCCTGCCCCTGCCCCTGCCCCTGCCCCTGCCGACCTGACCAAGCCCGAGGACGCCCGATGAGCACCCACCAGCCTCCGCTGCCGCAGGCGGCCCCGGCCGCGCCCGACCGGCAGGCGGCGCCCGGCGGTTCGTACCCCGGCTACGTCTCGCCGATCCCGGTGGTGCGCACCCACCTCGGGCACGCGATCACCTCCGAGTGGACGAAGATCAGGTCGGTGCGTTCGACGATCTGGACGCTCGGCGTCTTCGTCCTGCTGGTGGTCGGCATCGGCCTGCTCGCCGGCGCGGTGGTCAGCGGCTCCGCCTCGTCCGACGACCTGTCCGACGGCAACGCGCTGTCGCTCGGCTTCTTCGGGCTGCTGCTCGGCAGCATGTGCATCATCACGCTCGGCGTCCTGACGACCGCCTCGGAGTACGGCACGGGCATGATCCGTACGACGATGGTGGCCTGCCCCTCCCGCGCGCGCGTGCTCGTGGCCAAGGCGATCGTCTTCTTCTCGGTCGCGTTCGTGATCACCCTCGCGGCCAGCGCGTTCGTGGCCATGACGCAGGTGTCGATGCTGAGCGACGTCGCCCGGACGCCGACCGGCGGGGAATGGCTGAAGGGCACCGTCGGCGTCAGCCTCTACATCGCGCTGCTCGGACTGCTCTCGCTGATCATCGGCTCGATCATCCGGCACTCGGCGGGTGCCATCACCGTCATGATCGGCGCGGTGCTCGCCCCGCTGGTGATCGCGCTGTTCATGTTCTCCTCGTCGCTGGAGAAGGTGCGCAATGCCCTGTTCGAGTACTCGATCCCGAACCAGCTGAGCGTCTTCTACTCCAACTCCCTCAGCGATTCCGGACCTTCGGGCTGGGATCCGCTGTGGATCATCCTGGGTGTGACGGCCGTCGCGTTCGCGGGCGCCTACGCGCTGCTGGAGAACCGGGACGTGTAAGGCCGCAGGACTCTCAGAACTTCGGCGCGTTCCTGGGCCGCTGCACCCGTGTGGTGCGGCGGTCCTTCGCGTTCCAGCAGGCCTTGTGCCAGTGCCGGCGCTCGTCCACGCCCGAGTGCTCGGGCCAGGCCACCACGTGCGGGACGCCGGAGGCGATCACCTGGTCGCAGCCCGGGCAGCGGTACGTCTTGCCGGCCGCGCTGGCGCCGGCCACATGCCGGACGCTCCACTCCTCGCCCTGCCAGCTCTCGGTGGACTGCCAGCCGCCGTAGCGGTCCGCGCGGTCGTCCTCGGCGCTCCGGCCGGACGAGTCCGATCCGTTCAGGGCCTTGGGTCGGTTGCGACGCGGGGACACGGGACACCTCTCGGGGCTATACAGGAAGCACGGGCTGTGTCCAGCCTACGACGCGCGCACGGGGGTACGCGTAGGGCACCAACCCACACAAGTCCCCCTCCAGGGCGACCCATTCTCCAGACAATCCGCAAATCTCTCCGCCAGGCCGTGTCCTCGGCACGTGTCAGACGGTTATGCCCGGTGGGGGAGCTCCGGGTCGGAGCCAGGAAAGCAGGAAAAGCAAATGCGCGTAGGTAGTTTTGTGCTGGCCGCCCAGTTCCCGGGCCAGGGTCAGGGAGAAGCCCTGCACCGGGCGGTGCGCACGGCGGAGGTGGCCGAGGAGTCCGGTCTGGACGCGGTCTGGCTGGCCGAGCACCACTTCGTGCCGTACGGCACCTGTCCGTCGGCGGTCACGCTGGCGGCTTTACTGCTGGGCCGCACCCGGCGGCTGAGGGTCGGTACGGCGGTGAGCGTACTGCCCACCGTCCACCCGGTCGCCCTCGGCGAGCAGGCCGCGCTGCTGCACGTGACGAGCGGCGGCCGCTTCACCCTCGGCGTGGGGCGGGGCGGGCCCTGGGTGGACCTGGAGGTCTTCGGCTCCGGCCTGGAGGCGTACGAACAGGGCTTCCCCGAATCACTCGATCTGCTGATGCGCTGGCTGGGCGAACCGGCCGTGTCGGCCTCCGGCCCGCGTTTCACGTTCCGTGAAGTCCCCGTCGTACCGCGCCCGTCGGAGGCGCTGACGGAGGCGCCGGGGCCGGAGGTGGTGGTCGCCTGCACCTCGGCGGCGAGCATCCGGCTGGCCGCCGAGCGGGGGCTGCCGATGCTGCTCGGCATGCACATCGGCGACGAGGAGAAGGCCGAGATGGTCGCGTTGTGGCGGCAGCACGCGCGGGCGGCCGGGCGGTCCGGCGACGAGATCGCCGGAGCGGCCCATGTCTCGGCCGGCGTCTGCCAGATCGCGGACAGCCGCACCGACGCCGCGGAGACCCTGACGAAGGCGATGCCCGGCTGGCTGAAGCAGGGGCTGGAGGCCCATGTGACGGTGGACGGCCGGTTCCGATCGATGCGGGACCCGCTCGCGTACACCGAACTGCTCTGCGGACTCCACCCGGTGGGTACCCCGCGGCTGTGCGCCGACCGGCTCGCCGCGACCTCCGAGCGGACCGGCATCTCCCGTTTCGCCCTGCTGACGGAGGGCTCGGGGGATCTGGCGGCCACGGAGGAGAACGTACGACGGCTGGGTGCCGAGGTACTGCCGCACCTCCGGTGACCTCACCGCCGCGGGGAGCTTGCCGCCCCAGTGACTGATGCACCTCCCGCGTGTGGAGCGGCAAGCAAGCGGCTCACTGCGTCAGCAGTACCGGAGCACGGCGTCAGCAGTCCCGTAGTTCCGGGGACTGGTTCAGCAGCTGAGCGCGCACCGAGGTGAAGCGGGCCAGCGTCTCGTCGACCGAGGCGTCCAGCGGGAACACCGCCACACGGTGGCAGT
Source organism: Streptomyces sp. NPDC054770 (assembly GCF_053611985.1). Classification (NCBI taxonomy): domain Bacteria; kingdom Bacillati; phylum Actinomycetota; class Actinomycetes; order Kitasatosporales; family Streptomycetaceae; genus Streptomyces; species Streptomyces sp. NPDC054770. The sequence continues at coordinate 63,691 of NZ_JBSHBL010000053.1, forward strand.
TCTGGAAGGCCAGCCGCACGCCGAAGTGCCGCTGCAATGCGCCGCGTATGGCGTCACTCGCGAGCGCACGCAGCAGCTGACCGCGTGCCTGCTCGTCCGGCGGGGGCGTCTGGTTGTCGGCGAAGACTCCGCCGTCCACCTTCAGCTGGGCCACCAGGGAGCTGATCATCTCCCATGCGTAGGGCAGGGAGGTCCGGACGCAGTCGACGAATTCTGCTTCGTCGACCTCGCCTCGCTCGGCCTGTTCGAGTAGGGCCGGTGAGACGTCGAGCGACATGGGTACTCCTCTCGCACCCCCGAACAGCAGGGGTTGGCGGACAGATAAGGGAGTTCGCGATACCGAACACGCTGAGTACACACTTCGCGACCTCCCGTTTACTACGGTAGGCAACGGACGGTGACCCCACCAGGAGATTGCGTATATGCGACGGTCCCTTTAGGCACACAATCGGCCAGGTTTGAACAGGCGTATGCAGGCGACCCTTCAGGACCGGTCAGAGCGGGGCCGTCGGCCGCAGGGTGATCAAGAGGGGCGGCCCGAAGGGCCTCGGTTGAGGGTGGTGGCGGGAGACGGGTGGGCGAATCGCGTGGAGGGTGGGGCGTCCAGTAGCGTTGCCGACCATGCGTCTCGTCATCGCCCGGTGCTCCGTCGACTACGCCGGCCGGCTCACCGCCCACCTTCCCTCCGCTCCCCGTCTGATCCTGGTCAAGGCGGACGGCAGTGTCTCGATCCACGCCGACGACCGGGCCTACAAACCCCTCAACTGGATGTCGCCGCCGTGCACCCTCAAGGAGGGAACGGGTGACGAGGACGGCGTCTGGACGGTCATCAACAAGGCGGGCGAGAAGCTCATCATCACCATGGAGGAGGTCCTGCACGACTCCTCGCACGAGCTGGGGGTCGACCCGGGCCTGATCAAGGACGGCGTGGAAGCGCACCTCCAGGAGCTGCTGGCCGACCGCATCGAGACCCTCGGCGACGGCTACACCCTCATCCGCCGCGAGTACATGACGGCGATCGGCCCGGTGGACATCCTGTGCCGCGACGCCGAGGGCCAGACCGTGGCGATCGAGATCAAGCGTCGCGGCGAGATCGACGGCGTCGAGCAGCTCACCCGCTACCTGGAACTCCTGAACCGCGACCCCCATCTCGCCCCCGTCCGGGGCATCTTCGCGGCCCAGGAGATCAAGCCCCAGGCCAAGGTCCTCGCCACCGACCGCGGCATCGGCTGCACGATCCTCGACTACGACGCCCTGCGCGGCATCGAGGACGACAAGCTCCGCCTGTTCTGACCGGGTCGACCGGCCCGAAGCCGCTCAGCGCAGTACGGCCGCCAGCAGGTCGGCCCCCAGCGTCGCCAGATCGGGCAGGTTGAGGGTGTAACGGACGTAACGCCCCTGCCGTCGGGCCGTGAGCAGGCCCGCACGGCGCAGCACAGCGAGGTGGCGGGAGACCTCGGGGGGTGACAGTTCCCAGGCGTGGGCCAGCTCACCGGTGGTGTGCGGGCCGCGGGCCAGGGTGCGCAGCAGCCGCAGCCGTACCGGATGCGCGAGTGCCTCCAGCCGTAGCGTGACCGTTTCCAGCGTCACCGGCTCCGACGGACTCGCCTCGGCCACGGGGTACTGCACCACCGGCTGCCACCCGGGCGCGTGGACCGCCACCAGGTGCGGGCGGCCGAAGACGCTGGGGAGGAAGGTGACTCCGGTGCCGTGCGCGGCGGTCGCCGTGTCCTGCAGCTTGTCCACGATGATGCGGTCGCCGTCCGGTGCCAGGGTCACGGCGCTGGAGACCGAGGCGAGTGCCGCCCCGATGCCCTGGCGCTTCAGCAGGTCGTTCTTCAGGCGCAGGTCGGTGGCGAGTTGCACGGCGACGCCCGCCCAGGCGGCGTCGAAGAACGCCTCGGCGCACTGTTCCAGGGTGTCACGCACCCGCGCCCGCACGGCGGCCGGGTCCGCGAGCAGCCGTTCCGCGAAGGCCTCTTGGAGCGCCCCGCGGGCCTGGGCCAGGTCCAGGGCCCGCTCGCGCGCCGTCGCGTCGGCGAGCGGCGACGGCGCGCCGAACTGGACCCGGTTGCTGCCGCACGTGGTGATGAGCGCGGCGGTCACATAGGTTTCGTCGTCTATCCGGTCCACATCGTCCAGTTCCTCGGCGAGGGTCGGCCGGGGACGGGCGGGGACCAGGAAGTCGGCTCGTGAGGAACGCCAGAGGAACTCCGCCTCCCTGAGGCGCTCGGCCAGCTCCGGCCGCAGCCCGGCCCAGACGTCCCCGGCCCAGCCGGCGAGCTGCGGGTGATGCCCGGGTTCGGCCAGCACGTGCAGCATCGCAGTCAGCTCGGCCAGCGGGGAGGCAGCGAACCGCAGTCGCCCGGACGGCAGGCCACCGATGTCGATCCTCAGCGTCATCCCCTCATCATCGCTGGCCGGACGGCCGACGACCGCGTCGATTGACGGCGTTCGTCAACCGACGCGGCCGGCCCGGCGGCCGAACGCACCGTTGACGCCATGGCAACCACCACCAAGATCCAGCCGCGCGCCCTCGTCCGTGCCTCCGGAGGCTCCCGCTATGCCGTCGCCCTGGCCGTGGACGCGCTCGGCACCGGCCTGCTGCGGCCCTTCCTGCTGCTGTACGGGGTGACGGTGCTGGGGCTGTCCGCGTCGGCCACCGGCATCGCCATGACGGTCGGCGTCGTCGTGGGTCTGGCGTGCATGCCCGCGGTCGGCCGATGGCTGGACCGGGGCGCACGCAGCACGGTCGTGGCGGCGTCGATGCTGGTACGGGTGCTGGGCGTGGCGCTGCTGCTGGCCACCCCGGCGGGGCATGTCCGGCTGTTCGCGACGGCGGCCCTGTTCCTCGGCATCGGCAACTCGGCCTGGCCGGCCGCCCATGCGGCCCTCGTGGCCACGGTCTCCCACGGCCGCGAACGCGACGCCGCTCTCGCGGCAGGCCGCGCCCTGCGCAACGCCGGTCTGGGCGCGGGCGCCCTTCTCGCCACCGTGTGCCTGGCGGGCGGCACCACCGCGCTGCAGGCGCTGGCAGCCGTCACCGGGCTCGCCTATCTCGCTGCGGCAGCCTTGGCGTGGTCGGTCCACCTGCACACGCATCCGGCCGCCGCTCCGGTCGAGGACAGGGCCGCCGGGCCCGCGCCCCGGATGCGCGCACTGCTGGCCGCCAACGTGGTCTACGTCTTCTGCCTCAACATCACCGAGATCGCGCTCCCCCTGGTCCTGGTGACACAGCTGCACGCGTCCCCGGTGTGGTCGGCAGCCGTCTTCGTCGCCAACACCGTGCTGGTGGTCACCCTGCAGGTGCCGGTCACCGTCCTGCTGTCCCGCTTCTCCCGGCGGACCGTGCTGGCTCTGGCCGGCGTGGTGATCGCCGCGTCCTACCTCGGGTTCCTCGCGGCCACCTCACTCGGGCACGGCTGGAGCGCCCCGGCCGTCGCCGCGGTGGCCGTGGTCAGCACCATCGGCGAGATCATCTACGCCAGCAGCGCCACCGCGCTCGTCACCGCCCTCGCCCCGGCCCATGTCCTGGGACGCGCCCTCGCCCGCTTCCAGCTCTCCACGGGCTTCGGCCTCGCCGTCTCCCCGGCGGTCATCACCGCTCTCGCCTCCCACGGCGAGGCCGCCCTCTGGGGCAGCCTCGCCGCCGCGACGCTCGTCTCCGCCTCCGCCGTCGCCACCGAGAAGGATCGGGGGACGGCTTGAAGCAGCGGGCCGGCGTTCGCGGTGGGTGTCCGCTGCCGGCATCCGAGAGGAGCGTCCCGCGCACGGAGCGTGGGACGCCCTGGGGCTCAGATCAGGGTGCCGGTCGAGGTTCCCGTGCTGCCGGACTCCGATGCCGCCGCCGAACTGCTCGACGCCGCCGGGGCGCTGGACGCGGGGCCGCTCGCCGAGTCGCTGGTGGACGGAGTGTCGCTCGGGGCCGATGACGAGGGCGACGGCGACGAGCTCGCCGACGGCGACTCGGACTTCGACGGACTCGGCGATGCCGACTTCGAAGGCGACGGCGACGATTTCGAGGGCGATGCCGACGGCGTGTGCGTCGTACCGCCTCCCGACGACCCCTTCGTCCCCGTGGCCGAAGCCGAAGGCGTCTGCGTGTCCGACGGCGGTGTCGGGTCGTCCGAGGTGCCCAGGGTGCCGTCCGGGCCCGGGTCCGTCGGCTTGGTGGTGGCCGTGCCGGTGTCGCCCGTGCCCGACGTCTGCCCGGGGTCGGCGCCGAGGCTGCCGTCGCCGCTGTCCTCGCTCGCCGACGGGTTGACGCTCACGTTGTTGGACGGGTTGTCGGCGTTGTCGTGCGAGGTCATGCCGAGGGTGACCACGGTGCCCAGGACGGCCGTCAGGAGCACTCCCGCGCCCACCGCCACCAGGTTGCGGCGGGCCATCCGGACCAGGCCGCCCCCGCCTCCCTGGGCCGGCGTCGGCTGCCCGGGGACCCGGTGGGTGACCAGGGTGTCCGAGGCCGGCGAGTGGACCGCGGGGAAGGGCGTCGTGACGCCGGCCGCCGGGGATATGGACTCCTCGTGGCGGGCGTCGGGAATCTCGTCGCCCGCCATCGTGGCGACGGCCGGGATGACCTCGCCCGAGCGGTCCGCCACCAGGGCCAGCGCCCGGCGGCCGGCCGTCGTGCCCCGCTTGTCGGAGAGCGCCCCGCGCAGGCCGATCGAGGCCTCCAGTTCGGCCCGCGCCCGGTCCAGCTGGTCCTCGCAGAGCGCGAGTATGCCGAGTTCGTGGTGGAAGTAGGCCTGTTCGCCGACCTCACCGGCCAGCCGGGCGGCCTCCGCACCGGCCCGCAGCGCCCGTTCCCAGGCGCTCCAGTGCAGCCCCGCCGCGAACGCGGGGGCGGCCGTACGGGCCAGTCGTACCGGCGTGCTGTCCTCGTCCTCGGCCGGCGGGACCGTCTCGGGGACCAGCACCGTCAGGGCGGCGAGGACCGCGTCGGCCTCCGCGCAGACCCGCTCCGGGGTGACCGAGGGGTGCCCGGCCCACCAGCTGTAGTGCTGGGCGGCCGTGAGGGCCTGGGCCGCCGCGTCGTCGGCGTATCCGGCCGCCTCCAGCTGCTGCAGGACGCCCGCGGCGAGCCGGTAGCGGGAGCCGACCGGGGAGACCAGTCCGCAGCCCGCGAGTTCGCCGAGGGCCGCGTCCGCGTGGGTGTCGCCGACGAGGGCGGGCAGGTGGGCCTGGTGGGGCACCTCGCCGCCGAGGGCCACCGCGAAGCGCAGGGTGGCCCGGGCGGAGCCGCTGAGCCGGGAGGCGAGCAGCGGGGCGGGCGCGGCGGCCTCGCCGAGGGACGGGAGCGGGGTCTCTGCGGTGGCCTCCGTGTCGTAGGGCGCGTCCACCGGCAGGTCGGATACATCGGATGGGTCGGACAGGGCGGACAGGTCGGACAGGTTGGAGGCGAAGACGCCGAACTCGTCGACGGCGCTGGTGCTGGCGCGCACCTGGTCGCGCTGCCGCAACAGGGCGCCGGCCTGGACGAACCGCAGCGGCAGGCCCTCGGACTCGAACCAGAGGTCGCCGGCCCAGTTGGCCTCCTCCTCGGTGAGCACCCGGCCCACCGCGCGCTCCAGGATGTCGACGCCGCCGGCCCGCTCCAGGCCGCTGAGGAAGAGCTCCTCGACGGCGGAGTCGGCGGAGGGCGCCGGCACGTCCGGGGTGGCGCCGATCAGGAAGGCGCACTCGGGGGTGGCGTCGATCAGCTCGTCGAGCCCGGCGCCGCCGAACTCGATGTCGTCGAGGACGACGACGGCGCCGATGTCACGGATCAGCCCGAGGAGCTCCTCGTATGCCGGGCGGTGCTCGGGCGCCTTGTAGACGGCGTGGAAGAGGTCGTGGAGCAGGTCCTCGGGCGTGCGGTGGAGGCCGTTGAGGCGGACCACGCCGTCGGGGGCGAGGTCGGAGCAGTCGTCGGCGACCAGGTCGAGAAGTGCGGTGCGGCCGGAGCCCGCGGGGCCGGTGAGGCGCACCGAGCGGCCGCGGGCGAGGAGCCGGACGAGCCGCTCGCGGTCGTCCTGGCGTTCCAGGAGGTGCAGCTCGGGCTGGGCGGGGCCGGGCGGTACCGGCGGCCGGACGGCGCGCTCGTACTCGGCGCGCTCGGCGGCGGTGCGCTTCTCGGGTCTGGCGGGACGCTCGGTCGGCGGGCACGGTTCTATCTCGCTGCCGTCGACGGGGTTGACGGTCAGCAGGAAGTCACCGGTGACCAGCCGCGTGGTGCGGGCCGTCGCGGGTGTGCTCTGGCCGAAGTCGGTGGTGAGGGATTCCCTGGGCGGGCGCTGGCGCGGCGTGCTGCCGTCGCCGTCCTGGCCGTACCCCTCGGGTCCCGGGTTGTTCGGGTCCATAGGTTCCTAGCCCCCCAAAAGCGTCGTGTGCCGTGAATACCGGCCCCTCCCGGCCTGCTGCACACCGCGCTGTCGCTTCTGGTCCGGGCCCGCGCTCGAAGGGTGGATAGGCGGCGGGCGACCGAACCTTAAACCTTCGCACAGTATCTACGACAGCCCGGGGTGCCGCGCCGTCCGAGACATCACAGTCTCGTGAGGATTGCGTCTGACGTGCGCATGCACGCCGTCCGGCCGGGTCACCCCCGTCGCCCGGTTCACACCGGATGGCCGGGTCCCGACGGTTCGCCGTGTCCCGGCGGTTCGCCGTCGCACACCCTGCCGTGCCGGTCCCGGAGTCACACCCGGGGCAGCGACTCCACCCCGATGCCTCCCTCGATCGCCAGGATCCGGTGCAGCCGGGTGGCCACCAGCAGGCGCTGCATCTGCGGCGGGACGCCGCGCAGCACCAGGCGGCGGCCGCAGCGGCCGGCTCGCCGGTGGGCACCCATGATCACCCCGAGTCCGGTGGCGTCCCAGGAGTCCAGCTCGGACAGGTCCAGCACCAGATCGCCGACTCCGTCGTCGACGGCCGAGTGCAGGACCGTACGGGCGTCCGCCGCGCTGCGTACGTCGAGGCGGCCCCCGACGACCAGCTCGGCGTGGTCGCCCCTGATGTACATATGCGCTCCCCGAGAGTGCGTGTCCTACTCCGTGAAAGTGATGTCCGGTAATGCAACGTCTGACTGCGTTCGCCGGTCAGAGGTTGCCATCTGTAAGCGAACCGATACCGAATTCACCCCCAAGGGTGAAACCCCCGGGGTTTGTGCGTTTTGAGAAGCGATCAGAGGGTCTACGTACTGATGTCTCAGTACGTGTAGAAGCCCTGCCCGCTCTTGCGCCCGATGTCACCGGCGTCAACCATCCGGCGCATCAGCTCCGGCGGGGCGAACTTCTCGTCCTGCGACTCGGTGTAGATGTTGCCGGTGGCGTGCAGCAGGATGTCGACGCCGGTGAGGTCGGCCGTGGCCAGCGGGCCCATGGCGTGACCGAAGCCCAGCTTGCAGGCGAGGTCGATGTCCTCGGCGGTGGCGACGCCCGACTCGTACAGCTTGGTGGCCTCGACGACGAGCGCCGAGATCAGCCGGGTCGTCACGAAGCCCGCGACGTCCCGGTTGACGACGATGCAGGTCTTGCCGGTGGACTCGGCGAACTCCCGCGCGGTGGCGAGGGTTTCGTCGCTGGTCTTGTAGCCGCGGACCAGCTCCACGAGCTGCATCATCGGCACCGGCGAGAAGAAGTGGACACCGACGACCCGCTCGGGGTGCTCGGTGGCGGCCGCGATCTTGGTGATCGGGATGGCGGAGGTGTTGGAGGCGAGCACGGCGTCCGGGCGCACGATCTTGTCGAGGGCGCGGAAGATCTCGTGCTTGACTTCCAGCTTCTCGAAGACGGCCTCGACCACGATGTCAGCGTCGGCCGCCGCGTCCAGGTCGGTGGTCGTGGTGATGCGGGCCAGGGCGGCGTCGGCGTCGTGCGCCTCCAGCTTCCCCTTGCTCACGAACTTGTCGTACGAGGCCTGGATGCCGCCGGTGGCACGGTCCAGTGCCGCGTCGGTGACGTCACGCAGGACCACGTCCCAGCCGGCCTGTGCGGCGACCTGGGCGATGCCGGAACCCATCAGGCCGGCCCCGATGACGGCAAGCTTCCGTGCCACTCCGCTCCCCTTACACGCTGTTGAGGTATGCCTCTTGGGCGGGACCCTAGCGCTCGTCGGGGGCCGGGAAACCCGGTAAGTAATGCGTGTCACGGTCTCAGGACGTGAGACAACCGTCACGTCCCGTCAGCCGGCCCCGTCGGCACCGGTCATTCCGCGCCACGGACGGCATAGTTGAGGACCCTGTCGCTCAACAGGTCCTCGATGTCGTCGAGAAGCACCAGTACCTCTCGTGATACTTCGCGTGGATCGCGAGACTTGACCATTTCGCGCCCGATGACCGTCATGACCGTGGTGTTCACCCAGCCGAGCTGACCGGCGATCAGCTGCGGCATGGGGTCGTCGGCCGCGGCGCCGGTGTCCTCGCGCAGGGCATCCTCCAGGCCGGCCTGCGCCTCCTGGCCGATCGCCCACACCCGGGAGCGCAGCGCGGGGGCCTCCTCGATCACCCGCAGGAACCTGGCGTACCCGGGGATCAGTCCGACCCGGGGCGAGACCGCCTCCACCTCCTCGCGCAGTTCGCGCAGGACGGCGACGGCGGCGGACTCCCCCTTCCGCCGTCCGCGCACCCAGCCGGCGAGCCTGTCGACCAGGCCGGCGGAGCGGTCGAGGAAGAGGTCCTCCTTGGCCGGGAAGTAGTTGTAGACGGTGTTCACGGAGACGTCGGCGGCCTCGGCGATCTCCGCGACGGTCACCGCGTCGAACCCGCGCTCGACGAACAGCCCGGTGGCGACGTCCGAGATGTACTGCCGGGTCTGCCGCTTCTTCCGCTCCCTGAGCCCCTCTGCCATGTCCGAATCCTAACTGTCACTGGGCCCATTGAAATTTTGGTGTCATTGCAAAATTTCAGGGACTCTGTTTTTCTGGAAGGCATGGCAGCAGCAGTCATCAGCGCGGCCGGACTGGCCCGCACGTTCCAGACCAAGCGCGGCCCGGTGGAAGCCGTGCGCGGTGTCGACCTCACCGTCCACCAGGGCGAGATCCTCGGTCTCCTGGGGCCCAACGGCGCCGGAAAGACCACGACCCTGCGCATGCTCACCACCCTCCTCGCCCCGACCGCGGGCACCGCCACGATCGCGGGCCACGACGTCGCGACGGACCCGGCCTCGGTGCGCCGGGTCTGCGGTCATGTGGCCCAGTCGGGCGGCGTCGACCTCCAGGTCTCGGTCCGCGAGGAGCTGGTCACCCAGGGCCGCCTCTATCGGCTGACGAGGACTCGGGCCACGGCTCGCGCCTCCGAGTTGGCGCACGACCTCGGTCTCTCCGGCCTCCTCGACCGCAGGTGCGGCACGCTGTCCGGCGGCCAACGGCGGCGCCTGGACGTCGCGTTGGCGCTCACGCACCGCCCGGAGGTGCTGTTCCTGGACGAGCCGACGACCGGTCTGGACCCCGCCGGCCGCGCGGACCTGTGGGAGCTGATCCGGCGGCTGCGCGACGAGCACGGTACGACCGTGTTCCTGACGACCCATTACCTGGACGAGGCCGACGCCCTCGCCGACCGGCTGGTGATCGTCGACCGGGGCGTGGTCGTGGCCGACGGCACCCCCACCGCCCTGAAGCTGGCGCACACCGGCTCGATCGACGCGAGCCTCCAGGACACCTTCCTCGCCATCACCGGCCGCGGCCCGGTCACCCCGGCCGACCCCGCACCCCTAGCCGTATAGGAACCCGATGCCTCCCGGAAACCCGATGCTCGTCCGCGACACGGCCCTCGTCTACGGCCGCTGCCTCCGCCAGTCCCTCCGCGCACGTTTCGCGCTGCTCTTCGGCGTCCTGACCCCGCTGCTGTATCTGCTGTTCTTCGGCCCGCTGCTGACCGGCCTGTCGCTGGGCGGGCGGGGCAGCTCGTGGCAGACGCTGGTGCCTGGGCTGCTGCTCCAGCTGGGGCTGTTCGGGGCCGCGTTCTCGGGCTTCGGAATCATCGTCGAGAACGGCCAGGGGGTGATCGAGCGGATGCGCGTGACGCCGGTCAGCCGGCCGGCCCTGCTGCTCGGCCGGGTACTGCGCGACGCCACGCTCCTGATCCTCCAGGCGGCGCTGCTGGTCCTGGCGGCCCTGGCGATGGGGCTGCGGGCGCCGCTGCCCGGCATCCTGATCGGCTTCGCGTTCGTCGCGCTGCTGACGGTGTCGCTGGGCTCGCTGTCGTACGCGCTGGCCATGCGGGTGAGCACCCCCCAGGAGTTCGCCCCGGTGATCAACTCGCTGACGATGCCGTCGATGCTGCTCTCGGGCCTGATCCTGCCCATGACCCTGGCTCCGGCCTGGCTGGACGCGCTGTCCCACATGCTGCCGCTGCGGTATCTGGTGGACGCGGTCCGGGACGCCTACGTCGGCTCGTACACGAGCGTGCACATGCTGTACGGGGTCCTCGTCGCCGTCGGCTTCGCGACACTCGCCGTGACAGTGGGCACACGCGTGTTCCGGACGGCCGGAGCGTAATTAGGCTGGCCGTATGGTCAATCTGACGCGCATCTACACCAGGACCGGCGACCAGGGCACCACGGCCCTCGGGGACATGAGCCGGGTCGCCAAGACCGATCTGCGGATCTCGGCGTACGCGGACGCCAACGAGGCGAACGCGGTGATCGGGACCGCGATCGCGCTGGGCGGCCTGGACGAGGAGGTCGTCAAGGTCCTCACCCGGGTGCAGAACGACCTGTTCGACGTGGGCGCGGACCTGTCGACGCCGGTGGTGGAGAACCCCGAGTTCCCGCCGCTGCGGGTGGAGCAGTTCTACGTCGACAAGCTGGAGGCGGACTGCGACCGCTTCAACGAGCGGCTGGAGAAGCTCCGTTCCTTCATCCTGCCGGGCGGCACACCGGGCGCGGCCCTGCTCCACCAGGCCTGCACGGTCGTACGGCGGGCCGAGCGGTCGACCTGGGCCGCGCTGGAGGTGCACGGCGAGGCGATGAACCCGCTGACCGCGACCTACCTCAACCGCCTCTCCGACCTGCTCTTCATCCTCGCCCGCACGGCCAACAAGGACGTCGGAGACGTGCTGTGGGTACCCGGCGGCGAACGCTGAACGAATCACCCCCCCCGGCCGGGGGTCCGGGGGTCGCCCCCCGGGAAGACACAGCATCCTCGCCCGCACGCCCAACAAGGACGCCGGAGA
>NZ_JBSHBL010000054.1:0-41206 GCF_053611985.1 Streptomyces sp. NPDC054770
GAGGCCCTGTTTGTATGCGCCCAGCGCCCCGCGACCACCCGATCGGGACTCCCGTTCGATGCGCATCTCTCAAGATCGAAAAGACAACAGCTTCTCAACGCCTGCACATGTTGCCAGCGGGCGTACAGCCCCTGATCATGCTCGACACTAGAGCAACAGGTCACGGGCCCGTTCCGCTGACCCAGAACATGGGAAACCCCTGACACAGCATAGGCAGTCAAGATATAACGGGTCATCACATCTCTAGGCGACACGGGGGGAACCGATGGCTGACGTCACTCACGAGGAGGCCATAAAGGCACTTAAGTTGGTTCTCGATATTGACGCTTGGACCGAGAATCACTTGATTCTTGAAAAGCCACTTCACATTGATTCAGATAGGGCCGTAAGTCGATTTGAAATCGTAGACCTCAAAACAGCAACATCCCACTTGAACCAATCAAACCGCGAAAACGCAGCACAGCTCAAGTGGTCCAATAGTTGTGAATATTTGATCGTTCGCAACGGTGCATTCAGCCCTGGGGGAGTGATGCCCCGAGACATTGAAAACATTGACTCCCCCGATGAAACCGGTCTCAAATATTCGGTCGGAAATCCCTCTCTCGCATTCACGCTAAACCTTCTCTTGCGGGCAGAAAATCCGCCTCCTTCTTCAACGCGCACACCGTTCTATATTCAGAATGCACGTAGACGGCTCAGGGATCGCCGGATAATCGGATATTTCGACGGATTGCCCGAGGATTCGGAGCCCTCGCTCACTTATCTCATGGGGGAGACCATGCCTCTCATGACTCTTCGCATCGAGTCGAAGCGACCACGGCCTGACTTCAAAGACGCGGCAGAGGCTTTCCTGTTTCAACTAGCCTTCAATTATGACGTCTCCTTTCGCGTGGCCGCAGATATTGACCACCTGTTCGGCGTGGGGAGGGTACGGAGGCGAGGCCGTGCAGGGGACGCGGCAATGGACGCTCCAAGGATGACTTACAACTCAGATCTCGTACATCACTATCAGTTGGCTGTTTCGGCCGAGAGTCCCATGCTGCAGTACCTGTCCTATTATCACATCGCCGAGCATTTTTTCGAGAAGGTGTTCAATGATGATTTCGTAGAGCAGGTACGCAGGAAGATCGCAGATCCCGCCTTTTCTCTTAAGCGGTCGAAAGACATTCAGGGCGTAATCAGACTCGTGACAACAACTCAACGTAAAGTCCGGGACGAGGGCGGAGTTGATGAGCAGCGAGCACTCGCGCTAGTCTTGGAGAACTTTATTGAAACTAGCCGTCTACTAGACGACCTACGGGCGCATGATGCAGAACTAATCAATTACTACAAGACCAATTCACCTTCCTTCAGCGAGAATGTGCCTGTCGACCTGGAAGCCGACCGAGACGCAGAAGTGAAGGCTGCACTAGCGAAGCGCATCTACCAAACAAGAAATTCCCTGGTGCACGCCAAAGACGGGGCTAGGCCGAAGTATTTTCCGTTCGTCGATGATGCTGAACTTTCCAAAGAAATTCCGCTCCTGCGGTTTTGCGCAGAGCAAATCATCATTACTCACGGCAAGGTCATATAGGTAGATTACGGCTGACTCATCTTGGCTGGAATGCTCGGTGTCGCGGTATAGGTTCGGCCGTCGCAACTTGCTCTGGTAGGCGGCGCTGGCAGCGTGGCTGAGGCCGGCGGGGGTGCAGCGAGACATACGCGCGCCTGATCGGTCGGCGCGCCAGCCATCGTGGCTGACTTTCGTCGGCTGAGGTTCAGGCTGCCAGCATCGAGGGCGTCCCCAGTCGGCCGACCGGCCAGACCGTGATGATCAACCGTCTCTGGGCTGTGCGAGGCTCGCCTAGTCCACTCAACAACGACCAGCAGTGACAGACGAGTCTCAGCCGTCAACCACGAAACCCCAGGTCACAACCCCCAACTGAACGGGTTACCCCCGAGGGGTAGCCGTCCGGCAAGATGGGGTGTTTCTTGCCCGATGCCGTCACTCGCTCTCCACTCATGTTGGCTCCGCGCTACCCCCTGGGGTCAAAATTCCAACGTTGCGCCGATCTGCGGCCTCTATGGTCTGTGCATGGGCAAGGTCTGCATCTTCTGTGGCGGCACTCCTCTGACGAAGGAGCACGTCCTCCCTCGCTGGCTCAAAGTCGCGCTCGACCCAACAGTCAGGCGCCACCGGTACATTCGGCTGAGCACGGACGAAGTCCGACATCACGAAGCTCCCCCGCTGCATGACCAAGTCAAGGTCGTCTGCTCCAACTGCAACAGCGGCTGGATGAACCAGTTGGAAGAGGACGTCAGGAGCTTCCTGCCTGCTCTGATCCAAGGAACTCCAAGCAGCCTCAACGCCGAAGCGCAGCGTGCTCTGGCGTCATGGTCCCTCAAGACCATGCTCATGTTTCAGCAAACGCATCCGTCTGACGTGCGCAACGTGATCCCGGGGAGTGACTTCGCAAGGTTTCATGAGGTCCACGAACCAACTGCCTCGATGCTCGGTCGCCTGGGCTTCATGAACTACCCACCTGACGACAGCGTGCCTCTTGTGGACACTTGGTGTCAGGGTTACGGGACTTCCCAAGTGGGTGGAGTGGCCTGGATCAGCACCCTCAAGATCGGCTGCATGGTGGTGCAGCTCATCCGTGCGCCTGATGTGGCAAACGGCTCCCAGCTCGTTCCGTATGAAACCTCGCCCTCCTTGCGCCCAATCTGGCCGCCGGCCGAGCCGATCGAGTGGCCTCTGTCTTGGGCGATCCCGTACGAACTGATGACGGCGCTGGCGCACCCCGAAGTATTGGATGTGACCGTCGCTCCCATCCAGGCTTAGGTGTTCGGCCAGTGACATCTGTTCCTGACATCAACGACGGTGAACACGGATGGATCCTGGCGATCACCGACGGCCCCTGTGTCCAGAGCGATTGAAGCCCTCACACCAGGTGGATCGAACTCCTAAAGCGGGTGTCGCAGGTTCGAATCCTGCCGGGGGCACAACAAAATGCTGGATAATTGGACATAGCACCCGTCGACGACGATCGCAGAGGGGTGCTTTTGTCCTAGATGGGAACCCCATGGGAACGGCACGATGAGTAACGAGCGGTAACTCTTCGTCGATTACCTCATGGTTGCTTTTTGTAGCTTCATAATGATCTAGGGGGAATTGCCGGCTCCGGCGAACTGCTCTCTGGGCGATGCCTGAGCGGGGCGGAAGCGCCTGGCTCGCGTTCTGGAGAATCCGCTGGCGAAAGCGGCGCTCACCGCTTCGATCTGGTTCGGTGCACAAGCCGGACAGTGCAGGTGTGGAGCGGAGGTTCCGAAACCCTCGGCGGGCAGGGGGCCGGGGTGAGCCGTGCGGGCTCGGCCGGCCTCTCCCCCGGGCGGCGGAGATCCGCCGCGGCAAACGTATGTCCTGGCACGGGTCACGTCCCATGCGTCCGACACAGCGATCTATGAGCAGCGCGGCATCGTCGTCTCGCTGAGAGAACCCTCCGGGGCGCTGGACGTGCGCACGACCTTGTGCGTGGAACTGGCTGGCAACACCTACGGGGACTACGACACGACCCAAGACGGGGGCAGCCCGGACTGGAGCAGCATCCGCGTCACACTGAGCAAGGAGATTCCATGCTGAGGGCTGGTTTCGGGGTCAGTGGCCTCGTTGAAGTCAATTGGATGCAGCGTCGGCGCAGGCGTCCAGAAATGGGGGGCTCGGCCCGAGGGTGATCTTGCTGGCACGATCGGGCCCGCTCGGGCCGACCGATCACGCGCGCCGAACATCGGGCGGCCGGAGCCCTGCCCGGCGAGCACATCAGCTCGCCGGGCAGTCTGTCGTTACCGGCCGCGTGTGGAGTCGGCTGTCGGGTCAGAACTTCTTGAAGGCGACCTTCTTCCCCTGCTTGTCCATCGGTTGGGGCGTGGTCAGCAACGTTCCGTCGGCCTTGCTCGGCCACCCCGGTGGTTCGATGAAGAACCAGTAGCGGCCGGAAGGCAGGCCGCTGCCGTGGGGGAACGGGACGGACTTCACCACGGTGTGACTTGCCACTTTGATCGCGGTGGCATTGTCCGGGAGCGGTCCGTACACGACCGTGGCGTTTTCCGCGCCGGGCTCCTGTCCGCCTGACCAGTAGCCGCCTGATGGACTGCTGTCGAAGCCGCAACCCCCGGACGACCAGTCTCCGCCAACTTCTGGCCCCTTAGGACTGTCCACCGTCAGGCACAGCCCCTCATCACTCAGGTACGCATCCAACTGCCAGTGCACCCCATGGGTGACGTGCTTGGACAGCACGACGTAGTCGGGGAGGTGAGGGCCCTTTGCTGAACAGCCGACCAGAAACGCGGAGACGAGCAAGGCGACCGGTCCCATAGTGAGGAGGCGTCTCATGGCGTCGGCCTCATCAGCTCTCGGTGGGCTGGGCAGCCCACAAATGCAGGTGGGGGTTGGCTTGCTGCCAGCTGATGGCGTCTTTGACCTTCCATATCGGTTCGTTCCTTCGCGTATGGGAGTGCTGGGTCACGAGGACGTTGCTGCCGGTGACCCTGGTGATGACCGCCGCGTGGCTGATGCCTGCCGAGCTGGTGCCGGTCCAGTTGACCCAGACGATGTCTCCGGCGGCCGCGTTGCGAGGGGACTCGAAGCCGGCGCCCTGTATCTTCTCGAACTCGTAGAGATCATGGGCGACGGTCCAGGAGTGGCTCCAGCTGCGCCCCAAGCGGCTCTCGAAGAACCAGTACTTGTCGTTGGAGGTGCTGGGGTGCTTGCCCCGGAAGCCGGCGGCGTCGTACTTCATCCGGAACCCGCCTCCGTAGAACAGAGCCCGGGAGACGAAGTCGGTGCAGTCGTCTCCGAACCCGTTGTAATCGATGTTGGCGTGGTTCAACGCCCAGGAAGAAACGGCTGAATTGCCGCTGCCACCGCCCCCGGGATCGGTGAACCCCGGGGCGAGGACGGCGTGGCCGCTGCTGTCGAGCGTCCACTCGGGGGTGCCGTCGGAGGCGGAGTCCTGAACGCTGGGCGCTGTTGCCGTCTGGTTGGTGTATTCCGTGACGGGGTCCAGGGCCGCATCGGCATCAACGAAGCCGGTGATAAAGGGTGTGCCGGAAGCGTTGAAGAAGAATTCGTCGTCGTCGATGCTCTCCCCAGGGGTGGATTGCGAGGTGCCACTGCTGGTGTCCACGGTCGTGAAGGTCTCGTCGGCCGTGGTGAAGACCTCGTTGGTGCTACTGCCTGAGGGGTGCACGACGAGTGTGTTGGACAGGGTGGTGGTGTCCTGGGTGTCCTGTTCGTCGTTGGCCTGTTCCAGGGCGGCGATGGCGGTGTCCGTGTCCGCTCCGTAGTTCAGCTCGGTGGAGAAGGACGTGGAGAAGCTGTACTGGGAGGCGACGATGGAACTGCTTGCCGTGGCGCTCTCCTGAAGCTGGTCCTTGGCGTTGAGGAACTGGCTGATGGTCTGGGTGTACTGCGAGGTCCCTCCGGACACCGCTTGCGGTGTCGCCGCGGCCGTGGTGTCGCTGGAGCCTGTGCCGACCTGGTTGGTGGCGGATACGGCGAATGTGTAGGCCGTACCGTCGGTGAGGCCGGTGATGACGGCGTGCAGTCCGCCCGTGGTGGCCTGTTGGGCGATTTGGCCGGAGGGGTCGAGGGCCTTGACCGTATAGGTGATGCCGTCGCCGGTGGCGTCGACGTAGCCGCTGTCGGTCGGCGGTGACCAGGTGAGGACGGCTCCGCCGTCGCCAGGCGTCGCGGTGGCGTTCGCCGGGGCGCTGGGAGCGGTCGGCGGCGTGTACACGACGCTGATCGTCGGCTGCTCGGCGCTGGGGACCGTGCTGGCTGAGGAGTAGTAGACGGTGCCGGTGGTGGCTGTGGACTGGTCGTCGGCCTGAAGGATGAGTCCGTCGTTGGGCAAGCCACCGCTCAGCCAGCTCGCCACCAGGGGGGTGACGTCATAGGAGGCGCTGGCCTCCGTTCCCGAGGCGATGGGACCGGATGTGTCCTCCTGGGCCAGTAGTCCGGCCCCCGTCGTCTGCGCGGTCACGTCGCCGTTCGCCTGCTCGACATCAAGGGTGTCGCTGATGCATCCGCCGAGGCAGCCCTGTTGCGTGAGGGACAGGGTGGCGCTGTAGACGGTGGAACCCGCCGGAATGGCGGAGAGATCCGCCTTGATCGCCGACGCCCAGTGGTTGGTCCCGTCGCCGCCGACCTTCAAGGTGGTCGTAGCGGTGTTCACAGCGCAGGCGGCCCCGGAGCAGCCGGTCGCGTCGGTGATGGCGTCCTCGCTGGTGATGCCCGAGGCAGGGAGCGTGGCGGTGACGGCGTTGGCCGGCACGGAGCCTGAGCCCGAGTCGGAGGAGGGCCCCGTGAAGGTGAAGCTCTGGGTGGAACTGGGCGCGGAGCAGAGAGAGGCGTAGCAGGCGAGCATGTACCAGCTGTAGGTCTGGCCGGCTGTCAGTGTCCCCTCGGGAATCATGTAGGTGACCCGCTCACCGGACGGCACGGTCCCGATCGCGGTCGGCGTTGCGCCGACCGGGTTGCCGGACGCGTCCTGGACGAAGATCTCGCCGGTCACCGAGTCGCCGGTCGGACCGTAGACCACTCCCGACACCATCGGGGTTGTGGTATCCGTTCCGGTCGTCGCCAGGTCCGTCGGGATGGACGGTTCGATCGCCGAGAACCAGCCCTCCAGATCGACGATCAGATCGACCGTGCCCGAACTGCTGTTGTACACATTGATCTTGCCCGAGGTTCCAGGCTGGAGGATGGCGAGATCGGCTCGCGACGAGCCCGGCTGGAAGTTGCCCACCGACGTGTCTGGAGCGGGCTGTCCGGTAGGCCAGGCACGTAGATAGCCGGCCGCCTGCTGGTCAGTGGTTGTCAGATTGAGGACGACACCACCGATGCCATAGACGGGCAGGCCGTTGGTGCCGCCCACCGCCACGGCCACCGTGCCGTGTGCCGGGATGGAGGTGGTGGTGCGGGTGTCGAGCAGCCGCGCCTGGACCGGGGTGAAGCCACCGCCCTGAGTCACACCGGGACTGAAGTACCCGTAGATGTCGATAACGACATCGATGGACTGGGTACTCGACCCGTTCTTGACCGTGATCTGCCCTCCCGAGCCCACGGCGACGGTCGCCGCGCTCGCCGTGGTGGCGTCCACGTAGTCCAGAGCGGGCTGACCGGCAGATCCCCCGGTGGCGTACGCGTACAGAGAGCCGGCGGCCGCCGGCGAGGGCACCGTGAGGTTCACGAAGACCGCTGAGGCGTCGGCGATTCCATCCACGCCGTCCATCTGCACATTGATGCTGCCGCCCGGAGCAAGTTGCGCCTCGGCGGCACCCGTTCCGTCCCGGGTATCGACCAGACGGGTCTGCGTCACGGGGACGTAGCCGCCAGGTGCTGCCCCGGAGGACGAGGTGAAGTAGCCGCTGACATCCACGACCACGTCAACAGTCCCGGACGAGTTGTAGACGTCGACTTTCCCATCGGACCCGGGCGCCACGAGCACGGTGTTGCTGATTTTCTGTCCGGTGTGGAAGTTGATCACTGATCCCGGACTGGGCCGTGAGGAGCCGTCCGGCCACAACTCCATGTAGCTCGACGTCGAAGTCGGGTTCACGGCAACCACGTTGAGGGACACGGCGGATACCCCACTTGCCGGGATGCCCCCTTGCCCCAGCACCTGGAACGACTTCGTCGTCGTTGCTCCGAGAGAGGAGGAGATACCAAGCCCCGACGAAGTGTCGACGATCTTGGCCGCCGGTGAGACCGGCACGAACTCGCCCCCTGAACCAGATGCATCAGCCACCGCTGGGCCGAGTCCTCCCAACCCGAATGCAAGCAGTACAGCGGACAACACCACCGCCAGACGTCTCCGACTCCTGACGGATCTCCGGCTTCGCGCCCCCTGTTTGTGCATGCGGCGTATGGCCGCCCTGATCCTCATCACCATGGCTTGCCCCCCCTGTTCGGCAAATTGCACCGAATCATCAGGTAAGCCAGAACCATGATCAATCCAGTAGCTGCCAAGCCTTGCCAAAGGTTTCTCCGAACTCGCTACTCACGCCCTCTGCACCTCGGTAGCCCACGACGGGTCGTGCTCCCGACAGCGCCCCTTACCGGCAGCGCGCCATCGACACACTCGCCAACTGGGGCGAGGGCATCCACTCGACTCCGTAACCGCTCGGCTTGAACGGAAGATCGACGAGGCGTCCGGCCGCCGGTCCGCGCTTGCCTTGGCTGAAGCCTCGCTCACGGATGCCAAACAGAAGGCCAAGCGCCTCAACGGGCGTAAACTCCCCGCAAGTGCAACCCACGAGCGGATCTTGGCGGGGCGCTTGGACAAGGAGCTCGCCGACGAGGCGCTCCGGCGCTATACGGCACTGCACGAGCGGGCGAACCGGAAGGCTCCCTGACGCTCCACAGCTAGGAGCCGCCGATGCACTCCCTCCGAAAGGTGCGGTGAGAGAAAGCGTTGACCTGGCTCCAAGAGACCTTCTCCGTCAGCAATCACTTGGCGCCGACGCCTCGGTGATCTCCGGCAGTCGCCACTGAACTCGTCATCGTTCGGAGCGAGGTGCCCCGTAGGATCACCCGGGACCACTTCGAGGGCTGGGGCTCGCCGAACTGACACCGTCTCGGTCCTGATCTCGGTCGACCACCGCTCCGGTAGCGGGCCTCTGGCGCGCTTGGCCTCTCGCGGCTGATCCTGAGCCACTAGCCTGTGCTCATCGACCCCTACTGGCTGCGTAGACGGCCGAGGGCCTCAAGCCCCGATGGGATGGGGCTTGTGTCGCCCCCAAATGGGCTGCGGTGCTCACCGCTTCTGTGACCCCAGCTGGCCTCAGCTGACTCCTCCGCCCTCGTACAGTCTGGCGGTCGCGTGGGGCCCTCATGGGAACGTCATGGGAACGGAAGGCCGAGTAAAGACAGGGAAGGACCGGAAGAAGCCGGAAGACTCCGCCCCGTTGACCAGCAGGAACAGTGAAGCCGGGGAAAGGTCGGGACAGACAGGGTGATCAATAGGGTCTCTCCTAAAGCGGGTGTCGCAGGTTCGAATCCTGCCGGGGGCACCATGCAGAAGGCCCCGGACCGTTCTTGGTCCGGGGCCCGCGGATCTCCATCACAACGCGGGGCGCGACTCCTGCCGCTGTGAGGAGGGGGTGGGGTGACTCGGGGCACGCCCGTGGCGGGCGCGCCCTTGTGTGCCTGCGGTGACTGCTACCGAAGCACGATGATCACGATGCTTCCGTTGACGAAGCGGTGGTCGAAGCGGTGGTCGAAGCGGTGGTCGAAGCAGAATCCCGGGTGGTTGAAGCAGAACCCTGGGTGGTCGAAGCGGAACCCGCCGTGATCGAAGCAGCGCCAGTCGTCGTGGCCGAAGCACCAATTGGTGGGCACCTGGGTGTGCACGGCAGGGGCTGCTGCGGCCGTGCCGGCTGCGCTGATCGCAGCGCCGCCGGCCATCAGGATGCTGGCAGCGAACGCCACGCCGAGACGCCTCGCGCGTTGTGCTCGCATGATGGATACGCCCTTCCTTCCGACGTCTCGCGCGACTCTCGGTGGCACGAGATGGATGGCAGCAGCCGCGGAGCACATCCCTCATCCAAGATCCCGCTGTACGGGAACCAGCCGACCAGGTGCGCACTCCCAGGATGCGGCCTATCTCCGATACGTCAGAGGCGTCCTTTTGGATTGCCCTTTTGCGGACCTTGCACCCAGTGGTTCGGGACGGAGAGGACGTGGGTGCAAATGCTGCCGCCCCGCGGTCGTACCCGCCTCGGGTCCGGACTCGGAAGGCGGGGAGAGGTCACGTTGGTGCCCAGCCCGGTCCTGGCCAAGGCATTGCCCGGGCCGTCGCGCCACCCCACGGTGATCGACGTCATGTACATCGCCGTTCTCGCAGGATCGAGGCCAGATCTACCCCGCCCTCGCACCGGCGCTCGGCAGTCCGGAGGCCACCGCCACCATGAACCGTGCCCGCACCGAGATCGAACGTCTCGCCCGCCGTATCGCCACCCACCTCCAACTGGCCCACGCGGGCGGGGGCCTCTCCGCCGAGCAACTCGACGACCTGCGCTCCTGCCTCTACGGCCTCAACACCGTCCTGCGCCTGCACTTCACCCAGGAGGAGGAGAACTACTTCTCCCTCGCTCCGTGAACGACGGACGGGAGGGGCTGCCAGCAGGCGGTGAAGCAGTGAAGAGGTGCCGAGTGGTCCAGGAGCGGGCCCGAAGAGCCCATGGTGCCCCCGCCCGGGGGAGGCCCACCATCAACGTAAAAGGTGCTGTTCGAAACCACGCAGGTGGAGATGGGCACGGTGCTGTACCGGAATGGCGGCTGGGCCTGGATGGCCTTCATGCCCCTGCTGTGGATCGCACTGATCTGCCTCGCCGTGTGGGCCGTGATCCGCTTGACGCACGGCCCGTCCGGCGGCGCCTCCGGCCGCAGCCACGGCTGGGAGGACCGCGAGCGCCGGGAGACCCCGGAGGAGATCCTCGACCGTCGCTACGCCTCGGGAGAGATCGACACGGACACGGATTCAGCACACATGGGAACGGGAAGCACCGTGAACACGTGAGAGCCGCGGAGCAGTGGTTCCCCCGGTCAAACGCCCCGCGGTCCGCATCTCCCCAGGTCAGCGCCCCGCCCAGAGAAAACTCCTAAACCGTGTCGCAGGTTCGAACCCTGCCCCGGGGGAGCAAAGAAGCAGCAGGTCAGATGTCCTGCCGTCCTGGTGGACGGCAGGACCTTCTGTTCTCTCAGCACGCATGAGGTGTGCGCATCGAGGCGCCGGTGGGGGCCACCCGTCCTGTGAACGTCACACTCCACGCCGACGGTCACCCCGGACGATCCACCCCCGCGAGGATGGCGAGGGACAGTCCGTAGCCGATCCCGGAGCGGTTCAGTCAGCCGAGACTGTTGCCCCACAGGGACGTGTCGGTGCTCTTGAGGCTGGGGACGCCGCCGTACGTGCCGCCGTCGGCGGTGACGAGCGGGGCGGAGAGCTGGTCTTCCAGAAGTCCGTCGCGGACCTGCACGATGGTGCTCTCGTGGTCGGTCTTGCCGGGCTTGAACGTCTTCCCGTCGATCGCGGCCTTCAGGTAGTACAGGGCGTACTTGGCGTAAAGGTCGACCGGCTGGGACACGGTGGCGTCGATGTTGCCGTTGGAGATGTACTTGAGCTCCCTGGGGACGCCGTCGTTGGAGACGACGAACACGTGCTTCGGGTTCCTCGGGCCGACCAGCAGCCCCTGCTGCCTGAGCACGTGCAGTGTGCCGGAAAGGGCCAAGCTGGCCTGCATGTAGATGCCCTTGATGTCCGGGTGGGCGGTCAGGGCGGTCTGGAGCTTCTGCGCGGCGACGTCCCCGTCCCAGCCGGTGGCCTCTCCGAACACCTTGATGTCCGGGTAGTTCGCCTTCATGCATGCGTTGAACCCCTCGGTGCGATCACGGCCGTTGATCGATGAGAGGTCGCCCTGGAGCATCACGACCTTGCCCTTGCCGCCCAGCTTGGCGCCCAGGTACTTGCATGCCTTCTCGCCGTAGGCGCGGTTGTCGGCGCGGACCACCATGTAGACCTTGCCGGTGTCGGGGCGGGTGTCGATGGTGACGACCGGGATCTTCGCCGCCTGCAACTGCGCCAGGATCGGCGCAATGGCAAATGTGCTCTGCGGGGCCATCGCAATGCCCTTGGCGCCCTGGAGGATGAGTGTCTGCCCGTTGGCGGCGAGCTTCGCGACGTCGTTCTGCGAGTTGGTCGTCCTGAGTGAGAGGCCGAGTTGCTTGGCGTACACAGGCGTGTACTTGATGTACGCGCTCCAGAAGTCGGTGTCGGAGCGCGGGTAGTCGACGCCGACCAGCGGCTTGCCGCCGCTCGACGTGGCCGTGCTGCCCGAGCCGCCGCTGCAGGCGCCGAGCAGCACGAGTGCGGAGAGGGCGGAAGCAGCGGAGCAGAGGACGGGCCTGGGCCTCATCGGTACTTCCTCGCGGTGCGTCCCGAAGCGCCTGCCGTCTCACCCTTGGAAGGGCTGGCTGTGAAATCCCAGCTCACTCGGACCCTGGGTTGGTGGCGGGCTCACTTGGCCGGCAGACACATGCCACCCGGCCGACACCAAACTGTCTCAATGTCCAATATACCTGGGCAGGGATTCCATTCCTGTCTGGTCATTTGCCTCGCACCCGTTTGCGTGGACGGGACAAGGAGTTGCACGAGTCCCTCCCACCTGCGCCGCCCGTGGAAGCGTCAGGCGCGCCCGTGCGCCTGCTGCGTGTGTCGGGACAGTGAGTCGATGACCACCGCGGCGAAGAGCACCCCACCCGTGATCACCAGCTGGACGGCGGTGGGCGTGTCGGTGAGGGCCATGCCCGAGGCGATCGACTGGATGACCAGCATGCCGAGCACTGCGGACCAGGTCGTACCGCGTCCTCCGAACAGGCTGGTACCGCCGATGACGGCGGCAGCGATGGCGTTGAGCAGCAGGACGCCGGAGCCGGAGTTCTGGCTCACCGACGTGATGCGCGAGGCCAGGAACAGGCCGCCGGTCGCCGCCAGGGTGCCGGAGACTGCGAGCACGGCCGTCTGTACGCCGGTCACGCCGAGGCTGGCGCGACGGGCCGCCTCGACGCTGCTCCCCAGCGCGTAGACCTGCCGTCCGTAGTGCGTGCGCCGGAGCACGATGTCGAGACCCGCCACCGTGGCGAGGAAGATCAGCAGAGCCAGCGGCAGGCCCTGGAACTGGTTCAGCACATAGGCGGAGCCGAACCCGATCACCGCCACTACGCCTGTGCGCACCCCGATGGCATGCAGCGGGAGGTGTGACATGCCGAGGGCCATGCGACGGCGCCTGTTCAGGTAGGAGGCGAAGAAGACACCTGCTGTGGCGAGTGCCGCCACCGCGTAGGCGACGCCGGCGTTGGTGAAGTAGTAGCTGGTGAGGTGGGCGATGAGCCCGTTCTCGTCGAGGTTGACGGTGCCGCTGGTGCCGAGGATGACGAGCATGAGGCCGTTCCACGTCAGCAGCCCGGCGAGGGTGACCACGAAGGCCGGCACCCGGGTCCTGGCGATGGAGTACCCCTGGACGGTTCCCGCGACGGTGCCCGTCAGCACGGCGGCGATCAGGGCGAGCCATTCCGGCACGCCGTTGTTGACGTTGAGCACCGCGAAGACCGCGGCGGCGAGCCCGCTGATCGAGCCGACCGACAGGTCGAGTTCACCGAGCAGCAGCACGAAGACGATGCCCACCGCGATGAGGCCCGTGCCCACGATGTCCACGCCGAGGTTGGACAGGTTACGGGGCGAGAGGAAGCTGGAGTTCAGGCTCTGGAAGGTGATCCAGACCGCGGCGAGGACGAGGGTGACGGGAAGGTAGCCCAGCTCACCGCCGCTCAGCCTGCGCCGCCGGACGGCGATCCAGCCTGCCAGGGCACGGGTGACGGCCCGCCCGGCACGACGCTGACGGGCTTTCGCGGTGGCTGCCGCGGAATCGGCCCGCGTCTCGTCCGGCATGTCACGCATCCCTTTCACCACTCGGCCTCGCGGTGGGCCGGCCGGCGGGGCACGTTGTCCGTGGCACCCGTGATGGAGGAGATGATCTGCTCCTGGGGGGTGGTGCTCACGTCGAAGAAGCCGTTGTTGCGGCCGAGCCGCAGCACGGCGGCCCGGTCCGCGAGGGCCTTCACATCGCCCATGTTGTGGCTGATCAGCAGGACCCCCAGGCCCTGGTCACGGAGACGGTCGACGAGGTCGAGGACCTCGGTGGTCTGCTCGAACCCCAGCGCCGCGGTCGGTTCGTCCAGAAGAAGGACGCGCGGGTCGCCGAGTAGCGAGCGGGCGATGGCGACGGTCTGCCGCTGGCCGCTGGACAGTGACACCAGGGGACCGCGCAGATCGGGGATGCTCCGGGTCAGGCGCTCCAGCAGCTGCGTGGTGCGGCGCTCCATCTCCACCTCGTCGAGGAAGCCGAACCTGCGGATCTCTCGTCCGAGGAAGAGGTTGCCGACGACGTCGAGGCCTCCGCACAGCGCCAGGTCCTGGTAGACGGTGGCGATGCCGAGGTCCCGGGCGTCCTGAGGACGCCGAATGTGCACGGGCCGGCCCTCCCACTCGATGCTCCCCTGGTCCGCGGGAGCGACCCCGGAGATCACCTTGACCAGGGTGGACTTGCCGGCTCCGTTGTCGCCGAGGAGGGCAAGGACCTCGCCGGCGTGGATCTCCAGCTCGATGTCCCGGAGGACCTCGACGACGCCGAAGCGCCTGCACACGCCGTGCAGGGCGAGCAAGGGGGGCGGCAAGAGAATCCATCTCCTTCCCGGGCCTGGGGCCGGCCGGTCCCGCCTGTCAGGTCAGCCCGGCCTTGTGGCAGTCGCCCGCGAGTGACGGGGGGCAGATTTGTTCGAGCGTGTACACGCCGTCCTTCACCAAGGTGTTCTTGATGGTGGCAAGGACCACGGTCACCGGAGTGAGCAGCACGGCCGGAACCTCCGCGCCGCTGCGGGTTTTCACCCGCCCGGTGGCCACCCCGTCGAGGCGCTGGCCACGGGCGGCGGCCACGGCCATGGCGCCGCCGGCGGCTGCCTCGGGTCCGAACGGCTTGTAGACGGTCATGTACTGATCGCCGCTGACAATGCGCCGCACGGCTGCGAGCTCGGCGTCCTGCCCGGTGACAGGGGGCAGCGGGGTGACCTTGTCGGCCTTGAGGGCGGCGATACTGCCGGCGGCGAGGCCGTCGTTGGCGGCGTAGACGCCGTTGATGCTGCCGGCGCCCAGGGCGGAGACGGCTCCGGACATGTTCCGGTTCGCCGCCTCCGCACTCCACTGGGGTGTGTCGTACTCCTTGGCGATCGTCACCTTCCCCCGGAGTTCGGACAGTGCGCCCTGCTTGAACGACAGCGCGTTGGGGTCGCCGGAGTCGCCGTTCATCATCACGATCCGGCCGCCGTGCGCCTTGGCGCCCATGGCCGTCAGCAGCGCCTTGCCCTGGAGCCTGCCGATCTCCTGGCCGTCGAAGGAGACGTAGCCCGAGATCGGGCCCTCGGCGAGGCGGTCGTAGGCGATGACCGGGATGTGCGCGGCAGCTGCCTTTCCGACCCAGGCGCCCATGGCTCTGGCATCGACGGCCGTCAGCACGATGGCATCGACCCCGTTGGCGATTGATGAGTCCATCTGTTCCTGCTGGATGGCCACGTCACCTCCGGCGTTGGCGTGCTCGGTCGTGCAGCCGCCGCACAGCTGCCGGATCTTCCGCTCCAGCAGGGGCCTGTCCTGCGTCTCCCAGCGGGCTGTGGTGGAGTCCGGCAACAGCACGCTGATCTTCCGTGCGCTCCCTGGGCCGGAGGTGCTCCCGGCGCCCGATCCGCAGGCGGTGAGGGACACGGCCGTCGAGACCGCGGCCAGGGCAAGGGCGGTGTCCCGGACGCAGGCTTTCATACGCGAGACCTCCCTCCTCCCTGGCGCACCGCGACTGCAGCCGCGGCACAGCAGAGTGGCCCGCCGGGGCGGGGCGGGGTTTCGGCCGGTACCCGCCCGTACCAGGCGAAAGCCGCAGAACGACCACCTCGCCAGTGTGACACCGGCCACCGTGAACTGCGAACCCGGTGCCGCGTGGCCGGCATGACGTCAACCTATCCGTTTCATCCCTCTATGCGATTCTGGTAAGAGGAGTCACCAGCGGTAGCCGTGCCGGCACCCCGGCACGGACGGGAGGTGGGTGCGGACATGCCTCACGACGGCAGTGCCGAGGCCGGACTCCCGCAGCCGGGGACGGCCGAGGCCGGCGTCGCGGACACCGGCGCACCGCCGGGGTCGCAGACCCCCGTGAGCGTCCGCGCCCTGACGTTCGCCGGAGCGACATCGGCAGTGCTCTATCTGCCCGACGCAGGTTCTGACGACCTTCGGTCGGTGGACACGGCCGGATGCGCCCCTGCCGAGTACGGGCTGCCGGAGCGCCTGGCCCTGTCCGGCGGCTCGCCTGCGGCCCGCGCCTTCCGCGCCTCACACTCCGTGTGGCTGACCCCCGCGGCACTCGCGTCCTGTCCCGAGGGAAGTCCGGCGCCGCCGCGAGCCCGGACGTCGCTCGGTGCGCTGCCCCTGGGCGCCGAGGGCGGACGGCTCGGCTGCCTCGTGGTCGTGGGCGCCGGTGAGAACGGCTTCGAAGCCGAGCAGCAGCGCTTCCTGGAGCGCTATGCCGACGCGGTCGCCGGCGTGCTGGAGACCGGGGCCGCGGGAGGGCCGCCGTCGGCCCCTTTGAGTTCCGCACTGCGGCGCATGCGCGTCGGCTCCTTCGTCCTGGTGCCGGAAACCGGCGTCATCGACATGGACGAGACCTTGCGCGAACTGGTCGGCATCAGGCCGGACGACGTCGACGGCAAGGCGGACTCCCTGCTCGCGCACGCACTGCCGGAAGACTTGCACGCGCTGATGTCGGTGCTGGAGCCGTCCAGCCGGACGTTCGGCCGACGGGAACTGGACTTCCGCGTCCGATGCCCCACCGGTGAGATGCGCTGGCTGAGCCTGAGGTGCCGCGTGGCGGCGGCTACCGACGACCGGCCGGAGCAGGTGCTGGGTGTGGTGACGGCGACCCCGGTCCTGCACCGGGGCGCCGACGACGTCTCCCGGATCCAGTGGCTGACCGTCGCACTCGACGAGGCCGCCACCGTGCGCGACGTCAGCCACGTGGTGGTCACCGCCCTGCGCGAACCCCTGGGCGCCGACCGGGTGGCACTCGCCGAGCTGCAGCACGATCGGCTCCAGGTCACCCTGCTCGACCCGCCGCAGCCCGCCGCCTGGCCGCGGACATGGCGTCTCCAGTGGCGTTCGGAGTGGCCCGACCTGCCCCTCAGTGCCCTGCCCACCCTGCAGACGGCTCTGCGAGACGGACGTATGGGCCTGTGGCCGACAGGCACCGCCTTCGAACCGGGACTCGACGGCATCGGCCCCGGAGGCCTGGCCGTCCTGCCGCTGCCTGCCAACGGCCGGGTCGCCGGCGTGTGCCTGATCGGCTGGGACCGGCCACACGAGTTCGTCCCCGAGGAACGTTCGCTGCTGACCGCCACCGCCTCACTGGCCGGCCAGGCCCTCACCCGCGCCCACGCCTATGACGCCGAACAGGAACTCGCGACGATGCTGCAGCGCAGCCTGCTGCCGCGGCGTCTGCCCGAGCTGCCCGGCGGGATCGCCGTCGCCCGCTATCTGCCCGCCCGGCGAGGACTGCAGGTGGGGGGCGACTGGTACGACGTGATCGCCCTCTCCGAGGACCGGGTGGCGCTGGTCATCGGCGACGTGCAGGGCCACAGCGCCGCAGCCGCGACGATCATGGGACAGATGCGTACCGCGGTCAGGGCGTACGCGGTGGAGGGCCACCCGCCCGACGTGGTCGTCTCGTACGCCAACCGCCTCCTCGTCGGCATGGAGACGGATCTGTTCGCCACCTGCTGCTACGCCGAACTGGACATGGACGAGGGCGACGTCCTGTTCGTCCGGGCCGGGCACGTCGCACCGCTGCTGCGCCATCCCGACGGCAGCACCGAGGAGGTCGAGGTCGAGGGCGGCCTTCCGCTGGGCATTTCCATGGAGGCGGACTTCCCGATGACCGCGCTGGCACTGGCACCCGGAATGATGCTCGCCCTGGTCACCGACGGGCTGATCGAGGCCGCCGATCTGTCCCTGGACGAGGGCATGCGCCAGGCGCGCGCCACCCTCGCCGCGGCCGACCCGTCGGATCCTGGGCAGGTGGCCGACGACCTGCTGGGCGAGTACGGCCGTCGCGAGGACGACGTGGCGCTGTTGTTGCTGCGCTACGACGGCATGAAGACCCGGCCGATCCGGTCGGGCTGGGTGGTGTGGCGGCTGCCCGACGCCGTCATGCACGCCCGCCGCTTCACCGCACGCACACTGCGCCGCTGGCTGGTCGAAGAGGCCACCGATCCGGTGCTGCTGGTGGTGTCCGAACTCGTCACCAACGCCCTGGTGCACACCCAGGGCCCGGTCCGTCTCGAACTGCTGCTCCGCGGGGACCGCGTGCGCGTCTGCGTGAGCGACTCCTCTCCGCGGGCGCCCGCCAAGCCCGTGATCGTGGACTGGGAGTCGACAGGCGGCCGGGGTCTGCTCCTGGTCGAGGCGATGTCGGAGTCCTTCGGCACGGTGCCGGTGGCCGGCGGCAAGCAGGTGTGCAGCGAGATAGCGGTACCTCATCGTGAACCGGCTTCCGTGGGCGCGGAACCGGGCGCCAAGGACGGGGACCGATCATGACGTACCGTAGGAAATGCGTAACGTCTCGTACGCGGTATGCCGTAGGCGCGCTTGTCGCGGGCCTGCTGGCCATGCCTTCGGCCGCCTGTACAGGGAACGGAACAGCTACCACGGACAGCTTCACCGTCGGCCTGCTGCTGCCGAGCCGGGTGGTGCCACGCTGGGAGAACTCCGACAAGCCGCTGATCGAGCAACAGGTGAGACAGCTCTGCCCGCACTGCAACGTCACCTATGCCAACGCCGACGACGACTCAACGGCCCAGCGGCAACAGATGATCGCCATGATCACCAAGGGGGCCAGGGTCCTCATCCTCGGCGCCACCGACAACAGGGCGCTGCGCTCCACCGTCCAGGAGGCGCACAACGCGGGCGTCCCCGTCGTCGCCTACGACAGGCTCGCCGAGGGGCCGATCTCGGGCTACGTCAGCTTCGACGGCATACAGGTCGGAACGCTGCAGGGCCAGGCTCTCCTCAAGGCCATGCACGCCCCGGCCAAGGACGGGACCATCGTCATGATGAACGGCGACCCGACCAGCCCCAACGCCGCGTGGTACAAGAGGGGCGCACTGTCCGTCCTGCGGGGCAAGGTGAGGATCGGCCGTTCCTACGACACCCATGGCTGGAGCACGAACAACGCGAACGCCAACATGTCCGCCGCCATCTCGGCCCTGGGCCCGGGCCGGATCGACGGCGTCCTCGCCGCCAACGACGCCATGGCAGCGGGCGTCATCTCCGCACTCAAGAGCGCCCACGTCGGGCGCCTTCCACCGGTCACCGGCCAGGACGCCGACCTCGACGCGGTGCAGCGCGTCGTCAACGGTGAGCAGTCCATGACGGTGTACAAGTCCTTCCGCGCGGAAGCCGAAACAGCCGCTGCCATGGCCGTCGCCCTGGGCCGCGGCGAGAAGCTGCACACCATCGCCACGACGACGACCGACAGCCCCACCACCCACCACATCCCGTCCGTGCTCCTCACCCCGGTCGCCGTGACAACCGCCAACATCAAGCAGACCCTCATCAAGGACGGCGTGTACACCATCCCTCAGATCTGCACACCACACCTGCAGGCCGCTTGCGCGAAGGCAGGACTGACTCCGTAGCCGGGCCGCGCCCGGGGGTCGGAGACAGCGGTGCCCTGGCACTGGCCATGCAGAGCCCTGGACCGGTGATCGACCGTCGAGGGTCCGCCTCACCGAATGCCCCACAGCGTGAACGCCAAGCTCGTGCGGAATCGGGACAAGCGGTAGCCACAACCGGTCACACCGGATGACCGACTGCGAGGTCCCGACATCGGACGGGGGGCCTCCCCCTCGACTCGATCGCTCCTCAGTATCTGGCTCTGGCCGATAACCGTACGGTTCCGTTCCACCCGATCGCGCAGCAGACCCGTGGCCGAGATCGCGGCATCGGTGTCCGCGAACCGGCGGGCGATCACCTCGTCCTCTTCGATCTGCCGCAGGACGGCCGTGCTCTCCTTGGAAGCCGCATCCCGAGCGTGGCACTCCGTGTTACGGCCAGGGCGAGGTCAGGCGCAGCGGCCTGCGTCGGAGGCGGTCATGTCCAGGCTGAGGCCGGTTCGGTCGAGGGCCGCGTCGGAGTCGCTCGTCCAGGTGCCGAAGGACTTGCGGATTTCGAAGTAGTACGCGCGTGACCGGCCCGTTCCGCGTTCCCAGGTGCGGACGCTCCATCCGGTGCCGCGGGCGGCGGCGGTCACCTGGGTTCGGGTTGCCGGGGTCTGCGGCGCCGGGAAGTCGACCTCGAACTGCGGGGGCACGGGGCCGTCGTCCGGGGTCTGCTGGCAACGCAGCAGGACGGGCCCGTTGTGGCGGCGCCCGAAGCGGGTGCCGAGCGCGGCCAGCAGCGGATCCTTGGACAGTTGGGCGAAGCGGGCCCGGGTCCTGTCGTCCGCTTTGTCCCGCTGCCAGGCCCGCGCTCCCCCGACCGCCACCGCCACCGCCATCAGGCCGAGGGCGACGACCGCCACCATGAGGCGGCGGAGGTTGCGCCGCGTCCACGGCCGGCCAGGTTCGGGCTCAAGCTCGGGGTCACCGGACATACTTGTAACCCGCCTTCGCCTGCTTGCTGTCGACCTTGAGGATCACCGCGTCATCGCAGGCGGCTTCCATGGAGAGCTGGATTATCTTGGTGGCGAATTTTCCACCGCGCCGTGAATAGTGGCAGTTCGTCATGCGCAGGCCGATATTGATGCCGATGTCGTTGTTGGTCAGTGCCATGTGCCGGGCGCACTTTGTGTTCTGGGAGAAGTCCTCGTGGCGCTTGCCCTCGCCGCGGGCCATGGAAGCGCCGACGTCCCAGGCCATGAGCGCCATCCACAGGATGTGTTGGAAGGCGTCACCGAAACTCCGGTCGGCGATGCTTCCGAAGATCTTGATCGCCTCGGACTTCGCCGCCTGCGCGTCGGAGGCCGTGATCGTACATACCCGCCACCGGGACGGCCAGCAGCACCAGTCGCGTTCGGCCCTGGTGGACGGTCCCTCAACGCCGTCGAAGTCCCAGGTGCCGCCGTTGTCGCTGCTGGTCGCCGTGGTCACGGCGGCGAGGCGGTGGTCGGCGTCCAGGGACCAGGACTGCCGCTGGGTGACGGTGGTCTCCTGCCGGACCAGGTCGTCGGTGCAGTAGGCGAGGGCGCTGCCGTCCGGCAGGGCCGTGGTACGGCCGAAGGCGTCGTAGGTGTAGCCCGAGTCGGTGATCCGGTCGGCGCTGTCGTAGGTGTGGTCGGCGGTGGTGGTCGTGGTGGTGCTGCTGGTGATGCTGCTGGTGGTGTCGGCGCAGTCCGCCGTGCTGACGCCGCTGGTCCGTTGGGTGCGGTTGAAGCTGCGGCTGCCCGGCCGGGGGCCGGGAGAAAGGCGCCCCGGGGCGCGGGGTCTTGCGCACCAAGGCCCCGCCGGCCCCGCACGCAGTCCCGCAGCCGTCAAAGGAGGGCACGGGCGGTGGCGTAGACGTGGCTGCTGTCGCCGAGTGGTGTCGCTTCGATGCCTACGTAGCCGTCATAACCGGCGTTCTGAAGCCAGGCGAGTTCCGTGGCCCAGTCGATGGTTCCGGTGCCGAATTCGTGACGGCCCGGGATGTCGGCTGCCTGGACGTGCCCGATCAGCGGCATGGCGTCCTGAATCTCGGCGTCGAGGGGCTCGCCGTTGAGGAGGGCGTGGTAACGGTCGTAGAGGAAACGGACGTTCGGGAGGTTGATCGCGCGTAGGAGGGAAAGTGCCGACCGTGAGTCGGAGAGCAAGGCGTTGGGACCCTCGTATGCGCGATTGACGACCTCCACGAGCAGTTCCAGGCCGTTCCCGCTGGTTTCCTCTCCCGCCCGTGCGAGCACCTCGGCCGCGTTGCGAAGCTGAGCAGTGGGCTCGATTCCCGGGACGACATCCCCTGCGAGTACCACGAGTCCAGAAGTGTTCAGCCGTCGAGCGGCGTCGGCGGCTGCCCGTACGCGGGTGAGGAACTCGTCGTGCGACGACGGGTCGCCCAGGTCGCACTTGTCCCGCCACGATTCGACGCACAGCGTGATCAGGCGTGTGTCGGTGGAGTCCAGTGCGCGGGTGAGGCGGGACAGGTCCTTGTCCCACCACTCCCAGATTTCCACCGCGCGGAAGCCGGAGTCGGCCGCGGCGCGTACTCGGTCGTCGAGTGGCCGCTCGCCTTCGAGGAACATCATCTCGATGCAGGCGGAGAAGTCGATCACGGGCGGGCTGCCTTCCTCGCCACGGCCGTTCCGGCTCTGAGTGCGGCGACCGGGTCGGCTGCCTCGTCCAGTTCGATGAGTATCGTGTCGGCGCCGGGAGTGCGGGACATGGCGTCGGCCCAGCCCTTCCAGTCGACGATGCCCGTGCCCAGTTCGGTCATGTAGGGCTGCTGCTGGGTGAAGACTGTTTCATCGATGGTGAGTTCGATGTCGAGGGGCTTGACCGCGTCCTTCCAGTGCGCGAGGGCGATGCGTGGGGTATGGCGGCGGGCCACTGCCACCGGGTCGCCGCCGCCGAGGGCGATGTGGCAGGAGTCGGGGCACAGCCAGACGTAGCGCGGGTCGGTCAGGGCCATGAACAGGTCGATGTCCCGCTCGTACCAGAGGGTGCTGTTGGACTCGGTGTGGAAGACGAGCTTCACACCGAGATGCGACACGGCCTCTCCGACCGCGTGGGCGATGTCGGCCATGCGCGTCATGTACGCGGCGTCGACGAAGAAGGGCGGTCGCGTGCCGAATGTCGTCCGCATGGGCAGGCCGGCGACCAGGAGTTCCGCCCCGACGTCGGCGAGGAAGGCGGCCCGGCGTTCGGCGTCGGCGACGATCGCGGGCAGGTTGTCGCCGTGCCGCCAGCCGGGGGCGTCGCTGTCGGCGATGAACGCGCTGACGACGGACAGGCCACGGGCCGCCAGGTCGCGGCGGAAGGCGGGTGCGCTGCCGAAGGCTCGCAGGGCCGAGTCGATGTCGCCCGGCGCGAAGGTCAGCTCGATGCCCGTGACACCGGCCGCCGTCAGCGCGTTCATCACCCGTGTCCAGAAGCGCTCGGGGTGGGCCAGGGCCCAGTCGCGTACGGCGTCGGCGGAGGGAAGGTCCCAGAAGTCCGGGTGGTAGAAGGTGATCACGTCGGTGGCGAAACGAGGTGTCGTGGCGGTCATGCGGTGCCTCCGCGGGCGTTGTAGACGACGATCCCGTCGGCCGCGTCGACGGCCTTGCGGTAGTTCCGGAACACGGCCAGCGCCTCGTCCCGGAGCACATCTCCTACGACCTCGATCCCGCGTGCCTCGAACTGCGCGGCCCATTCGGCGCCGAGGGGGCCCTCGTCGAACGTGGTGATCTCCTCCAGCTCGGGCCCCTCCCCCGCGACCACGAGACCGCGCACCCCGGACCACATCGTGGCGCCGTAACACTGGACGCATGGCCGCCAGTTGACGACCAGTTCGTGGGCGGGCAGTCCCGCGGCGCCCAAGTCCCAGCCCCCGGTGGCCGTTTGGGCGAGCCCCAGCGCGACGACCTCCGCGTGGGCGCTGGAAACGCCGGAGGCGAGCACGACGTTCACGCCGACGGAGACGATCCGGCCGGTGTCGCGCTGGGCGACGAGCGCCGCGAACGGGCCGCCGTTGCCCTCCCGCCAGTTGCGGTCGGCGAGGCGGTGCACGAGCCGCATCCGGTCGGCGCGGTCGGGGACCACGGCGGGCACGTCGGCCAGCTCGTCGTCGATCCACGGGGGCAGCGCCACGCGATATTCCTTCGCGATGTCGATCACGTTCGGGCTTCCTCTCAGCGCGCGGTGAGCGGCGCGGTGCGGGTGGTGACGGCCGGGGTGGCGACGGCCGGGGTGGCGACGGCCCGGGGGGCGGCTGCCCTGTCGGCGACGGCTCGGGCGGCCCGTACGGCGGTCACCGCGCCGGTCAGGGTGACGTTCGCGGCCATCGGGGTGGGGATCACGCCGTTGCCGGCGAGGTACAGGTTGTCGTAGCCCCACACCCGGCCGTCCGGGGCGCAGACGGTGGTGCCGTCGTCGGCGGTGCCCGCCCGGACCGTGCCGGTCAGGTGCAGGGAGGAGCCGGGCGGTAGCAGTGCGAGTTCGGTGGCGGGGTCGAACGGGCCGAACTCCCCGGCCAGTGACCGGACTTCCACGAACGCCCGGTCGATGAGCACGCGGTCGGTGTCGGAGTAGTCGAACTCGACGCGGATGCGCGGCAGTCCCGCGAGGTCGGTCTCCGACTCCGAGAAGACGAGACGGTTCTCGGGGCGCGACTCGACGGGGGCGTACAGCGTGAGGCCCACGGCATGCGCGAGAGGGCGGCCGTCATCGTCGACGTACGTCCGGTTCATGATCTGCCCGTGGAAGGGCTGTGCCGTCCCGTTCTGCGGCAGCCAGAGCGAGTCCGTGCTGAACTCACCGGTGCGCGGCAGGGGCAGGTCGTCGAGGGCGATGCCGAACCGGTCCAGGTCGAGCAGTACCCGGGCCGTGATGAACGCGTGCTCGTTGAGGTGGCGGCCCAGGGCCGCGGGGCGGATGCCCGAGGCGAACAGCAACTGCGGGGTGCGCAGCGCGTCGGCGCACACGATGACGGTGTCCGCGTGGAGTTCGGTCTCCGTCCCGTCGGCGACGCGGCGTAGTCGGGCGCCGGTGACCCGGGCCGCCGAGACGAGCAACCTGATGGCGAGTGTGCCGGTCAGCAGGGTGAACGACAGGTCCTCGCCGGACGCGATGGGCGGGAAGATCGTCCCCGGCGCGGTCCGCGGCGTTGGGCCGGATGCCGTCGTCGTGACGGCCATGGGCATCGGCTGCGGGTGCCGGTCGGCCGGCGCGGTGCCGTCGTAGCGCCTTCGCAGTACGTCGAGGACCAGACGGCCGACCTCGGTCGGGCCGATGGGGGAAGGCGTGACGGCGAGCAGTCGGCGCGCGGTGTCCAGGTCCGCCGCCCATCCGGCCGGGTCGCCGAAGTCGAACACCTCGTCTCCGGCGGGCCACGGGGTCGCGGCGGTCCAGTGCACGCCCATGCCGCCCGCGTTCCAGGCCAGTGCCGTCGCGGGCATCGCCTCGGCGTCCTCGCCGAAGGCCAGTGCGTGGAACATGCCGGGCGTCAGAC
Source organism: Streptomyces sp. NPDC054770 (assembly GCF_053611985.1). Classification (NCBI taxonomy): domain Bacteria; kingdom Bacillati; phylum Actinomycetota; class Actinomycetes; order Kitasatosporales; family Streptomycetaceae; genus Streptomyces; species Streptomyces sp. NPDC054770. The sequence goes on from NZ_JBSHBL010000054.1 coordinate 24,813, forward strand.
CGGTGAGGCTGTCCGCGACCTCGCGCATCACCTCGGCGCCGGTGTACATGCCCTGGATGCCGCTGACGACCTGTTCGTTGTGGCGCGACCACAGGACCGGGTCGTCGACGTCGTGCAGGTGCAGCCCGGGCCTCTCGCCGATGGCGCTGCCACCGTCGACCATCGTGATGTCCAGCCCCGGATCGCTGTCCCGCAGCAGCCGGGCCACGGCGGATCCCATGATGCCGCTGCCCACGATGAGGACGTCGGTGCGGGGGGTGTCGGTCACAGAGGAACTCCAAAGTCGTCTGGTGTGTGTGGGGGGAGTTACGCGCCGGGGGCGAGTGGGCCGAACAGCTCGGTGTCCATGTGGTCGAGGGCCAGCTTCACGGCGCCGATCAGTGCGGCGTCGCGGCCCAGGCTGGTGGCGCGCAGCTCGATCGCGGGGGTGCGGGCGAGGCGCATCGCCTCCCGCACCCGGGGCAGCAGCACGTCGGCCGCGTCCTCCAGGCCACCGCCGAGCACGATGAGCGAGGGCGCGACCGTCCAGGACAGGGTGGTGAGGATCGAGGTGATGTTCTCGACGAACTCGTCCACCTCGGCGAGCGCTTCCGCGTCCCCCGTGCGGGCCGCGTCGAAGCGGTCCAGCGCGACCCGGCGCTGATCCGCTTCGGGTGAGGTGAGCCAGGCGACCGGGCGGTTCTCGACCGAGCCGACCGGTATCGAGTGCGCCTCGATGATCTCGCCGGCGGCGCCGTCCAGACCCCGGTGCACGGCGCCCCGGATGAGGATGCCGAGGCCGGTCCGGTTGCCGAGGACCGCCCAGACGACGTTGTCGTGGTCACCGGCCACACCCCGCCAACGCTCGGCCAGCGCACCGAGGTTGGTGTCGTTGTCGGCGAACCAGGGCATCCGGACGCGCCGCCCGAGCTCGTCGGGCAGACACACGCCCTCCCAGCGCGTGGTGTGCACCAGACGTCGTACGACACCCTCGTCGTCGATCGCGCCACCGGCCGCGACCGCACCGGCGCGCAGCCGGTCCGGCGAGCCGCCCGCGTCGTCGAGTGCCTCCCGTACGAGGGCCGCCGCGTCGTCGAGCGTGGCCTGCGGATTCTGGTAGGCGCGCAGCGGGCGCTGCGCCCGGCCGAGGATACGGCCGCGGACATCGGCCACCACCGCGGACACGTCCAGGGTGCTGATGCGTACGGCCGCCAACAGGGCGTGTTCCGCGCGCAGTTCGTACCGTCTGGCGGGGCGTCCGGCGCAGCCGCTGGTCGGCACGCGGTCGAGCTCGGTGACCCAGCCCGCCTCGATGAGCGAGTCCAGGATCAACTCGTTGGTACGGCGGGAGAGACCGGCCTGCTCGGCGAGCTCGGTCAGTGTCATCGGCCCGGCCGACACCGCCAGCGCGCGCAGGATGACCGATGTGTTGACGCGGCGGACGGCGCTCTGGTTCATCCCGTTCGTCGCGGACATCAGCATGCCTCCACCGCCTCGGACTCCGCCCGTACAACCCGTACGAGGGGATCGAACACGCCCGTGGCGAACGGCTGGAGGAGGTCCGTCCGGTCGTCCATCGGGATCACCTCATTCCCGTTCCGGCGATGCCCTGCACGAAGTACCGCTGCAGGAACAGGAAGAGCACGAGCACCGGCAGCATGACGACGACGGCGCCGGCGAGCATCAGGCCGTAGTCGGTCACGTGCGCCGCCGCCTGGCTGGTGGCCGCGAGGCCCACCGGCAGCGTGTAACTGGATGTGCTCTGGGCGACGATGAGCGGCCAGATGAAGTAGTTCCACGAGTTGAGGAACGACATGATCGTGATCGTCGCGACCGCCGGGCCGGCCATCGGAAGGAAGATCCGGAAGAAGATCCGGAACTCGCCCGCCCCGTCGATCCGGGCCGCCTCCAGCAACTCGTCGGGGATCGACGACGCGTACTGCCGCATGATGAACACCGACATCGGCATCGCCACGCTGGGCAGCGCGATACCGGTGAGGGTGTCCGCCAGGCCCATGTCGACGGTGAGCACGAACTGCGGGACGAACACCGCTGTGAACGGCACCATCAGCGCCGCCATGACCGCGCCGAAGGCGATCCGCCTGCCCGCGAAGTCGAGTTTCGCGAGCGCGTAGCCGGCGGCCGACGCAGCCACGATGTTGCCGACCACCACCATGGCGGCGACCACGATGCTGTTGAGCATGAACCGGCCGAAGCCCTGGGTCCTGAACAGCCGGGTGAAGTTGTCGAGGGTGATGTGGTGGGGGAACAGGGAACCGGGGTCCGAGCGGATCTCGTCGAGGCTGCGCAGCGAGCCGCTGATCCCCCAGAGGAAGGGAAGCATCGTGAGCAGCGCGCACAGCACAAGCGCGGCGTAGAGCAGGGGCCGGGCGACGGGCCGGGGTCGTACGGCACGTCGGACCGTGGCGGTGCGCGTGGTCATGTCGGTGTTCTCCGACGCGGTGACGGCGGTCATGCGCGGGGCCTCAGCAATCGGAACTGGACGATGCTCACCAGGGCCACGAGCACCAGGGTCACGAAGGAGGCGGCCGAGGACACCCCGAACTCGCCGACCCCGAACTGGTGGTAGGTGTACAGCGCCACCGATTCGGTGGAGCCGAGCGGACCGCCGTTGGTGAGCAGGTAGGGCTCGTCGAAGACCTGGAGGTAGAAGACGGTCAGCAGCACCGACACCATGAGGGTGGTGGGCAGCAGCAGGGGGACGGTGATGTGCCTCAGCTGCCGCCACTTTCCCGCCCCGTCGAGGGCGGCGGCCTCGTAGACGTCCTGCGGGATCGCCTGGAGACCGGCGAGGAAGAGGACCATCGCGGTGCCGAAGTTGCGCCAGACGCCGAGCAGGATGACCACGGGCATGGCCAGGTGCTGGTCGTCCAGCCAGTTCGGGCCGGCGAAACCGGCCGCGCCGAGGACCTTGTTGACGGTGCCGCTCGGGTTGAAGGCGTACTGCCAGATCAGGGCGGCCGCGACGATGTTGGTGACGACCGGTGCGAAGAACACGGTGCGGAAGAGGCCGCGCAGCCGCCGGATGCCGGAGTTCAGCGCGATGGCCAGCGCGAATCCGACGCCCATGGTGAGCGGCACGCCGACGGCCACGAAGACGGCGGTGTTCAGGATGTCCCGCAGGAAGGTCGAGTCCTGGAACAACCGCAGATAGTTCTCCAGACCGGTGAAGTTGACCGCGAACGGATGCCGCAGATCCGCGCCGTGCAGGTCGGTGAGGCTGAAGCCGAGCGCGGCCACGGTCGGGATCGCCGTGTAGAGCAGGAACACGACGACGAACGGGGCGAGGAACAGCCAGGCGACAGCCGTTCGCCGCAGGCTCCGGGTGCGACGGCGCGCGGGGGCCGTGACCGGACAGCCGCGCGGTCCCGTGCGCGGCGCCCGGGGGGTGAGGGCGGTGGTCATCGGCGGCTCACTTCGTGCTCGTGCCGACGCTCTCGGCGTACGCCTGGATGTTCGCGGCCGCCTTCGCCGCGGTCTCCTTGCCCTTGGCCACGGCCTCCATCTCCTTGCCCAGCCGGGTCGCGACCTGCTGCCAGGTGCTCACCTGCGGGAACGCCCGCGCCTTTTTCAGCTGCGTGAAGAAGGCGTCGAGGAGCGGCTGGCCCTTGATGGCCGGGTCGCCCCAGGCCGACACGGCCGCCGGCAGCGAGCTGTACGCCTTGAACTGCGCGACCTGAGTGCTCGGCTGCGAGACGTACCGGACGAACTTCCACGACGCGTCCGCGTTGCCGCCGGTCGTGAGCACACCCCAGCTGCCCCCGCCGGAGAAGGAGGCGCTGTCGGCGGCGCCGGCCGGCAGCGGCGCGGTGGCGACGTGGGACGCCGTCCAGCCGGTCTTCTTCGCGGCGGTGTCGAGCTGGCCGACGACCCAGGGGCCGGTGATCATGCAGGCGGTCTTGCCGGAGACGAAGTACGGCTGGGAGTCGAGGAAGGTGGGGGTGGCGGTGTCGGCGACGCCCGAGGTGAAGAACGACGCGTTGTACTTGATCGCGTCGACCATCGCCGGTGTGTCGAGTGTCCACTTCCCGTCGGCGGAGAGCAGGGTGCCGCCGGCCTGCCAGGCGTACATCGCGGCGTCCTGGCCGTTGAAGATGTCCCAGCCGTTGTCGGCCCCGAGCCCGTGCACGGCTCCGGCACCCTGCAGCGCCTTGAAGAACGGCACCATCTCGTCCCACGTGGTCGGCGCCTTGACGCCCGCTTTCCTGGCGAGGTCGGCGCGGTAGACGAGGGCGTACGTGTACGCGTACCAGGGCACCGTGTAGGCGACGCCCTTGACCACACCGGCGTCCCACAGGCTCTTGAAGAAGCTGCCGGAGTCGACGAGCCCGTCCGGCACGGGCCGCAGGATCGACGGATCGAGGAACTGCGCCTGCGACTCGGGGAAGAACTGGGCCACATCGGGGCCCTTGCCCGCCGCGATCGCCGCCTGGAGCTTGGTGTAGTACTCGGAGTTCGGTATCAGCGTGAACTTCACGGTGACGTCCGGGTTCGCGGCCTTGAACGGCTTGATCACCTTGTCGAGCACGCTGGCGTCGTCCTGGGTGGCCCAGACATTGACGGTGCCGGTGGCCGGGGTGGTGCCGATCGGCTTGACGGCGGCTTTCGCGCCGGTGGTCTCGTCACCGCGCCCGCAGCCGGTCAGGGCGAGGGTGCCGAGGAGAGCTGTGCCGGCGGTCAGTCTGAGGACGCCGCGGCGGGAGGGGTTGGACACTCGGGGGCTCCTGTCTCATGACATCACTGAGGACAGTGATGTTTTTTCGTGAGAAAGCACCTCTTGCGGCTTGACAGACCCCATGGGTGCGATGACGCCTATGCGACTGCCGGTAACGCTATGAAGTACCTATTTCGGCGGCGTGCCGGACCCGTCACGAATAATTTCGGAACTTGTAGCGAAATCGGGGCCCGCTGGTCGTCGCCGGGATGTGGGTGCTGGTCGCGGAGCATGAGACCCGGGTGCCGGGCCGCTCACTGGTGCTGCGGGCGGTTGTGTCCCGGCGGCGCCGAAGTCCCGGCGGGTCGAGTCGCCGGCCGGGGTGTGGCGCATCGATCAGTTGACGGCCTACGCCGACGACGACCTGGCAGCGGGTTTTCTGTCTCGCCTACGGGCCGGTCTGTGCGCCGGGGGGGGGCGTCACCGTCGAGCGGCTCGTGCAGGTCGCCGGCGCACGCCGGGCCGCCGAGGTGTGCTTCCAGACAGCCGGGAACGAGTGCGGCCCGGAGGAGGATCAGGTGCTCGCCTTGAGGCTCCGGCGGGGGCCGTCCGTTCTGTGAACGTCACACTCCAGGCCGGCGGTCACCCACGAGCCCGGTCTCGCCAGGCTCAGGTGGAGATGTTCTGCGATCTCAGTGTTGGACAAGCCGCGGGCGATCAGGCCGAGCACCTCCAGCTCGCGGTCGGTGATCGCGTCCAGCGAGCTGCTCGGCGGGCGCATCGGCTCTGGGCGGCGGGCGAACTCCGCGATCAGGCGGCGGGTCACCGAGGTGGCGAGCAGTGCCTCGCCCGCAGCGACGACGCCGATGGCGGCGAGGACCTCGGTCGGCGGGGTGTCCTTCAGCAGAAAGCCCGCGGCTCCCGCGCGCAGGGCTGCGTAGACGTACTCGTCCAAGTCAAAGGTGGTGAGGATGAGGACGCGGACGCCGGCCAGGTCCGGGTCCGAGCAGATCCGCCGGGTCGCCTCGATGCCGTCCAGTTCTGGCATGCGTACGTCCATCAGCACGACGTCCGGCCGCTCGCTGCGGGCGAGTTCCACGGCCTCTGCTCCATCCGCGGCCTCACCCGCGGCGGTCGTGCCGGGCGTGTGGTCGACAAGAGGAGTGACGCCGTGACCAGAGCCGCGAGCACGGTTCCCAGGACCCCGAGCGGCCAACGACGACGTACGGCGATCGGCAGGCCGACCGCGGCGGCGATCAGGCAACCGAGCCAGAACGGACCTGTGAAGGTGGGTTGGGCGTCGTCAGCGGTGAGGCGGGCGAAACCGACGTACACGGCGGCCGGGGCCAGGGCCACGGCGAGGTCGAGGGCGTAGAAGAGGTCCTGCCCTTTGGGCTTCATGGCCCGACCGTGTCCGTACGGGTGCACTCAGTCGGCCTGTCCGAACAGCACCATCAGCCCGAGCGTCACCAGGGTCAGTGGCACCCAGCACAGCACCGCCTTCCGGCTGGGACGGGGCCCTTCAGACAGCAGTGCCAGACCCAACGGGCCCAGCCCGGCGCACAGTCCGGCCAAGGCCACCAGCGGCTGAGGGGTGGTCCCCTTGAGCACTCGGAGAGGCAGTGCCGCTGTGAGGCCGAGAGCGGCGGCCCGGACCGGGCCCAGCACCCGGGTGCGCCAGGCCCCGAGAACAAGGACGAGCCACCCCGCGAGGATGGCGAGATTCGGCGCGGCGAAGACGTGGAAGGCACCGTACCCGGCGGAAACCGCGTGGAAGGCACGAGCGAACAGCCCACATGACCAGGACTCCGCCCCACAGGCCCCAGCCGGCGCTCCGGGCCCCGATCCGTGCGGCCACCACCGCCACAGCGGGCCAGAGCAGCACGCTGCCTGCGGCAAAGAGGCCGTATGCGGTGGCCATCAGGGTGGGATGCCGCTCGTACGCGGCGAGCTGGTCGGGATGAAGTGGAAGCGGGCCCGCAGCAACGCGCCGGTCAGCATCAGGAGTGGGCCGAGCACCATGCTGACCCCGCCCACCCAACGTCCTGGGAAACCGGTGCCTTCCATCCGCTCCCCAGGCAGCGCGTCGCGCAGTCGGGCGCCGATCGCTGCGGCCGGAGTGACCGTGGATCTCGTCGGGTTCGTCATGCTGACGACGATGCCGTCGCCGTCGCCGCGGCGCGTCGGACCAAGAGCTGAACTGCAGGGTCAGACCTGGGTATGACCGTCGGGCCGCCTGGAGGCACGGCGTCCAGACCGCTGCATGACCAGTTGACGCCCTGCCAGGAAGGCCTCCGCTGGGAAACACATTCGGCACACATGAGGCCGGGAAACTCCGTGAACACATGAGGACCACGGAGGGGTGTTTTCCCAGGCGAGACACCCTAAGGCCAACGTTTCCGCAGGTCACAGCCCCGTCCGGGGAAGACTCCTAAAGCGGGTGTCGCAGGTTCGAATCCTGCCGGGGGCACAGAGAGAAGGGCATCTACGGCTCGCCGTAGTTGCCCTTTCGCATCCAGGTCTGCCGACCGGCTCACCCGGTGGATACGACACGGGCGCCAGGGGCCTGGCGGATGTCGGCCCGGGTCTGACTGCCTCACCAACGCCGTGGAGGTACTGGCGCCCCTCGCCCCGGCTCTGGCCTCCAGGCCGCGAAGGCTCCTTCCACCAAGGCGTCCCAGAATCACGACGACATCCTGCTACCGGTCGGCCGGATCGCCGTGGACCACAAGGGGTCCCCCGAACAGAGGCCCCCGTCGTTACTGAAGCCATTGGGCCGTTCGAAGGAGCTGAGGCAGCGAGACGGCCAAGAGTGTCACGGACCGTCGGCTGCTTTTTTCCCGCTCTCAGCGTGATTCCAAGCCAGGACAGGGCCGACGCCCAGGCCCCTCCCCAGCATCAATGGCCCTTACAAGGGAGAGTTACGGATATATCTGCATTTTGTAACGCGAATCGTTTCCTTGGTCTGGTGTCGCCGTGGAGGGCCACAGTGTGGGCCTCGGCACCGAGCCGGGAATTACGGATGGCACGCCCGGCCCCAACCAGGGTCGGTGTGCACGAACGTGAGGTGACAGATCCATGTCTGTTTCTCGTACGACGGTCCGCCTGATCGCCACCTGTGTGGCTTCGGGCGCACTCGTCGGCGCGGCCGCCATGCCGGCCCTGGCCGCCGGAGCCGGCCACGACCGCGGCGACGGGAGGGGTTACTCGCACAGTCACAGGAGCGACCACGACCACGACGGCCACTTCGGCGACCGGGACCGGGACCGGCGCCGGGGCTGGGACCGCGACCGGGTCTGGGACCGGGGGCGCGACCGGGACCATGACCGGGGCGAGCACCACGGCTGGTACAGCGACCGGCACCGGGATCAGGACCGCTACCCCGGCCACCGCTAGCCCGCCTTGGAGGCTGTGCCGTGACGCGGAGGCCCACCCCCCGCTGCCACCCGTTGTCACAGCCGGCACGGCCGCTGCACCCAGCCGGAGGGCCGAAGACCGTTCCTTGCGGCCTTCGGCCCTCCGGCTGGGTGGCACACCGTGCGGTCGTTGCCCAGGTACCGCACCACCAACGTCCGGTAGCGGCCGGCCTTCCAGGGAAACAGCGCGACGATATCGCCGCCACTGAGGGGTGTTTCCCCAGGCCAGACATCCCATTGGCGACGTTTCCGCAGGTCACATCCCCGCCCAGAGGATTCTCCCGCAGCGGGTGTCGCAGGTTCGAATCCTGCCGGGGGGCACGCTGTATTGCACGGGCCTCGCCAGGCCCCACCCGATCCGCGCGCAAGGCTGCCGCATCGGTCGGTCAGCAGATGGTCATCCCCCGATGCCGTGGGCGAGGAGGCTCTCGGCGGTTTCCGCGATGGTGTCCTCGATGGGCCGCGCCCGCCACCCGAGAAGCCGCTCCGCCTTGGCGCTTGTGGCGTCGAGATCCCGGCCCAGCTGGTGCCTCAGCAGTCGCAGTTCCGGGTTCACGGCGCCCAGCGCTCGCGCGAGCCACACGGGCATTTCACGGGCCGGGACCTTCGCAGCGCGCTCTCCCAGGCGGTCATGCAGAATGCGCGCGATTTCAACGACGCGCAGGCTGTGCCCGGCGATTGCAAGGAAGCGCTCGCCGGCGGCTGCCGGATCGGTCATCGCGCGCAGGTGCAGATCCGCGACATCGCGCACGTCGACGAAGCCCATCCCGAAGGGAGGGCACGCAGGAACCCGTCCCTCGATCATTCTGCGCACAAGACGCAGCGATGGCGGGTCGTCGGAGCCGAGCAGTGGTCCAAGGACACCCACGGGATGAACCGCTGCCAGTTCCATCCCACCGCCCTCGTCCTCGACGAACTGCCAGGCGGCGTGCTCGGCGAGGGTCTTGGACCGCTGGTAGGGCGGGATGTCGCTGTCGACGTCGGTCCAGTCCTCCTCGGTGAACGGGGTCGAGCGCGGCGGGTGCCCGATCCCGACGGCACCGAAGGCGCTCGTCAGGACGACTCGGCGCACCTTCGCGTCGCGGGCGGCACGCAGCACCCGCAGCACGCCCTCCCGGGCCGGGACCACCAACTCGTCGTCGGTCGCAGGAGTACGGCGCAGGGTCGGCGAGGCGACGTGAAGGACGAAGTCGCAGTCGGCGACGGCGTCGTCCCAGCCGCCGGGGTGTTCGAGGTCGGCGCGTACGACCGTCAGACGGTCGTCATCGAACGGTGCGGCCGCGTGCAGCCAGGAGCGCAGGGCGGGCTCGCGTCGCAGGTCGCGGATCGTGGTGCGTACGGTGTGCCCGGCTTCGAGCAGGGCGAGGACGCACCAGCTCCCGATGAATCCCGTCCCGCCGGTGACCAGTACCCGTGTCATCTGTGTCTCCTCAGCTCGTGACTCGTGTGTCGAGAGGCGTCAGCGGGCTCGTCGCATGACGTCGTTGTGCAGCCGCCACGCTGCTTCCGAGGAGGGCGTGGCCGATCATGATCGGGTAGATCACGGCGCGCTCGAACATGCCGACGTTCCACATCCAGCCGGTGAACACGTCGGCCATGAAGAGGGGGAACGCGATCAGGCCGACGGTGCCGAGCGCGATGCTCGCGATCGACCGCCCCCTGGCGAGACCGATGCGGTCTCCGCCGGCTCCGACGACGATCGCCATGGTGTTGCCGGCGAGCATGACGCCCTGCGCGCCGAAGGTGTGGAACGCGATCAGGCCGTTGTCGACGTTCGCGTTGGAGCCCTGGAAGATGCCGACGAGCGAGACGCCGGCGCCTGCGAGGACGGCGAGGCTCACGATGACGATCGGGCGGGTGCCCTTGCGCGGGTCGAACACTAGGAGGGTGCCGACGATCAGGAGGATGCCGTAGATCACCCAGCCCGCGTCCATGACGGCGCCGAGGGGGGAGTTCGCGACCTGGCCGAACGCGGTCTGGGCCGGGCCGGTCAGGCCGAGGTGGCTGACCCAGTCGTGCAGGGGCGAGTACGGCGGATCCTGCCATGCGGCGGCGGTGACGAATTCGGCGAGCCAGGACACGAGCGGGCCGAGGAGGATCAAGAGGCCCCCGGCACGGGCAGCGGCGCCGGAGCGGACGATGGAGTTCATGCGAGGGCCACGCCGGGGACGCGCTTGCGGATGGCCTCCATCTCGGCCTCGTCGGAGACGCCCTGCCAGTCGTACCGGGGGGTGTACGGGGCCTCCAGGGCGCGCACTTCGTCGTCGGTGAGCTCGACGTCGAGGGAGGCCACGGCCTCGTCGATCTGCTGGATCGATCCGGCGCCGACCAGGGGTGCGGTGACGACCGGCTGGCGGCGCAGCCAGGCGAGCGCGACCTGAGCGCGGCTGACTCCGTGCGCGTCCGCGACCTGCCCGACAGCATCGATGATCGCGTGGTTGGACGCCTCCTGCTCGGGCGAGTAGAGCAGGTCCGCATACGCGCCGTCCGTCTCGGAGCGCGCCGTCGAGCGGGCGTCGTCCCACGCGCGGGCGAGACGGCCGCGGGCCAGCGGCGACCAGATGACCGTGCCGACGCCCTCGTCCAGGCAGAGCGGGATCATCTCCCGCTCCTCCTCGCGGGCGAGCAGGTTGTAGTGGTCCTGCATCGACACGAACCGCGCCCAGCCGTGCTGCTTCTGCAGGTGCAGAGCCTTCGCGAACTCCCACGCGTGCATGGACGAAGCGCCGAGGTAGCGGACCTTGCCGGCCTTCACGAGGTCGCTGAGTGCCTCCAGCGTCTCCTCCCACGGGGTGGCGTGGTCGTTGCGGTGGATCTGGTAGAGGTCGATGTAATCCGTGCCGAGGCGGCGCAGGGAGTGGTCGACCTCGGTCATGACCGCCTTACGGGACAGTCCCCGTCCGTTGGGTCCCAGCCGCATCGGATGGCGCAGCTTCGTGGCGATCACCACGGCATCGCGGTCGGCGAAGTCCCTGAGCGCCCGGCCGAGGATCTCCTCGCTGGAACCGTTGGAGTACATGTTCGCGGTGTCGAAGAAGTTGATCCCCGCCTCCAGCGCGTGCCTGATGAGCGGGCGCGCGTCCTCCTCGCTCTTCGACCAGACGGGGTGGCCCCGGTCGGGTTCGCCGTAGGTCATCGCGCCGATCGCGATCGGCGACACGTCGAGGCCGGTCATGCCGAGCTTGATGTAATGCATGACGCTCCTTAAAGTATATGGAGAGCTCTCCGGATAACGTAGTGGAGAGCTCTCCACTTAGCAAGGTGAGGTCCTGTGGTCCGTTCAGACGCCCGTGAGAACAAGGCGCGCATCCTCGCCGCCGCACGCGAAGCGTTCGCGGCGGACGGCAGCACGTCGATGAACCAGATCGCCCAGCGGGCGGGAGTCGGCGCGGGCACCCTGTACCGCAACTTCCCGACCCGCGAGGCGCTGGTCCTGGCCGTCTACCAGGACGAGGTCGCACGCATCGTCGGCACGGTGCCGGACCTGCTGGCCCAGAAGCCGCCACTGGAAGCGCTCCGCCTCTGGACGACCGACCTCGTCGAGGCCATGCGCAGAAAGCACGGCCTCGGCGACGCCCTCAGCGCAGGCGCGCACCAGGCGATCACCGAGCAGAGCTACGGACCGGTGATCACCGCGATCACCGAGCTCCTCGACGCCGGCAAGAAGGACGGCACCATCCGCGCGGACGCCGATCCCGGCGACTTCCTCCAGCTCACCGGCGCGTTGTGGCGGGCCGCGGCCGGCCCCGAAGACCGGGCTCCCCGCATGCTCGCGCTCATCCTCGACGGACTCGGCACGCACCGATAGACGCTGCGCACCCTTCGTAGTGGCCGACGCGCCATTCGGTCAGGAGGACGGTGGCGTCGCCGTCGAGCCGACCGCAGGTCCGGCGCCAGGCCCTACGGCGACATGCCCGAAAATGAGCCAGTACGGGATGCGCACGGCCTCGCCGTCCAGCTCGAAGCCCAACTCACACAGCTTGCCGCCCAGATGACGCGAGTGCGACGCACCAGCGAGGCGGCGCTGCTCGTCGGCCACGACGTGGTCCCGGTCTGGGCGCCGGTCTCTGGGGAGGCGCTGGTGCGCATCGCCTTGGACGAGGTCACCGGCCGTACGTTTCCCCTGACCGACGGCCCACTCGGCGATGGCCGGCCACCTCGGCCCGGCGTCGTCGCGACAGGTGTGACGCCGAGCATCGGAGAGACGGAAATGGGGTAATCGTGACTTAACACCTATATAGGGAAAGGTCTGCCGATCTCTCCGAGGACCCCATGGGACCGTTCCCGACTGGTCCGGGCGTGTCAGACTCCGGCCCGGCCGATGACATTCCCGAGATGCTGCGCTTCCCCGATCCCGCGCGGCTGGAGCTGGACCGCGCCGTACAGGACCTGCTCGACCGCGTCGGCGAGGTACTGCGCACTCAGGGTCGGCTACGGGATCTGCTGCATGCTGTCCTCGCCGTCTTCCATGCGACCGGTGATCTGGCCGGGTTCCTCCAGATGGCAGGGTGGCCGGCCCCGCACCCGGCGACCTCCGGCAACAGGTCCTGGAGGCCGTCAGCCACCTCGACACCGTCATCAAGGACATCCGTGCCACCGTCTTTGACCTGCTACACCACGACCAGGCACAACCAGGGCGCAGCCCCCGGGTGACTCGGCCACCAGTCGAGCAAGAGGCAGGCGGCCGACCACCTGGCGCCTCGGGGAAGGGATGAAGCGATGGCCTATCCACACCATCACCGCCACCATGCGACAGAGCGCTGGCACGCACGAGCGGCCGACCGGCGGGCACGGGCCGCTGCGCGCCGCTGGCGCCACACGGGCAGCGAGGCACGCTGGGCACAGAGCGACCTGCCCGCCCGGCGCCTCCTCTCTCGCATCTTCGGAGCCCTGTTCGTGCTGGGTGCCGCTGGTTTCGCTCTGCTGGCCTGGAAAGCAGGCCCGGCCTCCCACCCCGATCAGCTGGTGTTCATCGCGCTGGCCGCGCTCTGCGCAGCGTCCACCGTCGTTGCCATCGCCGACCTGTACGTGATCCGGCGCCGGACAGCTGAGCAACGTCGCTGGAGACGCTGAGCCGTACTCGCACTGCCCGGCATTCCGGCCCCGGCGCCCAGCCCACCAGGTCAGACGTGTGGATGGCTCCCCGGTGACCCACCCGGCGCAGCGAGTTGAACGCCTCGTACGGTCCCTCGCCGAAGGCACGGCTGCCGACCGGGACTTCCGCAGGCCGGCCTGGTCCTCACTTGGCGTGAGCTCGCTGCCGGGGAGGGGCGTGAGCGGGATCAGCGTGCTGTACGGGTGGCAGACAGTACGCTGAATCCAGCGGGATCGGGCCCGCCGCACAGTGTCCGGGAGATGCTTCATGACGGCCGAGATGGTGGCCCCCGCGTGGATGCATGAGCAGATCACGGCGGAGGAGTACGAGTCCTGGTCCGAGGAGCAGTGTGCCGGCATCGAGATCGTGGACGGGATGGTCGTGGTGAGTCCGAGTGCGTCCAAGCGGCACAATCGGCTGGCCCGGATTCTGGCGAACGCTCTGGATGCCGCCGCGGGTCCGGAGTGGAATGCCGACACCGACTTCGACGTCCGGCTTCAGAACCTCCCGCTCACCAATCGCCACCCGGATGTCGTCGTCTACCGCGCAGACACGATCGACATCACCCCCACCCGCCCCGAGCACGTGCTGCTGGTCGCGGAGGTGGTGTCGCCGGGCTCGGAGACCACCGACCGGATCGTGAAGGTCGACCAGTACGCCAAGGCGGGCATCGGCTTCTACTGGCGGATCGAGCAGGCCGCGACAGGCGTTCCTCTCGTGTACACCTACGTTCTCGACCCCGCGACGAAGACCTACCGGGACGGAGACGTGTTCACCGGCGTCCTCAAGGCAGCGGCCCCCTTCCCGGTGGAGATCGACCTCGGCCAGATCTGACCACTCGCTGCTGAGCAGCCGACAGCGCGTGAGCGATGTGTGAGCGGACAGCCCGATACAGAGCGGTATGAGCCAGAGCAAGTGGCTCGCCGTGCGTTTCCGACCAGAGGAAACAGCACCGCGCGGCAGCGCCAGGCACCACCCGGCAAGGGTTCGATCCCACTCCCAAAGCGGGTGTCGCAGGTTCGAAGCCTGCCGGGGGCGCAAAGAAGCAGCAGGTCAGAAGGTCCTGCCGTCCTGGTGGACGAGCGGGAGTGGCCGGACATCACCGTCGACGGGCCGTCACTGCGGATCCCGTTCGTCGAGCCGGACGTGCGCGAGCTGGTCGCGGCCGGGCGGCTGATCGGCATGCCCGCCGTCCTCCAGGCCCGCACCGGGACCCGGGACGGCTGCATGCTCGTCAGCCACTGGACGGTCACCGGGATGGAGCTGATGACCAGCCAGGTCGCGCCGTGGCCCGGCATGGAACTCCGCCTCCGAGCGAAAGGCCCAGGTCCGGACGGAGCCGGCCTCACGCCGCGCAGACGCCCCGGGGTGCGCTAGCGTCCGCTCTACTGCACACGAGTCAGGGGGGCGTCGTGCCGCATCCGATCGGGCGGACGGTTAAGGCCGCCCAAGGGCCGCACCTGGGGCCGCCGAGGCTGCACCCCGGTCGTGAAGGTCACCGCCGCGGGCACCAAACGGGTCTCCATAGCGGCGCTGATCTGCACGAAGGCCGGCCGCAGGCCACGGCTCATCTACCGCATCCACCTGGACCGCGGCCCCGCCAAAGGCCGGCGCAAGGGCTTCACCGAGATCGATTACGCCCGCTTGCTCGATGCCGCACACCAGCAGCTCGGCGGTCCCATTGTCTTGGTCTGGGACAATTTGAACACGCACGTCAGCCGCATGATGCGACGGCTGATCGCCGCCCGGTTATGGCTGACCGTCTACCAGTTGCCGCCGTACGCTCCGGAGTTCAACCCGGTCGAGGGCGTGTGGTCGCACCTGAAGAGGTCGCTGGCCAACCTCACCAAGCACAGCCTCGACCAGCTCACCGCACTGGTGAAGACACGGCTGAAACAGGTGCAGTACCGACCCCGCCTCATCGAGGGACTCATCGCCAAAACCGGACTCGACCTCCAACCACCGCAGCCTCAGCCGTTAAAGATCTTCTAGAGGGAGCCAGGCGGCAGCAGGTGTGGGACGCGGATGCCGAGGATGCCGAAGACCTCATCCTTCGCCAGGCTGCGCAGTTCCGCCAGGAAGGCGGGATCCACGTGGCCCTCCCTGGCCCAGATTCCGGCAAGGGACTCGGCGCAGCGCTGGGCCAAGTCGCTGCGGAAGTCCCCCGCCCGGATGGCCCGGATCAGGGCCGCCTCGACGAACGGACCGGAGAGAAACTCCAGATCCGACGCCGCGTCGTCTTGATCGCCCTCGTGCGCCGTGGGGTCTTCGATGAGGCGTACGAGCAGAACCGCGCGCTCTTCGTCCGGGATCTCCGGATCGCTCCATACCGGGCCCGGCGACGAGACCGCCGCCGCATCCTCATTCACGATGCGGGGCCGCTCCTTCCTGAACAGCCTGTCCAGCCAAGTCCTCATCTACGACAGATCCTCGATCCCGTCCACGATGCCGATACCGACCACGCCACCGACGACACCTCCCAAGATCCCGCCGACCGCGGGTCCGACAGTCCGGAGGTCTGCCCCGAACCCGGAACCGTAACCCGCGCCCGCGAGGCCGTCCGCCGTGCTGACACCGTCGTGGAGGCAGCCTGGATCCGCTCGGTGCCGCCACCACATCGTAGACGTGCAAGGCGACGGTCGCAGCGATCAGCAGCCTGCCGCCGATCTTGGCGGTCGACGACGAGTTGCCTGGTGACGGTGAGGAGCCCGGCATCCAGATGCGTATCGGTCCACATCTGGAAGCACCTCGCCGTTTCGTCCGCAAAGCGTGCAGCGCTGCTGGTGCGGCCGGAATGCCGAGCGCTCCTGATGGGGGGCAATTCCGTCCGCGGCCCGGGCAAGCCGGTCACAGGGGAGGCTGGGTGCGCTCCACATGGCGGGAACTCGCAGTAAAAATGGGCAGATTGCATGTTTGCCGACGGAAGGGTGATCACCTGAAACCTCCTTGACAGGAGAATATTGCGCCATGAGTATCGTCGTGCTTCTGCTGATCGGTAGAGGCTCAGTTGTGAACGAAGCAGGGGGTTCTCGAATGTCCGCGATCGTTTCCACGCTCAAGCACACGAAGTACGTCATGGGTTCTCTGGCGGCGGTGCTCTTCACGGCCTGCATCAGCTGACGCGAGGGTGGGGCGGGCGGCCGTGTGAGCCCCCGCGATACCGTAGTACGGGCTGGGGCGCGCCCTGGTGGTCGGGCTTCCGATGATTGTGCGCGAAGCCGAACGTCGC
>NZ_JBSHBL010000054.1:41216-73164 GCF_053611985.1 Streptomyces sp. NPDC054770
CAACTTTTTGTTATTGTGGGGCGGGGGGGGGGGGCTCAACACCCCGCCAAACACCGGCGCGGGGGGGGGGCGGGGGGCCGCCCCCCCCCCCCCCCCCCACCACGTCGACGGGGCCGGGGGGCGAGGGCGGGGGAAGGATCCATGTTAGACGCAGGGATACGGCAGTTCCGGATGGCGCTGGCCATGGTGCTCGGCCGTCCGATCAATGTGCGCTCCGCCGAACGGCTCGTCGAGGACGCGCTGGCGACACTCGCGGAGTTCGGCTCGCCCGGCGAGGACGTCGAACAGTTGCTGCGCGGCGCCGCCGCCGACCCGCAGATGCGCGCCGACCTCACCAACAAGGCGCTGCGCCGCACCGCGCAACGCCTCGCGGCGAAGTCGCCTTTCTACGCCGACCACTTCGCGGCAGCGGGTGTCGACCCGGCCGCACTGACCACCGAGAACATCGGCGCAGTGCCCGTCACTACCAAGACCGACCTGGTCAAGCGGTCCCGCGACTTCCTGTGCGGCGAGCCCTTCCTCGCTTCCCGGACCACCGGGACGACAGGCCGGCCCACCGAGATCTGGTACTCCCGCTACGAGGAGCGCCTGTGGCCTGCGCTCGTCGCCCTCTCCCAGGTGCTGCGCGGCGGCGTCCGCACCACCGACCTGGTCCAGTTCAACGTCAGCTCCCGTGCGACCGGCACGATGTACGCGGAGATGCAGGTCGCCCGCTTGACGGGATCGTCGATCCGGATGGTGGGCCTGATACCGCCCGCGGAGACGCTGGACCTCACGGCGGGCACCGACGAATCGGCGCCGACCCTGATGGTCACCTACCCCAGCTATCTGGGGCAGCTGACCCGACTTGCTCGCGAACGGGGACTCGGCCCCGCGGACTTCCGGCTGCGCAGCATCAATGTCGGCAGCGAAGTGCTCTCACCCGCCCTCGCGGCCGCCGCCGAGGAGACCTTCGGCGCCACCGTCCACGACCTCTACGGTATGACCGAGGTGATGCCGGTGGCGGGCGCGATCTGCCGGCAGCGGCACCTCCACATCGACGCGGGCATCGGCCTGGTGGAGGTGTGCGACCTCGACACCGGAAGGAAAGCCGCGCCCGAAGCGCTCGGCACAATCGTCGCCACTCCCTTCTTCCCCTACCGGGAGTGCATGCCGCTCTTCCGCTACGACACCCGGGACCTGGTGCGGCAGCTGCCCGACACACCGCTCACCTGCGAGATGGCGAACGTGCCGGCGACCTCGCACATCCTCGGCAAGGCGGACCATGTGCTGCGCACCCAGGATGGCCCGGTGACCCCGCGCGAGGTCATCGAGGTCCTCGACGCACTGCCCGGCGCGCGCTGGCCGATGCGCTACCGCACCGACGTGGTGGACGGCCGGCTGCATGTGGACGTGGCCGCTTCCTCGGTGCCGGAGACGAGCGGCATCGCGCGTCATTTCGCCGAGGCGGGCATCGCCGCCACCGTCGACGTCGTACCGGTGGAAGGACCTGAGCTGCGGCGCTACCGCTGCGATCTGGTCGAGACCAGCTTCGCCTACGCCGGGCGGGCCTCATGACCGTCGCACAGAGCGTGTTCTTCGTCTTCGTGACGCTCGCCATCGCCCTGGGTGTCTCGCTCGCCTCGGTCGCCTACTTCCGGCGGGTCACGCTGCCCCGCCCGGCCGTCGGCGCCTTCAACGGCAATGACATGGTCATCATGATGGGCTTCGTCATCGCACTGCCCTTCCTCTATCTCTCCCTTCCGGGCTGGCTGCTGCCGCCCGTGCTGGGGCTGACGCTGGCCGGTGGTCTCGCGGTCGGTTACGGGCCCGTCGTCCGGCGGGGTCTGGTGAGGTGGTCGCTCATCGTCGCTCTGCTGGCCGCCGACTGGCTCGCCGCGCGCACCGCCGAGGACGATCCCACCCACGCTCTGCCGTACTGGCTGGTCAACAGCGTGGTCATCATGATGATGGCGGTCGGCGCCGCCAACCTCAACGCACAGGGCGGCTTGAAGCTGCGGCACGTCTCCCGCTTCGCGCTGGCGCTCGCCGTGTATGACCTCTTCTTCGCCACCGTCGTGCCGCTCACCCAGAAACTGTTCGGCGCTGTGCAGGGCTACGCCTTCGCACCGTCGGCCGGGCTGCGCATGGGCGAGTTCGGTGCCGTCCTGGGCATGGGCGACCTCCTTGTGTACGCCCTCTTCACCACCGTGGCCTACAAGGCGTACGGACGTTCGGGGCTGGCCTTGGCTCTTGGGCTGGTCGCCGTGTTCGGCGCGCTCGGACCGACGCTGACGCCCATCACGGTCGAGGCGCTCACCGGACATCTTCCGGAGGTCGTGCCGGCGCAGATCTTCTTCGGCCCGGCCGCCTTCTTCGGGTACGTCGTGCTGCGGCGGCGCGGCCCGGAACGGCGCATGGCCGATGTCCGGCCGCCCGCGCGGCTCGCGACAGCCCATGGACAGCCGGGGGCAGCGAGCCCCCGCAATCGCCCGTGAGCCGTCAAGGACCTTCGGAGCCGAGTCCGGCCTGGGGCTGATGCGCAGGCTGTGGCGATCGGCTCGCTTGCCGCCGCGCTCGACGTCCAGGACGACGTCGTACGTCAGGTCGCTTGCACCAAGCGCTTGACGGAACGGATTCAGCACACATGAGCCGGGGAACCCCGCGAACACGCGAGAACCACGGAGGGGTGTTTTCCCAGGCCAGACACTGGATGATCGACGTTTTCGCAGGTCACGGCCTCGCCCCGGGAAATCTCCTAAAGAGGGTGTCGCAGGTTCGAATCCTGCCGGGGCACCGCGCGTTACGCCGCTGACCTGGGATTTCTTCCCCAGGAAGGCGTTCTGTCCGGCCTCGGACTTCTCGTCCGGGGCCGTTTGCTTGAGCGGAAGGACGTACTCGTCGAGGGTGTCGGCACGGTGTCGGGGCCGCGGTGGACCTGGCCGAGGGCGGCTCAGCGCGGGTACGGTCGGCGGTCCGTGCCGTGCATCGTGCGCCGCTCGACGGCGGGGCGACCCGCGCCGGCGACCGGCATCCTGGTGCACCCCTGCTCCTCAGCGGCGTCCAGGCGGACTTCGCAAGGCAGGATCGAGTATCCGGGGCCAGAGGCTCGGCCGACCCGAGTTCGGCCGGCAGGCCGTACGCTTCCGGCCCACCATGTATCCCGGCGTACTCAGGAGGACCACGCAGCGAGAAGTTCCGCCGGACCGTACGCAGCGTCGAGCCCCGCACAGTCGGTCCCGCTGCGCGAGACAGCGATCACAGGCACGGGAGCAGGCGTGAGCGCGGCGCGGTGTCGGTGCAGCGCCGCGAGATCGTGCCGGTCGATCGGGGAGTTCTCCAGCCACTTCACCGAGCCGACGAACACACCGTCACCGCAAGCCCCGACCGTCGAGTTGTCGAGGTCTACGACGCCGACGCCTACCTCGGTGACGAGGCAGCCATGGAAGCCGCGGAGGTACAGGTGGTGGCGGGCAACGGCTACCACCTGTACCTGCTCAGCCTGCAGTCCGACATTGACGTACGGGTCACCGTCCGCATCTGGGACACGTCCCCCAAGCCTCCCGCCGAGGCCGAGGGCCACACTCCGGTCACCATCGAGTCCGAGACCGGCACCCTCGTCGTGAACCAGCTGACTCTGGGACCGGCCGGCGAGATGCCCCTGCCCCGCCCGGGCGTGTACGAGGGCTACGCATGGTGGGCCGGACGCGAAGCGGCCTCCGCCTACTACGACGAGACCCTGGCCGGTATCGGCGATGACTGGACCCCGGAGCAGATCCGGCAAGCCTGGGCCGCGTGTCCCGTCGACGAACGCTACGTCCTTGACCTGGCCTTCACCCGGGAGCCCGAACCGGACGACGAGGACGACGGCTGACAGCCGCGCTCGCCGTACACCGCAACTCTTCACGGAGAGACGAGCCATGCCAAGTAACTCTGCTTGACACAGCCATGGACAGAGACAGCGGTCAGGATTCGGTGCCCGCTGTCACTGCCCGAGTCGAGCGGCCAGGAACACCGCCGCCACCGAGGGGCGGACCGCGTACGTTGCTCCTGTGCTCCCTTCAGGGGCCTCCCACCAGTAGAACGGGTAGCGCCGCCCACTGTTGTCGTATGCCTTGCTCATCCCTGACACCACACCCGCCACGCGGCGAGCGGGATCGCCCTCGTTCGGCCCGTCCAGAGCCTTGTCCACCAGCTCTGTGCAGTGAATCGCCCGGCCCGGGTTCCTCAGCAAGTAGTCGAGTACCCGCCCGGCCTGCGGCGGGAGTTCGGCCAGGAACACCGCGGCGCGATCCAAGTCCTCCGGGCCCCATTCCGGGGCACCGTAGTGCCCCTGTTCGCCAGAGTGCTCCGTCCATCGCAGATCAGCCTCAGCCAGATACACCGTCACGTCTGCCTCCACGGTCGTTCTTGGGCGCCCCATTCTGCCCGGCCACGAAGACACCTTGGGATGCTGATGCGCCCTTGCGGCACTGGACAAGCATGGTGATGTCAGTGGGATCGAATAACTTCCAGCCTTGGCCGACGCGGACAACCTTCATTCACCGCAGCCTCACGAAATTTGCCCCAGGGATCGAAGACTTAAACGTGGAGACACTGTCCGGCGCATACAGTGAGAGCTAGATATCGAGATCGGAATCCGCCGTAGGGCCACGACCTCGATACGCGCTACCCGGGCGGGATCCGAATACCTCAACGCCGTCCACCACGGGCCTGTCTTCCACCCGTAACCCATCCAGCCGAGCCATGACCCGGGAAAAGGCTGCTTTGGGAACCCCGACGAGACCTTCCGCTTCCTCACCGACAGCGCCGACTGCGGCTTCCCCGCTTACACCGCCGGCACCGGCACCGGCGGCAGAATCTCAGTAAATGTCGAGACTGGGAAACAGGTCCTTATCCTCCCAGTCGTCAGCGAAAGCCTCCAACATTCTCTGATAGTGCCTTGCTCGCTTATGGTCTACGCCTGAAACGCTTTCTAGATAGCGCTGGCGAATCTCTCCCTTCAGCCAATCCCATTTGAATCGATAAGCGAAGTATTGAGCCACTTCCGCATCTGCAGAGAAGTCTGGAGAGTCAAGCAATTCAAGGAGGGCCCGCCTCACTCCGTCCGACTCCTCATCGCGAGAAGCGAGCTCGGCAAGTTCAGCCAAAATCGGATCTGCAATGAGAGTAGAATGTCGTTCATTCAGAATCGCGGAAACACTCCGAAATCCCTGCAGGAGCAATTCGTACATCTCGATTTCAGACATTTGGACCCCTTTGCCGATCTCGCCTCCGCCTCCCTGAGGGAGAACTACTTCCATCGCTCTTTATATGTATTCTCGCCCACGTCGAACCCGGCTCCGCGGAATGCATCCTCGGCAGCTGCCCGTGGTTCAGCACCAGTCGGTTGGTAGTGCCCAGATCTATTGTCGATGGATTTGATATTCCCCTGCCACAGTTTGACCTCGCCAGCCGCAATTACGTCAGCACCTTGCGCCAGATCGAGGTGCCCATAAATGCTGCCAAGCCTAGTCACTCGCAGCTCTCCATCCGGCATCACCACATAGGCAAAACGCCCTGTGGCTTCGTGCAGTTCCGATGTACTGACTGTCGGAACCTTGTCCAAAGCTATGGGAACATCGTCCTCCTCAAGGTTCGGCCAGGTTTTGCACGACTCGGAATTGTGAACGAGTACCGGGCTCTCGCCCGCCAGCACATAGTACGTGTGCAGATGCTGGACAGTGAGGTTCCAGCGGTTGGCAGCGCCCTGTGTGTGCCGGGTGGCGACGACGTATACGTGGCCGTTGGCGGCTGTGTTGAGAGCATCGTCGCGGTGGAGTTTGCCGGCAGGGACCCAGCCGTGGGTGGTGTCGTTCCAGAAGGGGTGATTGGCGGTGGTGTGGAGGGTGGCGGTGTGGCCGTCCTCGGCGCGGATCGTGAGGTCGAGCAGGTCGTCATCGTGGTTGATCCACACATGCTGGACGGTGCGCGGACCTACGTGTTTGCCGGTTTTGGGATCTGCGGATTCGACCTTGTCACCGGATTTGATTTTTCCGATGGGTTTGGTCTTTCCCTTGTCCATGAGGACGGGAGTGTCGGGGCTGAAACTACACGCTCCCTCAAGGCCGGCCGCGGTCAGAACCAACGGTGCCATGTCGCAGAGCGTGCCCGCCGCGCATGAGTTCTCGGGTACGTCGCGGACGTCTGACCAGGTGTGGTAGAAGTTCGACAGTTCCAGGCACCCGCCCTGGGTCATATCCTGAGTACATCTCCCGCGGAAGTAGAGCTCGACGTTGGCGGCGTAGGAGTACGCGGGGTTGTAGTCCCCCTCGTCCGCCATCTGCGCAACGCTCGGGTACTTCGGCTGGTAAATCTGGACGATCTTCAGCGGCGGGATCGGCACAGGGGTGGAACCCAACCCATGGCACCCGTCGCAGTAATGCTCGTTGTTGACGTCAGGGTTGCACCAGTGCGTGTCGCAGTAGTGGCTGGAGCCCTTGTAGTTGCTGGATTCCGGGTCGTTCTCGGAGTGGTAGTCGCCGTACGTGCCATTGCTGCCGGAGCAGTAGGAGGACGGGTAGCACGATTCGAGGCCGGTGGGGTCGCTGCCGGCGATGGGGTTGTCGGCGGCGTAGGCGTATCCGCCGAGTTCTTGTGGGCTGGCGGCTTCGAGGACCGGGTCGAGGCTGATGAAGCTGCCGAGGGTGGGGTCGTACTTGCGGGCGCCGACGTCGGTGTAGCCGGTGGAGGTGTCCTGGGGCTTGCCCAGGTAGGAGTGCGTGGGGTCGGGCCAGGTGGTGGTGTTGGCGCTGGAGCGGGGCTGGCCGTACGGGGTGTACTGCTGACGGGCGACCTGCTGGGTGGTGGTGTCCATCGCCAGGGAAGCGGTGCCGTGCGGGTCGTTGAAGAGGTACTTCGTACCCCCGCCCGCGAGGCTGGAGTGGACCGCCACAGGAGCACCCGAACCGCCGTGGCTGTAGGTGCGGACGGCCCCGAGCAGCACATTGGGGGTCACGGCGGTGTTGACGACGATCTCGGTGTCACTGGCGAAGAGGGTGGTCTGGCCCGGGTCGCGGCGGATCATCTGGTTGCCGTCGGCGTCGTAGAGGTACTTGGTGCTGGTGGGGTCGGTGCCGCCGGTGCCGACCTCGGTCAGGTAGCCCTCGTCGTCCCAGTTCAGGGTCTGGCCCGGTCCGGTGGCGGGGGTGCGGGTGTGCAGGTTGCCGTCTTCGTCGTAGCCGAAGCCGGTCGGGTTGGTGCCGCCGGTGGTGGCGGTCAGGGTGTGCGGCTGGGCGCCGGTGGAGTTGCAGCCGGTGGTGCAGCCGTCGACGTAGGTCGTGGTGCTCGTGGTGCCCGAGGCGCCGATGGCGTGATCGACGCTCTGCTTGCGGTCGCCGACCGCGTCGTAGCTGAAGGACTGCCAGTAGGAACCTGGCGTGGCGGACAGGGTGCTGCTTGTGGGCGGGTTGGCTGCGCAGTCGTCCTTGGCGGTCCAGGCGTCGGTCAGCCGGTCGAGCGTGTCGTAGCCGTAGCACTGCTGGTCGGTGACGGTGTTGCCGGTCTCCGACTGCTGGTCGGTGGTGGAGGTGGGGTTGCCGGCGGCGTCGTATGTGTACCTGGTGTCGTCCACCGTCGGACCGGGAGCCTGGGTCCGCTCCACGAGGCGGTCGGTCGGCCGTCGGGTCTGGTCGTCGTAGCTGTAGGTCGCCCAGGCGGGATTCGTCGTCGGGCCGAAGGTGACCCGGGAGAGCTCGCCGTAGTTGGTGTAGACGGTCGCGCCGACGTAGGTGCCGATGCTGCTGGCCGTGGTCGTCGGATTGCCCAGTGCGTCCCGGCCGTAGGTGATGGTCTCGCTGTTCAGGCCCTGGGTGCGTGGGTCTGTCTGCGTCTTCGGCAGTTGGTCGTTGGTGGTGTACGTGTAGGTCGTGGTGTACGTCGACGGCAGCGGGGCCTCCGACGCAGGCAGCGTGATCTTCGTTCCGGTCGGCTTGCCCAGGCTGGTGTAGCCGGTGGTGGCGACGGTGTATCCGTCGGTCGTGCCCTGGACGTAGCGGGTCGACGAGGTCGGCAGGCCGATCCGGAGGGTGTCGTAGGTCCAGGAGGCGAACTGGAAGTCCGACTTGGACTTGTCGGTGGCCGTGAGCTTGCGGCCCAGCAGGTCGTAGGTGTAGTCGAGTTCGACGTGCTTGGCGTCCGTGGTGGACGTCAGGTTGCCCGCGTCGTCGTAGCCGTAGGTGCTGCCGCCTGCGTCGGGGTCGGTCTGGGACTTCTTGTGACCCAGCAGGTCGTAGCCGAAGGTCCATACGGCGTGGTCGGGGCCGGTGACACGGGTCTGCTGTCCGGCGCCGTTGTAACCGTAGGTGGTGGGTGAGGGCGTACCGCCGGTGGCGGTGAACCCTGCGGCCACGGATCCGCTCATCGTGGGAGCGGTGGTGTATTGGTCGAGCTCGGTCGTCTGACCGCGCGCGTTGACGACCGTGGTGGTGGCAACCCCGCCCTTGGGCGGCAGGACGGTGGTTCTGTCCCCGGTGTAGGCGGTGGTCGTCGCCCAGGACTTGACCCCGTCGTGTTCCTCGGTGACCAGGTCGGCCCGGCCCTGTCCGTCGTAGTCCCTGACGGTGGTGTCCGGAATGGACACCTGGGAGACCGATATCAGGCTGCTGCCGGGATTGCCGCCGACGTTGTAGGCGTTGTCGGTGGCAACCGTCCAGCCGTGGGAGTCGTACTGGGTGTCGGTGACGGTGGTTGTGCCGTTCTCCGCGGTCGTCTGTACCTGCAGTGGGCGCAGCATCGCGTCGTACAGCGTTTCACTGGTTCCGTAACTGCCGTTGTCCAGAAGTGCGTTGGAGGTGACAACCGGAGGTGCCGACTGCGAGAGGGCGTAGGCGTAGGTCGAGTTCGCCGGTGCGCCGTTGGCCTTGATCTCGTTGGGCAGCCAGACACCGGTCATGCGGCCGAGGGCGTCGTAGGTGAGCGAGGTGAGCAGACCTGCCGCGTCCGTCTTGGCCGTGGGCAGGGCCCGAGCCGGGTCCAGGGTGCTGCTTGAGAGCTGGCAGTCCTTGGACGACACGGTCACCGTGGAGCAGTCCGTGCCGGGTGTGACCTGGGTGATGGTCGTGCTGCTCGTGGGGAGTGCACCGGTGGTGGGGGTGTAGGAGGTGTAGACGGTCTTTGCGAGGCTCTTGCCGTCGGGAGAGACCGAGTGCGGAGTGCGGGTGGCCCTGATGGTGCGGCCGTACGAGTCGTAGGTGGTGGCCGCCTGGTCCACGAACGTGGTGGCGGTGGCTCCGCTGGCGGCGGACGCCTGCTGGTCCAGCGTGGCGTCGCCGAGCGCGGGCAGTGCCGGGTTCTGCTGGCCGTCGCCGTCGTAGGCGAAGGCGTTGTGGTCGTAGGAAGTACGGACGTCGGAGAGCAGGGTGCCGCTCGGGGTTGCGCCGGCGGTGGAGCAGTCCTGGGACGTGGAGATGACCTCTGCGGGCACCACCAGGGTGCTCGGGCTGCCGGTGAGGTAGCGGGTGAAGGTGCACTTGGAGACGTTGGCGCTGTCGGTGGGCTCGCCCCGGTCGTCGACCTGCACCGGCATGCCGGTGGTCGACTTGCCCAGCGTCCGGTTGTAGAAGTTGTCGGTCTCGGTCTTGCGCCAGCCGTACGACACCGCCTGGCGGGTCAGTGTTTTGGCGGGGCGGACCATCAGGGCCGTCAGGTCCGGCAGACCGCTGCGGTTGCGGCTGGCCGTGGGTCCGATGATCGTGGGCACGTTGACGACGGCCTTGACCAGACTGCCGCCGGAGGCGGAGTAGGTGTCGGTCTCGAAGGCCTCGCCGGCCAGCGCGTCGTCGTCCGCGACCGAGGTCGCGCCGTCCTGGCTGGTCAGATCCGGCACCGAACGGGTCTTGCCGCCGGGTAGCGTGTCGCCGTTCATGCCCAGGAAGTA
This sequence comes from Streptomyces sp. NPDC054770, assembly GCF_053611985.1. Lineage (NCBI taxonomy): Bacteria > Bacillati > Actinomycetota > Actinomycetes > Kitasatosporales > Streptomycetaceae > Streptomyces > Streptomyces sp. NPDC054770. Next base: position 51,112 of record NZ_JBSHBL010000054.1, read on the forward strand.
GTACGACTTCGTGAGCGTCTTCTGGTCGTGCACCTTGGTGCCGTCGGTGTAGTGGAACACGTTCGGGTCACCGGTGGTGACGTCCACCTCCGGGTAGCCGCGGAACTGGCCCCAGGTGCGGTTCTTGGCCTTGACGACCTCGTTGTCGTCGTAGTGCCAGCCGGGATTGCCCTTGTAGGCGTAGTCGGTCTCCAGCTCCGGCTGGGTGCCGTCCTGGTAGGAGTTGTGCGGGTCGGTGGTGACGACCGAGGTGACCTTGTACTTGTAGAACCAGTCCAGCCATGGCGCCGGCTGCCCGTCGGGCGTCCAGTACACGGGGAAGCAGGACAGGGTGTTGGTGGAGGCGAAGGTGCGGGCCGCCGCGTCGGTGGGGTCGTTCGGGTCGCTGGCCGGGGCGCTGGAGCAGTTCGGCCGGTCGTAGGTGACCGTCGTCTGCGCGCCGGTCTCGCTGGTGACCGTCTGGATCCGGTCGTGGTACATCAGCGGCATCTGCGGGATCGTGCCGACCCGGTTGGGCAGTTGCAGCGGCGGGTCGAAACTCACCGCCGGCGTCGAAGTGCTGCCCGACGCTCCGCCCAGCGTGTCCAGGCCCGTGTGCTGGACGGAGTCCAGCCACAGGGTGGGGGCATGGTCGCCGCCGTCGGGGAAGGACTGCGCGAAGGAGTACTTGTCGACCTGCTTGGTGGTCCCGCCGGTCTGGATCTGGGTGGTGATCGAGGTCAGGCGCTTGCGCGACCAGAAACTCGGGCCGTGGTTGGTGCAGTTCGTCGAGCCCGATGTGCAGTTCAGGTCCACCGGTACGTCCGGCCAGTACGCGGCGTTGGCAGGGGTGAACTGACTGTCGGCGCAGGTATTGCCGGCCGGGGTGCCCGGTATGCAGCGCTCGGCGGTGTCGAAGACGACCTGCTCCGGCGCCGTACCCGAGTAGATCGTCGTGGCGGTCATGCCGTAGTCGATCCGGGACAGCGTGCCGCCGCGCGTGTAGGCGACGGCGGTGTTCTTCGTGTCCGCGCCGTAGTAGCCGGTCTCCGGGCTGTAGTACCAGGCGGTGGCGTTGCCGTGCGAGTCCACCACGTAGTCCAGGTTGAACCGGTAGCCCAGCGTGCAGGCCGTGTCGGCGAAGGTCGTGCTGTCCGGGCACGCCGACACCCCGCTGTGCGCGTGGTAGACGGGCTGGGTCCATGCCGACTTGGTCTCGTCCTTGCCGCTGGACCAGCCCGGCAGCCGGTTCAGACCGAAGAAGTACTGCACCCCTGCCTCGGTGACCTTGAAGTACTCCTTGTTGTCGGTGCCGTTCGTGGCACCGGTCAGGTCCTCGATCTTGGTGGTGGAGTCGTCGCCGGCCGGGTGGAAGGTCTTGGTGGCGTCGTCGTAGACGATGTCGGTGGACTTGCCGTTGAGCGAGAGGGTGAGGATCTGTCCCGCCCAGCACTCGTCGCCGTCGTTGTCCGGAGCTCCGGAGGAGGAGTCGTCCTTGCAGGACTTGTAGGTGCGCTCGATGTAGTTCTCGGTGGTGCTCCAGCCGTCTCCCAGCCAGGAGGACTGGTTGTTGGTGCCTTCGGTGCGCGCGTCCTGGGTGGAGGAGCTGTAGGACAGGCCGACGTTCGGTGCCGCCCCGCCGATCGCCGGAGGCACCGAGATGGGGTAGTTGTAGGTGAAGGCGCCGGTGTTCCCCGAGGTCGACCAGGAGCCGCCGGGCGACAGGCTCGTCGCCGAGTAGTCGCCGGAGGAGCCCGACGCGCCGGAGGTCGCCGCCATGACCACCATGGCGGTGGACGACGCCGTCGCCGAACGGGCGGCGAGGCCGGCTCCCGGAGTGGCGGATGCCGCCGCGGGCAGGGAGATCCGCGCGGACAGCGGCGTGCCGGGGGCGGTGCGCACAGTGGTCTGGGTCTGGCACTTGGCCAGCTTCGGTGTGGTCAGCGCGCACTGCGGCAACTGAACCAGGTGCAGGCGGGAGGCGAAGTCTCCGCCGAAGGCGTAGCGGAACGACGAGTCGTCCACGCGCAGGGCGACCTGTCCGGCGCCCGGGCTGCTGCGCCGCAGGGTGAAGAGCACACCGTGGACGCCGGCGGCGCGTGCGGTCTTCTGGTCCAGCACGCTGACCCGTACGCGCTGGGACCCGGTGGCGGCACCGGCCTGCGGGTGTGCACCGGCGGCGGGAGCGAACAGAACGGGTGTACGGCCGGCCCGTACTTCGGACGCTCTGCCGGTCAGGTGCGTCGTGGTGGCCGCAACGGGCAGGGTGACGACGGCGCTGCCCTGCTGGGGAAGCCGGGCGTGGGTGGTGGGATCGAAGTGCGGGAAGCCCTTGTGCCCGGAAACGTGCCGGGGAGTGGCGCGGGTGAAGGGGATGCGCTTGTCCTGGGGCGCGGCCGGAGCGGACACATGACGGCTCGTCGGCGAGGCCGCCGTGGCGGAAGTCGCCGGCAACAGACCGGCCACCAGCAGGGCGCCGATCGCGACGCGTGCCGTACGGCGCAGCCCCCGATCGCGTACCGCCGACCGCGCGCGACTCCACCTCGTTCTCCGCACCATGGTGCGTCCCCCTCCCCGTACGGTGCGCAGTCAAGTCGCCCTGGAACAGGGGTGATTGAGCGCACGCCGAAGGGAGGCACAGTCGATCCGGCCCCCCGTAAATCCTCACGCTAGGGCCTGGAGTGAACACGACAAGCAAAGGAACTTCACATGAAATGCAAAGGGATCACTCAGAAGAGACCCTAAGTTGACTTGTATACGTTAAAAACGGACGGCGTAAGAGCAACGTCCTGGCACAGGGCAACGTGCGGACCGTGCCGGTCTCCACCGGCGTCGAGACCGGACCGGCCGCGCTCGACAGCGAGTTGAGCTCCTGCTGCACCGACTGACGGCCATTCCGGTGCCGACGACCGCCGTGAGTTCCCCCAGGGGCAGTTGATCGGTTCGAGGACGGACGGCCGGGAATCCGCGGTCGCCCTTACCGCCAGCCGCCGGTGAAGTCGCTGCCGAGCTGGGCGTCGCAGATGTTGTAGCCGCCCGACGCGTGCCCGGACTTCGTCTGCCCGTCCACGGTCACGCTGGAGTTGATGTCCCGGTCCAGGCGTTACGGCTACGCGGTCGCTGCCACCGCTGTTCAGACCTCTCCCCCGCCGAGCCGGCGGCTGCTCCCCCTTCGCCCCGGATCAGGACACCGAGCCGGTCCCAGTCGTCGCGGAAGTTGCTCCGCCGGAGCTGGGAGCCCTCGGCTCAGCTCCGGCGGCCAGGCAGCCCGGCCGCCCAGCGGCCGGTTCTGCGCAGTGGTTGATCAGTTCTTGTCGGCCGTTACGGGTTCGGCGGTGACGGGATCCTTTCGGTTGTCCGTGGTGCGCGGGGGCAGGGAGTCGCCCTCGATGTCCACGTTCGGCACGGCGCGGTCCAGCCACCTGGGCAGGGCCCAGGCGTGGCGGCCGAGCAGGCTCAGTACCGCGGGGACGATGGTGAGGCGGACCACGAAGGCGTCGACGAGGACGCCGATGGTCAGCGCGAAGCCGATCGTCTTGACCGTCGGGTCGTGGTTGAAGATGAAGCCGCCGAAGACGGCCGCCATGATGAGGGCCGCGGCGGTGACGACCCGGCCGCTGCGTTCCACGCCGTGTTCGACTGCGGCCCGCGCGTCGCGGTGGTGGTGGAAGTGCTCCCGCATCCGGCTGACCAGGAACACCTCGTAGTCCATCGCGAGGCCGAACAGGACGCCGATCAGCAGGACCGGCACGAAGCACGCGATCGGGGCCGCCGCCGCGACCTGGAACAGTCCGGTGAGGTGGCCGTCCTGGAAGACCCAGACGACCGTGCCGAGGCCGGCCGCGATGGACAGCAGGAAGCCGAGAACGGCCTTGAGGGGCACCAGGATGGAGCGGAAGGCCAGCATCAGCAGGAGCAGCGCGAGCACCACGATGATCGTGACGAACAGCGGCAGCGCGGCGGACAGCTTCGCCGACACGTCGATTCCGGCGGCGGTCGCACCGGCGACGTAGGCCCTGCCGCCCGCGTCGGTCACCGGAGCCACCGCATGATCACGCAGGCGGTGCACCAGGTCGGTGGTCTTCTGGTCGTCGGGGCCGGTCTTCGGTACGACGCCGAGCACGGTGATCGCGCCGTCCTCGGTGGCCGCGGGCGGGGCCACGGTCGCGATGTCCGGGTCCTTGCCGACGGCGCCGGCGACCTGCTCGACGACGGTCTCGCGCTGCGCGGCGGGTATGCGGGTGCCGTCGACGACGACCACGAGGGTCGCGTTGAAGCCGGGACCGAAGCCCTTGGTGAGGAGTTCGTAGCTCTTGTGCTGGGTGCTCGCGGTGGGCTGGGTCTCGTTGCTCGGCAGGCCGAGGCGCAGTCCGGTGGCGGGCAGGGCGAGGGCGAGCAGTCCGAGGACGCTCACGACCAGGACCGGGATGGGGAAGCGTGTCATGAGGCGGCCCCAGGCCAGACCCCAGGACCCGGGCTTGCGCTCGCGGCCGGGCGTCCGGGTCTGCCCGGAACTCGCCTCCGGCCGTGCGGTCTTGGGGCGCAGGCGTTCGCCGAGGAAGCCCAGCAGGGCCGGTACCAGGGTGAGGGCCACCAGGACCGCGAGGAGTACGGTTCCGGCGGCGGCCAGGCCCATCACGGTGAGGAAGGGGATGCCGGTCGTGGCGAGCGCGGCGAGGGCGATGATGACCGTGACGCCCGCGAAGGTCACGGCGCTGCCCGCCGTCCCGGTGGCGCGGGCGATCGAGTCGGGTACGTCCTGGTCGGGGTCGGCGAGCTGCTCGCGGTGGCGGGAGACGATGAACAGGGCGTAGTCGATGCCGACCGCCAGGCCGATCATCAGCGCGAGGACGGTCGCGGTGTTCGTCATGTCGATGAAGCGGGACAGGAACCGGACGGTCATCACGCCGACCCCGACGCCGACGAGGGCCGTCACCAGGGGCAGCCCGGCCGCCACGAGTGAGCTGAGCGCGAGCGCGAGCACCACGAAGGCCACGACCACGCCGATGACCTCGGCGGGGCCGCCGACCTCGGCCGGCGGGGTGGACACGGTGCCGCCCAGTTCGACTTCGAGGCCGGCCTTCTTCGCCGGGTCCAGGGCGTCGTCGAGCCGGTCCTTGGCGGACTGGGGCACGCTGTCGGCCGGCTTGCCGAACTGCGCGTCGGCGTAGCCGATGGTGCCGTCCTTCGACACGGCGCCGGTCTTCGCGGGGTCGGAGACGTGGATGACCCCCGGCACCGCGGCGACCTCCTTGAGGGTCGCGGCGATGGCGCGCCGCTCCTTGCCGCCCGAGAGTTTCGCGCCCTCGGGGGCGGCAAACACGATCCGGGCCGTACCGCCGGCGGCCTGCGGGAACTTCGCCTTCAGCAGGTCCTGGGCCTGCTGGGACTCGACGCCCGGCACCGAGAACTGTGTTGTCACCTTTCCGCCGAGGGCAGTGCCCAGGCCCGCGGCCACCGCGAGGAGCAGTACCCACACCGCGAGCACCCGGCCCCGGCGGCGCGCCGCCCAACGTCCCAGCGTGTACAAGCGTTTCGCCACGGCAGGTCTCTTTCGTCTCAAGGCCGGCAGCTGCCGGTCCAGCAGGATTTTTACAGCCTAATGCATTTTTACGGCCTGACGTAAAAATGCCGCCCGCCACTATGCTGGACGGCATGGAGAGGGTTGCGACGGGGGACGGCCTGCGCGAACGCGGCAAGGCCAAGCGGCGGGCCGCGATCACGCGCGCGGCCTTCGAGCTCTTCGCCGCGCAGGGCTACGACGCCACGACGATCGCGGAGATCGCCGCGGCGGCCGAGGTGTCCCCTCGCACGGTGACGCTGTACTTCCGCTCCAAACAGGACATCGCCTTCGCGACCTTCGACGCCACGGTGCTGCACCTGACCGAGATGCTGCGCGGCCGCGCCCCCGGGGAGAGCGTCATGCACGCCCTGGAGGGCTGGCTGCGCGCGGAGATGGCCTGCCACGACGAGACCGACGAACTCGAACAGCGCATGTTCGAGGCCAACCCGGAACTGCGCGCGGTGCGCACCGCGCGGATGGCGGCGGCCATCGAGGAGGGGGCCCGCATCATCGCCGAGGACACCGGCCAGGCCCCGGACGGGATCGCCCCCCGCCTCGCCGCCGCCGCGGCCGCGGCCGTGGTCACCGAGATCTTCCAGTACCCCGAGGGAACCGAGCGCGACCAGGCCGTCGGCGCGGCCATGGCCTTCCTCACCGCCGGCATCGAGGCCGTGACCGCGAGCGCGCGGCACTGACCGCTGCGTCCGGAGGAGTGCCCCCCGGGGGACCGAACGGCGGGATCCGCGCTACCGGTCAGGTCCGCCCGTCGGGTGCACAGCCGCGCAGGATGAACGCGATCACCTCGTCCAGCCCGCGCTCCGCGATCTCCGGAGCGAGCATGCCGGTCGCGGCCGGGTCGGCGAACCCGTGCAGCGTCGCGAAGACCGGGACGCCGATCCACTCAAGGGGCCCCTCGCGCACCTCGCCCTGACGCTGCCCCTCCAGCATCAGGTCCTCGATGAGCCCGGACCAGCGCCTGGCGGCCTCCAGCAGGGCGGCGGACGCGTGTGCGTCGTGCTTGATCGAGCACATCAGGTCGAGCAGCGCGGCATTGTCCAGGCTGAAGCCCACATACGCGCGGACCACCGCCTCCAGCCTTTTGCGGCACGACTCCCCGGCGCCGGCCTGCGACGCCAGCATGGCCTCGGTCATCCGTTCGTAACCACCCTGGGCGAGCGCGTCCAGCAGTGCCTGCCGGTCCTTGAAGTGGCGGTTCGGCGCGTTGTGGCTGACGTCGAGGTCGCGGGCCAGTTCGCGCAGCGAGAGGGCGGCGACCCCTCTCTCGCGGAGCGTCTCCTCGGCGCGGACCAGCAGGGCGGCGCGCAGGTCTCCGTGGCGACAGGGGCGCGGGCGGGGCTGCATGGGGACCATGACTACTGCACCCAGTGCCGCACCCGGCAAGTGGAACATCACCGATATCCCGGACCAGAGCGGTCGCACCGCCGTCGTCACCGGCGGCAACAGCGGTATCGGCATCGCCACCGTGGAGGCGCTGGCCGCAGCGGGCGCCCATGTGGTGCTCGCGGTACGGGACCCCGGACGCGGCGAGGCCGCCGCCACGAGCGTCGACGGCAGCGTGGAGGTACGCCGGCTCGACCTGGCCGACCTCGGCTCCGTGCGCGAGTTCGCCGCGAAGTGGCGGGGTGATCTGGACCTGCTCGTCAACAACGCCGGCGTCATGAACACCCCGGAGTCCCACACCAAGGACGGCTTCGAGACGCAGTTCGGGACCAATCACCTGGGCCACTTCGCGCTGACCAACCTGCTGCCGCCGCACATCACCGACCGGGTGGTGACCGTGTCGTCCGAGGCGCACAAGAAGCCGGGCACCCCGCGCATCCACTTCGACAACCTCAACCACTCCGGCGAGTACGAGCCGAGGAAGGCGTACAGCCAGTCCAAGCCGGCCAACCTGCTGTTCACGCCGGAGCTCCAGCGCCGCCTCGCCGCCGCGCACTCACCTGTGCGTGCCCTGGCCGCGCACCCCGGCTGGGCCACCACGAACATCCAGCGCCACGACGGCAACGCACTGAGCCGCGCCGTCATGCGCGTCGTGGCCCAGGACAACAGGGCGGGTGCGCTGCCGAGTCTGTATGCCGCCGTCAAGGATCTCCCGGGCGCGAGCTTCGTCGGCCCGAGCGGCCGCGGTGAGGTGCGCGGCGCCCCGACCCTGGTCGGCCGTTCCGCCGCGGCCAGCGACCCGGAGACGGCCCAGCGCCTGTGGATGGTCTCCGAGGAACTCACCGGAGTCACGTTCCCGCAGTTGGCCGCGACCGCCGGCGCCTGACCGCACGCCGGTCCCGATCGCCAGTGGCGGAGCATCCGGCAGGTGGGCCACAGCCGGTCTCGTGTCCCGCGCGTTCACGTCTTCGCCGACGGCCGATGGCGAAGCCGCGGCGAATCATCGCGAGCCGCCCCGGGTGACCGACCCGGGCGAGGGGATCGTGCGCTCGCGATGGCGCAGGTCACGTCACCGGGGGGGTGAACACTCGTATGGCACCTCGCAACAGCTTCGGCCACCGCCCGGCAGCCGGCGGTCGCCGCGTCAGGGCTTTCGAGATGCGGTCATCGGCTGCTGCTGGATACGCTCGCTGAGTGGCCGGGTGATGATGCCCCGAGGCCATGGCGCAGCAGCCGCCCCGTCCCGCCCCGTCCCACCCCCTCCGGCAACGAAGAATTCCGCAGTCCAGGCCTCTGCAGTGTTCACGCCTCCACGGGAGGAAGGTTGCGATGAGGTTCACTCGCACGCGCATGCGCACAGCCAACGCCTCGGCGGCAGCCCTGGCCGTCATCGCCTCGGTGCTGGTAGGTACGGCGTCGCAGAGCCACGCACAGGACGCGTCTCCCAGCCCGTCGGGCACGTTCGGTCCCGGCTGCGCAGCACTCTCCCAGAAGGCCGGCACGGCCAGGGACAAGGTCGTGGAGGCTGCGGCCGCGTATCCGCAACTCAGCCATCTGGTCTCCGCCGCGGTCAGGGCGCATCTGAACGGCACCCTCGACGGGAAGCCCGCTGTCACCGTCTTCGCCCCCAACGACGAGGCCTTCCAGACGATGACCGTGTCGCAGCTCGCCTCGCTCCTCGTCGAACAGGGGAAGTTGAAGAAGGTGCTGACCTACCACGTCGTGGACCAGCAGATCACGCCGGACGAGCTCTCCCACGGTTCCTTCAAGACAGTGGAAGGCAGCAGACTGACCACGTCGGGCTCGGGCACCGACTTCAAGGTCAACGGCAAGGCGAACATCATCTGCGGCAACATCAAGGCCGCGAACGCCACCATCTACGTCATCGACGCGGTTCTCCAGCCGCCGTCCTGACTCACCGGCGGCGGTAGTAGGTGATGTCGTCCGTGGTCGCGTAGTTGCCGTGGTCGAGGTCGATGACGGTGAACGTCGCGATGTCGCCGTTCACCGTGTCGCGCAGGCAGAAAGTGGTGCCGGGCGGAACCTGTCGGAAGTGCAGCCGGCCGTCCGCAGGGTGGCGCGTGGCTTTGGCAGCGCACTGCTCGGCACTTGGTACGGCCTTGCCCGGTACGACGTACGCATCGGTGAGCGGCTGGACTTCGAAGGCTCCGTCGCCATCGCCCCCGGCGTCCGTGCTGACGCTCCAGGCGGTCTCCGATCCGCGGACCGCTCCGGTAGGCAGGTCGAAGTAGTAGTTGTAGTTCTTCAGGGACAGTGTCCGGTCACGGTAGACGGGGGTGTAGGCGTTCGGGGTCGTCGTTGCGGGGCCGGACGGCCGGGTCGTGGAGGCCGCCGTGGCGGATACCGGGCTGCCGTCGTGGTCGGGTTCCGGTGCCAGCAATCCGTAGAACACCGCGCTCACCGCGGCCGTGACGGCTGCGGACACCACAGCGGTCGACACTCGGTCCCGGGTCAGCCACCGGTGCCCGTCGGCCGGTTGCGGCGGAGGGTCGGGCGAATCCGCATCCGGGCGATCGGGCGGGTCCGCGTTCGGTGCCGTCGTCCCCGACGGGGCCTGCGCAGCCCATGGAGACGCCGCCTTGTCGGCGGCGCCGGAGGCCGCCACGGCGAAGGCGATGGCGATCGCCCACCGATTGGCCGCATCGTGCGTCAGCCAGAGTCCGGTCAGCACGTACAGCCCGAACAGTGCGACAGCGAAAGTCCCCAGAGTCACGAGGAGTACGACCATGCGCCGGCGGCCTGCGCTCACATCCGTTTCCCCCTCCACACCTGCGGCACAGTGGCCCGTCCAGCTTGGCATGGACCGGACATGGAGGGGAGGGCCGCAAACATATCCGAGCCGTCGTCGCGCAAGAGGACCCACAGCACGCTGGTGCGGCTCCGGGGCAGACTCCCCGGGCAGAGAGGAGAGGGCGCTTCCGTGGGAGCCGCCAGGTAGCGCTGTCTCTCAGACGCCCCACGTCCTGGCGTGCTCGCACAGGTAGTCGACGAGTTCGGGCGGTCGGAGTTCGAGCGACGCCAGGGCAGAGGCGGCCGGCGCGACCCGGACCGGCGAGAAGTCGCCTGTATCGGGGTCGTCCGGCTCGGGACCACCACGACGGTTCAGGTCCATGTCCAGCAGCTCGGCGCGGAAGTAGTGCCGCACGACGGTGACCTTTTCGCCGGGCTCGGTCAGGGTCAGGAACTCGGTGGGAGCACCGATGGTGGCGCCGAGTTCTTCCATGACTTCGCGGCGCAGGGCCGATTCGAGGTCGGTGTCGTAGGGTTCGACACCTCCACCGACCGTCGTGCAGTAGGGCAAGCAGCCCGGCCATCTTCGGCGCAGGAACACCAGCTGATCGCCGTCCAACAGGACCGCGCGAACATTGTGACGGACCCTCATACACGCGACGATAGTCGCCCGGTCCTACGGCCCGTGCGGTCTCAGCCACGTGGTGCGGGCAGCCTGCCGTGACGGGGCCACGGACGGGAGACAGCGGAGCGTGGCGGTTGGTCATTCCGGTTCTCCCCGCGGAGCGTTGCGCACCGCTCGTCCCACCTCCGTGCGCAACGCCACGAAACCGGGAGAGCTGCGTGTGGTGATCTGGTCCCGGTCGCGCGGCAGGGGGACCGGGAGGTCGCGGACGGTACGGGAGCCCGGGCCGGGAGAGAGGACGACGACGCGGTCGCCCACGTACACGCTCTCGTCGATGTCGTGGGTGACGAACACGATGGTCGTGTCGTCGGTGCGATGGACTTCGAGGAGGAGGTCCTCCAGGTCCTCGCGGGTGCCCGCGTCCAGCGAGCCGAACGGCTCGTCCATGAGGAGCAGGGAGGGCCGGCAGACGAGGGCGCGGGCGATGGCGACTCGTTGCTGCATGCCGCCGGACAGCTCCCGGGGGTGGCGGCGCGCGACGCCGTGCAGGCCGACGCGTTCGAGGATCGTCTCGGCCTCGGCGCGGCGGGCGGCGCGGGTCAGACCCCGGCGGCGCAGCGGCAGGGCCACGTTGTCGCGGACGGTGAGCCAGGGCAGCAGCGAGCGGCCGTACTCCTGGAAGACGACCGCGAGGCGTTCCGGTACGCCGGTGACCGGTGTGCCGTCGACCGTGACCGTGCCCTCCTGTGCGGGCAGCAGCCCGGCGATGGTCCGCAGCAGCGTGGACTTGCCGCAGCCGGACGGCCCGACCACGCTGAGGAGTTGACCGTCGGGCACGGTCAGGCTGATGCGGTCCAGGACGTGCTGGTCGCCGAAGTGCCGGCTCACGGAGTCGAGGCGCAGCATCCGTCGCTCACCCGGCCCCGGGCTCGTACAGGGTGGCCGAGCCGTCGGTCACCGCGACGTGCAGGAGGTAGGGGCCGGTGTCGTCGCCCCGGCCCAGGGCGTGGTCCAGGGCGGCCGGCAGTTCCTCGGCGCGCTCGACGCGGGCGGCAGGGCAGCCGAACGAGTCCGCGAGTGCCGCGAAGTCGATGCCCGTGATGTCCGTACCGGGGACGGGCGCGATGCCGATCCGGCGGCCCAGCGCACGGACGGCCGCGTAACCGCCGTTGTCCACAAGGACGTAGGTGACCGGTGCCGTGTGGCGGGCCGCGGTCCACAGTGCCTGCACCGAGTACATCGCCGAGCCGTCCCCGACCACGCACACCACCCGGCGCCGGTCGGCGAGCGCCCGGCCCACCGCGAGGGGCAGGCCCCAGCCGAGCGCCCCGCTGCCCGTGGTGAGGAACCCGCCGCTCGACGCGACGGGCACGCGTGCGTGGAGCGCGTCACGGTGGCTCGGTGCCTCCTCCACGAGGACCCGGTCGCGCGGCAGGCGGGCGTGCAGGAGATCGAAGAGCAGGTCCGGGGTGATGTGTTCCTCGGCGTGGGCCGGGGGCGGTGCCGGGCGGGGCGGCGGCGGATCCCGGTCGGGTTCCCGGAGCAGCCCGGTGAGCCGCGCCAGCGCGGGCCGCAGGGTGGTGACGATGCTGGTGCCGGTGGGCAGCCAGGCGGCCTGGCCGGGGTCGCAGTCCAGGTGGAACAGCTCGGTGCCGGGCGCGAGCGGCGGGCCGACGTCCGCCACGTGGTACGTGAACAGCGGTGCGCCGAGGGCTACCACCACGTCGTACGGCGCGAGACGCGCGGCGAGCCGGCCGGCCACCGGCGGCAGGAAGCCCTGGAAGAGGGGATGCGACTCGGGGAAACCCGAGCGGCCGGAGAGGGGGCTGATCCACACCCCGGCCCGGAGCCGTTCGGCCAGCGCGCGGACCGGCTCCAGCGCGTCCTCGTCGTCCACGCCCGGGCCCACCACGAGGGCCGGTCGTGCGCAGGCCGCCAGCCGGGCGGCGAGCGCGTCGAGGGCGGCCGGGTCGGCCGTGAAACCCGAGTGCAGCGTGCGGGGCGTGACGGGCTCGGCGGGCCGGTCCCAGTCGTCCTCGGGCACGGACACGAACACCGGGCCGCGGGGCGGCGTCATCGCGACCCGGTACGCCTCGGCGAGCACGGCCGGCACGTCCTCGGCCCGCTCCGGCTGGCGCGCGTACTTCACGTACGGGCGCGGGAACTGGGCCGGTTCGTCGGCGCCGAGGAACGGCCGCAACCGGAGCAGCGAGCGCGCCTGCTGGCCCGCCAGGATCACCAGCGGCACCCGGTCGCGGAAGGCGTTGAAGACCGCGCCGAGCGCGTGCCCCACCCCGCCTGCCGAGTGCAGGCCGACGAACGCGGCCCGCCGGGTGCCGAGCGCGTACCCGGCCGCCATGCCGACGACGACGGACTCCTGCAGACCCAGCACATAGCCGAAGTCGTCCGGCCAGTCGCGGAACATCCGCAGTTCCGTGGAGCCCGGATTGCCGAAGACCGTGGTCATGCCGGTGTCGCGCAGGAGTCGTACGACCGCCTCGCGCACCGTGGGCGTGGTCATGCTGTCCTCCCTGCGGACGGTCCCGGGCCGACGAGCCGTTTCTCGGCCGCCAGCAGTCCGGTGTTGAGGAGATACCCGAGGGCGCCGAGCAGCAGCAGCGCCGACCACACCGTGAGCAGGTCGGAGCGCGTCAGTGCGTCGGTGAGGGTGAACCCGATGCCGTCGTCACTGCCCGGCAGCAGCTCCGAGAACACCATCAGGATCAGGCACAGCGACAGGCTGAGCCTCAGCCCCGCGAAGATCCGGGGCAGCGCGGAGGGCAGGATCAGGAACCACAGTCGCTCGGGTGGAGTCAGCCGCAGCACGGCCGCCACCTGCAGCCGCAGCGGATCGGTGGCACGGGCGCCCTCGGCCGAGTTGACCAGCACCGGCCACACGGCACCGAACACGATCGACGCCACCTGCATGGGCGTACCGACGTCGAAGACGACGACGAACACCGGCACCAGGGCGGGCGGCGGCACGGCCCGCGCGAACTGGAGCACCGGGTTGCACAGCGCGTACGCCCGGCGTGAGCGGCCCACCGCGATCCCCAGGGCGATCCCGGCGACGGCGGCGAGCGCGAACCCGGCCGCCATCCGGCCCAGGCTCGGCAGGATGGTGCCGACGGCGTCCGAGGTGAGGAACAGGTGGCCGGCAGGACCGGAGAACCACAGGTCGCGGGCGTGCCGGGCGATCCGCAGCGGCGGCGGGAAGTACACGCTGTCCTGCGCCCGGGCGGCCAGCTCCCAGCAGAGGACGGCGCCGAGGAAGACCGTCCAGCGCAGCAGGAAGCGTACGGCGGTGGTGCGCAGCCGGCCGGGTGCGGATGCAGGTTCGGATCCGGGCCGCCGTGTGCTGCCCTGCCGCTGCGGCTGCGGCCGCCGCTGCCGCTTCGACTGCCGCTGCGGCTGCGAGGCCGGGTGCGGCCCCGGCTCCGGATGCGACTCCGGCTCCGGATGCTGCCCCGGATGCGACTGCGTCACAGGCGGCCCCGCTCCGGCGTCCCCGCCTCCGCGCGCGGTTCCTGCGCCCAGGCGAACAACCGCCGCTCGGCGCCGACCAGTACGCCGTTGATCACCAGTCCGAGGCCGCCCGCCCACACCACCCCGGCCAGCACGTCCCGCGTGCCGTCGGTGCCGGTCTGGGCCTGGGCGATGAAGATGCCGAGGCCCTGGCCGAAGCCGGAGAGGATCTCCGTCGCGACGGCGAGGATCAGGGCGACCGCGGCCGAGATCCGCACGCCGGCGGCGATGAACGGGGCGGTGGCCGGCAGCTCCACCCGCAGCAGCACCGCGAGCCGGCCGAACCCGAAGGCGCGCAGGGTGTCCCGGGCCAGCGGGTCGGTCTCACCGAGGCCGTAGACGGTGTTGAACAGCACCGGCCACAGCGAGGCGTACGCGATCAGCGTCACCTCCGTCTCCGTGCCCGACCCGAGCAGCAGGGACACCAGGGGGATCAACGCCACGGAGGGCAGGGGCCGCAGGAACTCGATCACCGCGCGTACGGCGGCCTCCGCCACCGGCACCGCGCCCAGCAGCAGTCCCAGCGGCACCGCGAGCGCACAGGCGAGTCCGAGGCCGTACGCCCACGCCCGCAGGGTCACCCCGATCCCGTCGAGAAAGGCCGGGTCACCCGCCAACCGCGCGGCGCGGACGAGGACTTCGGACGCGGGCGGCAGATAGCTGCGCCGGACGATCCCGGCCCGGGCCACCGCCTCGCAGATCCCGAAGGCCACGGCTGTGCCGAGCAGGCCCAGCAGGAGTTCCTGACGCCGGGTCATTTCACCAGCAGGGGTGCCGGGTCGATGTCCTTGCTCAGCAGGCCCTGGGTGCGCATGAGCCGGACGAGCCGGCGCAGGGCGGACGGATCGGCGGCCGTCGGATAGACCGGCAGGTGGATCGACGCGGCCTGGTCCGCGGTCACCTTGCTGTACTTGGGCAGTTCGGTGCGTACGGCCGCCGGGTCCGCGGCGGCCAGCTTGGACGCCGCCTCGACGGCACGCCGGAAGCCCGCTGCCGCCTTCGGGTTCTTCTTCACGAAGGCGGCCGTGGTGACGTACCCGCTGGCGGGCAGGCCCCTGGCCGGTCCCGAACCGCCGTCGAGCAGCACCCGCGCGCCCAGCTCGCCCTGGATGGCCGTGTCGAAGGGTTCGACCGCGTGTACGGCGTCCGCCTGGCCCCGCTGCAGAGCGGCGCCCATCTGCGGGAACAGGATCTGCCGGTAGACGGGTCGTCCGGCGTGCCGGGCGTCGAGGATCGCGTTCAGGGTCAGGGACTGGATGTTGTTCAGGACGGCGACGGCGACCTTCTTGCCGGCGAGGTCCGCGGGCGACTTCAGGGCGGAGTCCTTGGGCACGAGGACGTCCATCATGTGCGGGGCGATCCGTACGCCCTCGGCGAGGATGCGCAGGTCCAGGGTGCCCTTCTCGTACGCCTGGAGGTAGGTGACGTAGTTCGCGCTCGCGATGACGTCCACCTGGCCCTTGAGCAGCGCGGGCAGCGCCTGGATGCTCTGCTGCACGGGCTGGATGCGTACGTCCAGGCCCTCCTTGGCGAACAGCCCGCGGTCCCGGGCCAGGTAGAGGGCGGCGGAGTCGGTGAGCGGCAGTGCCGCCACGGTCAGCTGCTGCCGGCCGTCGGCGGAGTGCGATGTGCCGCCGGTGTCACAGCCCACCAGGATCAGGGCGGCGACGGCGGCGAGCGCGGCGAGGCGTTTGGTTCCCGAACGCGATCGAGGCAATCGACGTAAAGGCATGTGGGCATGACTACCCGAATTTGTCATGATCGCTACAAGCCTGAGCCCGATTTCGAGGTCCTCGGAGAAATACGGACCGAGCGCCGGGGCCGGATTGCCGTGTCTACGGCATGTGCAGCACCTGCTCGCCCCAGATGGTCTTGCCGGTGCGGGTGTAGCGGGTGCCCCAGCGGTGAGTGAACTGGGCGACCATGAACAGGCCGCGGCCGCCCTCGTCGAACACCCGGGCCCGGCGCAGATGGGGACTGACGCTGCTTCCGTCGCTGACCTCGCAGATCAGCGTCTCGCCCTTGATGAGCCGCAGCCGGATCGGCCCTCCGGCGTGCCGCATCGCGTTGGTGACCAGCTCGCTCACCACCAGTTGCGTGACGAACGCGGCCTCCGCGAGTCCCCACAGGGCGAGCTGTTCCGCCGTGAGCCGGCGGGCGTCGGCGACGACCGCGGGATTGCCGGGCAGGTCCCAGCTGGCGAGGCGGTCCTCGTCGAACACGCGGGGGCGGGCCAGGAGCAGGGTGACGTCGTCGGCGTGCGGCTCGGGGCACAGGGTGTCCAGGACGGTGTCGCACAGCGCGTCGAGCGAGGCGGCCGGGAGGGCGAGGGCGCTGCGCAGGTCGGAGAACCCTTCGTCGATGTCACGGTCCCGGGTGCTGAGGAGGCCGTCGGTGAACAGTGCCAGCAGGCCCCCTTCGGGCACGATGACGTCCGCCGCCTCGAACGGCAGACTGCCGAGGCCCAGCGGGGGGCCACAGGGCATGTCGATGACACTGCTGGTGCCGTCCGGGTGGATCAGTACCGGGGCGGGGTGGCCGGCGCGGGCCAGGGAACAGGTGCCGGAGACCGGGTCGTAGACGGCGTACAGGCAGGTGGCACCGATGTCGCCGGGGATCTCACCGCCGGGTTCGCCGCCTTGCTCGCCCGCGGTGTGGGTGATGATGTCGTCGAGGTGGGTGAGGAGTTCCTCGGGCGGCAGGTCGATGTCGGCGAGGGTGCGCACGGCGGTCCGCAGGCGTCCCATGGTCGCGGAGGCGTTGATGCCGTGCCCTACGACGTCGCCGACCACCAGGCCGACCCGTGCCCCGGGCAGCGGAACCACGTCGAACCAGTCACCGCCCACCTGGGCGCCGCCGCCCGCGGGCAGGTAACGGGCTGCCGTCTCCACCGCGGGGTGCACGGCCGACTCCCGGGGCAGCAGGGCCCGCTGCAGTGCGAGCGCGATGCCGCGCTCCCGCGTGAACCGGCGGGCGTTGTCCAGACAGATCGCGAGCCGGTCGACGAGGTCCTCGCTGATCGCCGTGCAGTCCGGGCCGAAGGCTTCCTCGTGCGAGGCCGCGTACCTGACGAACAGGACCGCCCCGAGGGAGACGCCCTGAGCCCGGATCGGCACGGCGATCAGCGAGTGGGGGCCGAACGTCTCCGCGAGCGACGCCTGAACGGGATCCTCGGCCAGCCAGCGGATGACCTCGGGATCCCTGGTGCTGTGCCGAACGGCCCGGCTCTCGGCCAGGCACCGGGCGACCGGCGACGACCACGGATGAGGGTGCACTTCCGTGGCGCCGATCACCGCATCGAGCGCGTGCACGTGCCCGGCGGCCCACCGGTGTGCCGCCCTGCGCAGGGCGGTGACATGCCGAGGAAGGCCGGGCGCGGGCAGCTCACCCTGGAAGACGGGCTCCAGAAGATCCACGCTGACGAAGTCGGCGAAGCGGGGGACGGCGAGTTCGGCGAATTCTCGTGCGGTTCCCCTGATGTCCAGGCTCGTACCCACACGGGTCCTGGCCTCGCTGATCAAGGCGATGCGCTCCCTGGAGTCGTACTGCTGGGAGTAGTCGGACGCCGCGACGCCCACCGCGCACACCGAGCCGTCCGTGTCCTTGAGCGGGAAGACGTCCATGGCCCAGGCGTGCGCCTTGGCTTCCCCGGGGAGCCTGACGATGGGCTCCGCCGCTTCCGCTTTCCCGGTCCGGGCGACCCGAAGGACCCGCCGCTCCACCTCCTCGATGGCGTTGCCCTGGAGGATCTCGGTCAGGCGCCGGCCGCGGGCCTCCTCCTCGGAAAGACCCCCCACTCCGAGCATCGGCTGGTTCCCGCGCAGCACGCGTGCGTCGAGGTCGCAGATGGCGACGGCAAGCGGCTGCTGTTCGAATATCCACTGCGGGAGCAGGGAATCCCGGGGCGCGTCTGCCGCGGCCTCGGGCACGGCCGTCAGCAGGAGCAGGAAGCCGCCGTCCCGATCGGTGTCCTGCAGCGGGCACAGGTGCACCTGCGCGTGCAGCGGGAGGCCGTCGCGGTGCCGCAGCGTTCCCTCGGCCGTCAGCAGGTCGTCCACCGGCCTGCCGATGATCTCGACAGGGGCGTATCCGAGCAGTTCCTGCGCACCACTGCTCCAGTGGGTGACGCAGCCGTCCCGGTCCAACACGCCTGTCGCCGCGGACACGTCCAAGCGAGCACCGGTGAATCGGCGAGTGTTCCGCCTGTCCCAGGTGTGCATGGTGGTCTCTGATCTCTTGTCGCAGGCAGTATCCACAGTGCTCCTGGCACCAAGGGATCGCAAGCTTCGGGCGACCGGCCTCGCCGACGAGGCCCTGCACGCCGGCGGAGCGATCTTGCGGCGTTCGCAGGGAGGACGCGCGATTGCGCGCCGGTCACCCGTGGCGCTGCCGGGCAGACGCTCCGTGAACGGATTCATCCGTGGCGGGATCGCCCTCGTACGGAGAGTGCTCAGTGGGTGAGCCCCATCGCCAGCGCCACCGGTACGGCGGTCAGGGCCAGCAGGGCGAGAATGCCCGCGGGGCGGCCGAAGTTGACGGTCCAGCCGATGCCGAACCGCTTGGGCACGAACACTGAGCTGTCGTCCCGGTTCACGTAGATGAGGCCGCCTTTCCAGTGGCGGTCGTCGTCGCGGTTGACGACCCGGGACCCGCTCGCCTCGTCGGCGTCGACGGGCAGGCGGCTGCCGTGTGCGCCGGTACGGACGGCCACGGCGAGGACGAACGCGACACCCGCCAGGAGCGGGAGGCCGATCGCCGCCGCTGCCGCCGCACGGTTCCCGTACACCTCCCACGTGACCAGGGCCGTCCCGAGGAGCGACAGGTCCACGCAGGCAGCCAGCACGAGCAGGCCGCGGCTCGTCCAGCGGATGAACGCCCGGTGCTGTGCGGCGGAGGCGCGCGGCCGTTCGGCGTCGAGCGACTGCCGGCTGCGCAGCGCGAACACGGCCGTGCCGGCCAACAGCGCGCTCGACGCGATCTGCAGGAACACGGGCGTGAAGGCGACGGCGACGGTGGTACGGACATGCCCGTCGGGATGGCCGGCCGCGTTCCAGTGGGTGGTGAGCGTCGCGGGCAGCGACGGATAGCGCAGCGCTCCGGCGCCGGCGGTCGCGGCGGTGACCAGCAGCGCGGGCAGCGCCCACAGCCAGGGAAAGCGCTCGGGGTCGGTGCGGATGGAGAGGTCGACGGCGACGCCCTGCCGCACGCCGTCGTACCAGCCGCCCTCGGCCTTCGCGGCGGCGACCGCACGGTGGGCGCGGTAGTACGCGGCCCAGTCGAGCCCGACGAGGAGCGCGATCGCGCACGGGGGCGTGACCGCGTTCGCGACGGTGGTGCGTCCGGCCAGCACCAGGACCGCCGTGGCGGAGGCGGTGACGGCGGCTCCCGCGGTCAGGGTCCGGCGGCGGTAGGGGCGGACGGCTGCGGTGACGGCGGGTTCGCCGGCGCGCTCTCGCGGGACGCGGACGCCGAACGGCAGGGTGGCCTGCGCGAGCGACGGCATCGCCCATGCCACGGCGGTGAACAGCAACAGGACGGTTGCCTGGAGGAGAAGCGGCACGGTCATGTGGCGGGTTCCCTTCCCCCGGTGAGGAGTTCCGCGCACAACTCCTGGACGGCGTCGGCGTCGAGGCCTTGTGCGAGGGCTTCGGCGAGGAGAGTGCGGGCGCGCGCCCTCCAGTCGTCGACGAAACCCGGCGGCGGGGGCCCGGTGTCGTGGTCGCGGGCGACGACCGCCCCGTGTTTGCGGGTGAGCTGGATGAGGCCTTCCTGGCGCAGCAGGTCGTAGGCCTTGTTGACCGTGTGGAAGTTGATGCCGCAGTCGGCGGCCAGGCCCCGGGTGGAGGGCAGCGACGTGCCGGCGGGCAGTGCTCCGGAGGCGATGCCTTCGACGACGCGGTCGCGGATCTGCTGATAGATCGACACATCGCTGCTGAGCTCGAGAGGGATGAGCATGACCGCCTCCTGTCCCCCCGTGCTTCGTGTCCCGTGCTTCGTGTCCCGCGCTCCGCGCCTCGTGCCCCGTGCCTCGTGCCCCGCGGTCGGATCCGGGCCGCTGTGCGAACCGCCCAGTGTTCTAGAAAACATAGAACACGTGCCGACATGGGGCCAATCGCCCACCGGGCGGCCCGCCCGCCCGGTAAAGGGGATCTTTACGCGGATCCGATGGACCGGCCGGAGCCAGTGTTCTATGTTTCATATAACAGCTAGCGCAGAAAGGCAGGCCGGATGCCCGCACCGCTCGTCCTGGAGGGCGTTCGCGCCGGCTACCGGGGCACCGAGACGCTCGGCCCCGTCGACGTCACGCTGACGACCGGCGTGCACGCCCTCCTGGGCCGCAACGGCGCGGGCAAGACGACCCTGATGCGGGTCATGGCGGGCATCCTCGCGCCGCTCGCGGGCCGTGTCCTGGTCGGCGGCGCGGATGTCGCGCACCACCCGGGGCGGAAGGACACGATCGCCTATCTCGGCCATCGGGCCGCGCTCTCGCCGGACTTGACGGTGCGGCACAACCTGGAGTTCTGGGCGGAGTTACGCCACGCCGATCCCGCCGTGCGGGCGGACCGACTCCGTGAGGTGCACGACACGTTCACGCTGGCCCCGCTGTGGGAGCGCCGCACGGGACGCCTCAGCCGGGGGCAACTGCAGCGCGTCGACCTGGCCCGCGCCCTGCTCGGCGCTCCCCAGGTGCTGCTTCTGGACGAGCCGCTGACGGGCCTCGACCCGGTGACATCGGCCCTCGTACGCGACCTGATCCGCTCCTGGGCGCGTACCCGCACGGTCCTGTACTCGACACACAACCTGCCCGAGGCGCTGAGCGTCGCCACGGACGTGCTGGTCCTCAAGGACGGCATGCTCACCGTACGCAACGACCTGGTGGGCGACACCGATCGCGACACGTATGTCCTCCGGTGCGAGGGAAGCTGGCCCGCCGCCCTGGCTGCCGCCGCCCCGGCGACGGCGCTGGGCGACGGACGCGTACGCGTCGACGTACCCCCCGGAGAGACCATCGGCGGCCTGATCGCGCGCGCCGTCACCCTGGGCGTGCCGGTACTCCGCGTGGACCGGGTACCCGTCGACGCGGACGCGGTGCTGCGGGAGTTCCTGGAGGACGCGCGATGACGTACCGACGGCTGGCCCGCGCCCTGCTGCGGCGGGCCTGGGCGCAGCAGGGCCGGCAGGCCGTCGCCCTGCCCGCGGCGGTCGCCGCCGCGATCGTGGTGCTCCTGCTCGTCGTGCCCCGGCTGATCCCCGGCGCCCTGCACGGCGACCTGACGCCGCCCCTCTCCGGCCCCGTGCGCGTGACCTCGGCGCATCCGGGCCTCACCGACGCGGCGATGGCGACGGCGCTGCTCACGGCGCCCGAACTGCTGGCCCTGGCCGCCTCGTTGATGAGCCTGACGGTGAGCCGCTCGATCCTCGGCCCGGATGTCTCGGGCGGCATGGCGGAGGGGCTGCTCGCCACTTCGCTGCGCCCCCGCACGATCTTCCTCGGCTACGTCACGGCGACATACGCTCTGTCGCTGCTCGCCTGGGCGGTGCTCGCCGGGGTGTTTCTGGGCCTGGCGACCGCGGCCGTGGCGCTCGACGGCAGTTCGGTCGCCATGACGGGCGAGTACGGTGCGACGGCGTTGCTCATCCCGCTCGCCTCGATGCTGTGGGCCACCTCGCTGCTCACCTTCGTGGCGTTCCTCCATCCGGCGTGGCTGAAGGTCACGGCGGGCCTGAACGGCGGCCCGGTACGCCTCGCGGCGCTGGCCCCGGCGCTCGCCGCGGTGATCACGCTCACCGCGCGGCCCGGCTCGTACCGGCTCTTCTCCTGGTCGTACGTGGCCGGGTGCGCCGGCGCGTCCCTGGTCCTGCTCGCCGCGCTCGCCGCCCTGTTCGCGGGCGAACGCCTCCTCGACTCATGACCGTCCCCCTTCGTCGTACGACAGGAGCAGAGATGCGCGATACGCCGGTGATGTGCACCAAAGGACATGTCTTCTGGGCCAGTTGGACGGCCGGGGCCTCCGTCACCACGATCCGTCTCGGTCCCCGCCGCATCGGCTGGTGCCCGGTGGGCCGGCACGTGGCGATGCTGCGCAGGGCGGACACGAAGAATCTGACGCCCGAGCAGCACGCGGAGCTGTACGGCGACTGAGGGCGCCCGGCCACCGGAACGCCAAGGTCGCCGACTGCCTGACGGAGAAAGGGAGGGGGTTGTGTC